>CAJWPI010000004.1 GCA_913045055.1 uncultured Gammaproteobacteria bacterium | reverse complement strand
AAAGCGCTAAAGAACAGGGAATATCTGAAGATGATATTATAGCCGGAATAACTGCAAACATCCCTTTAGGCATTATTCCTGAAGATGGAGATTGTGCTAATGCTGCACTTTTTCTTTCTTCTGATCTATCCAAAGTTATTACTGGAGCTGGAATAGATGTGAATGGAGGGGAAGTTACTTTCTAAAAGAAGTAAATATTTTTGATAAATTTTAAACAGGGGAAGTAGGAAATGAAAGGATATGCATTTGGTGTGATGTATCACGACAACTGGAAATGGTTAAAGGAATATCGTCCAGAGGTTCTAAAGCTGATTGAAAGTAAAGGAGGCAAATATTTAGCAGTAGGAAATAATCCTCAGATGAGGGAAGGACAGAAACAGCCGGCGGCTTATGTGTTATTAGAATTTCCTAATTTAGAATCTGCTGAAAAATGGTATGAAGATCCAGATTATCAACCCTTACTAGAATTGAGAAATAGTACTGGTAAGACAGATTTTTATATTTTTGAAGGGATTGAGGAGAATTAAATGCCTACTTCTAAATTAACTATTTCAGAGTGGATCACAGATGATCTAAGGACGCCATCAGTTCTTACTATTGGAGATATGTTAATAGAATCTGCTGATAAATGGCCTAAAAAAGAAGCTTTAGTTTATTCTTTTCAGCCTGAAATAGGTGATATTAGAATGACCTATAAAGAACTAAATGATAGAACATCTAACATAGCAAAAGGTTTTCTAGAAGCTGGATATACTTCTGGAGATGCTATAGCTATTTGGGGTCCTAACCATCCGGAGTGGATTCTTGCGGAATATGGTTTAGCTAAAGCAGGTTTAAAACTTATAACTCTTAATCCTCTTTATAAGAAGTTAGAGCTAGAATATGCACTTAATTCTTCACAAGCGGTAGCAATAATTCATGCCGATCAGATAGGTGCTAATATAGTTAGACCTCAAATTGAAGAAGTTAAGGAGCAAGTTCAATCCTTGCGAGGTATATATTCTTTTTCTTCTGGATTATCTGAAATAGAAGAATCTGGTAAAAAAAGCTCTCTGAATCTTCCTAAAGTCAGCTCTAAAGATATTTTTATGATCCAGTATACTTCTGGTACAACTGGGAAGCCTAAGGCTGCTCAAATGCCACACTCTGCTCTGGTCACAACAGCAAAGAATAGTCATGAACGATGGCAGATAGGAGAAGGTCATAAAGTGTGCCATGGTTTTCCTTTGTTTCACATTGGTGGATCAGCTTGTATGACACTTGGAGCAGCAGTATCTGGAGCAGTGTCTTTACCGTTATATATATTTAAAGCTTCAGCAACCTTAGATATTATTGAAAAAGAAGGGTGCTCTGTATTTATTGGAGTTCCAACTATGTTAGTAGCCATGTTAGAAGACCCTTCTTTTGACAATAGAGATTTTTCAAATTTTAAATGTATTGTAGTAGGAGGAGCTAATCCGCCTTTAGAGTTATTAAAAAAATGTGAGAAGGCCTTTGGTGTAGATATGATAAATGGTTATGGACAGACTGAAACCTGTGGTGTTACAGCAACCGCTTTACCTTCTGACTCTCCAGAAAAGAAGTCTATAGCGGGATTACCTATGCCAGGTGTTTCAGTTCGTATAGTTGATAAGGAAGGAAAAACCGTTCCTAACAATATTGCAGGCGAACTGCTTTATAAGGGACCAGGTTTAATGCAAGGTTATGGGAACCTGCCAGATGGCAGCTCAGGCATTGATGAACAGGGCTGGTTTGCTACAGGTGATTTAGCCACAATGGATGAAGAGGGGTATCTCAATATTGTAGGTAGAGCCAAAGAAATGATAATAAGAGGAGGGGAGAATTTATACCCTATAGAAATTGAAAATTACTTGTTAGAACATCCCGGAGTCCTAGAAGTTGCTGTACTAGGACTAACTGATGAAAAATACGGCGAAGAAGCTTGTGCAGTTATTCGAAGAGATGCTTCCAAATTAACTAATGAAGAAGAATTAAGGGCCTGGTGTAAGGATAGAATATCAAGATGGAAGATACCTAAATATATATTCTTTCAAGAGAATTTCCCTATGACTCCTTCTGGAAAAATACAGAAATATAAATTACAGGAAGAATATTCTTCTAAACTAGGGTTAGAAGAATAATAAGAATTCTTTTATACGAAACTAGTAGTTTTGAAAAGGTACTAATTTGTGTATGATTAAACAATAAATATTTCTTAGGGGAGAAAAAATATGAAATCTAGAATATTAAGAAGAGGTTTATCAATTGTTTATCTTTCTTTGTTGGTGTCACCAATATCTTTTAGTATTTCTTCAGAAGAAGAAAATCAGACTTTAGAAGAGATAGTGGTAACAGCTAGAAAGAGACAAGAAAGTCTGCAAGACACTCCTGTTGCTGTTACTGCATTCACTGGAGATGAGTTAGATCAGAAAGGCATTACTAATTTAGTAGATTTAAGTGGATTTGCTCCAAACCTGAATATAGGTACTTCAGGCTTTGCAGGTGCAGGAAATTATAGTTCTGCGATAACCATTCGAGGACTAACTCAGACAGAATTCCTTCCCCACCTAGATCCAGCAGTAGGGATATATATTGACGGTGTTTATTTTGGCAGATCAGTAGGATCTGCAATGGAATTAGTAGATTTAGAGCGAGTAGAAATTTTGAGGGGTCCCCAAGGAACTCTTTTTGGTAAAAATACTATAGGTGGTGCAATTAACCTAGTATCTAAAAAGCCTTTAGGAGATGGTTCTGGTTATGTTGATCTTATTTTAGGTAGTGGTGATAGACATGATGTCAGAGGAACGTTTGATGTATCCCTTTCAGATAATGTATCAGCTAAATTTTCAGTGTCTTCTCAACAAGGAGGAGATTGGGGTAAAGCACTAGACTATGCAACTAAAGCAAAAGTTGCTGACCTTGGCGGTAAGAATGGCACCTCCTATAGAGCGGCTTTTTCTTTTCAAGCTTCAGAAAATACTACTGTAGATTTAACTTATGATAGCACTGATAGAGATGACCCGCAGTCTGTTAATGGATTGGTATTCTTAGATCCTGCAGCAGGGGCTGGTTTAGGCGGCTTGTGGTTAGCCTTAGTCGGCATACCTAGCGGACAGCCACTTTTACCAGGTTACATATCTGGAGATCCTGATGTGACTTATAGCTCGACCCTCCCTAATGAATTAGAAGTTACTGGAACAAACTTGACCATAACAAGTGAACAAAGTTGGGGTACTTTCAAGTCTATAACTTCAAAAAGAGATATGGATGCCAAATTTGGTAGGGATGGAGACGGTCCTGTCCTTTTTTCTCAAACCTATGATATTAATAATCAGGACCAAACAAGCCAAGAATTTCAATTTAGTGGTGAAAATGGAAATCTAAGCTGGATTGTTGGTGCTTTTTATTTTGATGAGTCTTATTACGACCACAATGACGTTTATCAAGGACCCGGAATGTATCAAGTATTAGAGATGATACCTGTTCAATTACCTGGATTCCCTTGTGCACCTCCTTGGTTAGCTCCAGGCTGTCCTGGGAACCCTATTAATGTAGCTTTAGATATTCAAATTGATGTTACTAATAAGGTTGATACTGAGAGTACTGCCTTTTATTCTCAATTCACTTATGCCATGAGTGACAAATTGAATCTCACAGCTGGTGTCAGGGTAACTGAAGAAGAGAAAACTGTATTTGCTAATCATTACAAACCTGCAAGTAAGTCTACTATTGTCAATATGACGCAATCAGAAGATTGGTCAGAAACTTCAACTATGTTTTCTGTAGATTACCAAGTAAATGAAGATCTTATGGCATATGTTTCCTTTTCTGAAGGCTTTAGAAGCGGTGGATTTAACCCTAGACCTGTAGGCGCTTTTACCATGGCTCCTTTTGGACCAGAAAATGTAGACACTTTAGAAATAGGTTTTAAATCAGAGTTTTCTGATAGAAGGGTAAGATTAAATGGAGCATTCTTCTCTAGTGATTACAAAGATCTACAGTATTCTATCAATAGATTTAATCCAACTACGGGAACTGTAGAACTATTAGTTGGAAATGCTGCTGAAGCAGAAATAGATGGCTATGAACTAGAACTTCAAGCTCTATTATCAGAGAATTTTTCCATGCAAGCTTCCTTAGGCAATACTGATTTTGAAATAACAAAATTGTATCCAGGTACTTCTGCTGAAATTTCGCTGAATACCAAGAACGCCTATACTCCAGAGAATAACTCAGCTTTGAGTTTGATTTATTCTTCACCAGTTGAAAATGGTGTATCAACTTTCAGGGTTGATTACACCCATCAAGATGAGAGTTTTGTGGATATGTTAAATACACCTCAACTTGAGATTGATGCTCATGACATGATTAATGCAAGGTGGTCTTTGGAATCTTCTAAAGGTTGGACTATAGCTCTTTTTGGAACTAATTTAAGTGATGAAAGAGTGATAGTTGGAGGAACTTCTAATATTAATTCCTTTGGTCACGCTGAAGCTACTTATTCTAGACCCAGAGAGTATGGAGTTTCTATAAGAATGGATTTCTAATTATTATAAAAAAGAAAATAGGTAGGAAGTGATGGATTACAAGAAATATAAAGATATTACTGTAGAAAAAGCTGATAAGATTTTAACAGTAACTTTTAATAGGCCAGATGACCTAAATGCGGTGAGTGAACAACTGCACATGGATTTATCTACTATCTTTATTGATGCTGAGTATGATGATGAAATCGATATAGTGATATTAACTGGTGCTGGTAAAGCCTTCTGTGCCGGAGGAGATTTAAAATGGTTACTAAGAGTGCACGGAGACCCAGTTGAGACTGCTTACACCATCAACCATGATAGAAAGATACAAAATGCTATGTTGGATATGGAGAAACCTATAATAGCTAAAGTAAATGGTCCTGCTATCGGTTTGGGTTGTTCTTTGGCACTATTTTGCGATTTTATTTATGCAACTCCCAGATCTAAATTTGCTGATCCACATGTTTCTGTAGGACTTGTAGCAGGTGATGGAGGATGTGTTATTTGGCCCCAACTTATAGGTTATGCTAGGGCGAAGAAATATCTTCTCACTGGAGAACAAATTGGCGCAGAAGAGGCTAGAGATATAGGCCTTATTACTGAGGTTGTTGAAGAAGACAAAATTGATCAGGAAGTCCAAGCTTTAGCTGAAAGACTTAGAGATGGAGCAAAGTATTCTATTCGATGGACAAAAACCTCCATTAATGCGGGCCTTAAGATCATGGCTAATTCGATTATAGACAGAGCAGCAGCCTTTGAAAATATAACTCAATTGATGGAAGACCATAAGATAGCTCTAGAAGCTTTTTCAAAGAAAGAAAAACCAAAATTCAAGCAAAAGTAAGTTTATTTCTTTTTGATTGTGAGTGAGATTGAATGAAGACTCTAGTAATAACTGGTGCTAGTAGCGGTATAGGATTAGAGGCTGCTAAACTATTTCAAAAGGAAGGGTACTCTATAGTTAACCTCTCAAGAACTGAAATACCATTAGACAATGCCACCCATTTAAAGACTGATCTATCTGATAATCAAGCGCTAAACAATCAACTCAATGAATTGAATAAATTAGTCTCAGACTCTGAAGAGATTTGTTTGGTTCACAATGCCTCTTATATGACTAGTGATAATGTTGAAGCTCTAGAAGATGTTCAATTAAGGTCTGTCCTTGAAGTAAATATTGTAGCTCCAACCATTTTAAACAGAACCTTAATTCCTTTGATGAAGAAGGGTTCTTCTATTATTTATGTAGGATCGACACTCGCTGAGAAGGCTGTACCTCAAATGGCTTCATATGTAACTTCCAAGCATGCCATGATAGGACTAATGAGAAGCACGTGTCAGGATTTATTTGGTAAATTTATTCATACCACTTGTGTTTGCCCTGGAGCTACAAAAACAGAGATGATAATGGAATATGTAAATAATGATGAGACTGCTTTAGAACAAATAGCAGAAACACTCAGTGAACAAAGACTAATTGAACCAATTGAGATAGCTTCTACTATTTTATTTTGTGCTAAAAATTCAGTAGTAAATGGCTCTGTAATTCATGCAAATTTAGGTATCTTACAAACATGAATCAATTCCAAGAACCAGAACACGTAACAATGTTGAGGGATACCTTAAGGCAGTTTATTGAAAAAGAAATGCCTAGAGATAAAGTGAGGGAATGGGATAAAGGAGATCACTTCCCAAGGGAAGTATTTAATAAGTTAGCTGATTTAGGACTTACATCTTTAACTGTTCCTGAAAAATATGGAGGAAATGGAAAGGACATGTTGGCCACCATAGCTGTCATAGAAGAGCTATCTACTCGTAGTTTAGGAGTGGCTTCAGGATATATATTTTGTGCTTGTTATGCAGGACTTAACTTATCAGAGGCAGCAAGCGAAGAGCAGAAACAAGAACTCCTTCCTAAAGTGGCAAAAGGTGAACTCCTTTTTTCATATGGGATTAGTGAACCAGATGTTGGAGCAGATGTTGCTAGTGTTAAGACAAGGGCTGTTATTGAAGGGGATGAGGTTGTTATAAATGGTTCAAAGAGATGGTGTTCAGGTCCAAATGTAACAGATTTTATTTATACCCTTGTTAGAAGTGGTCCAGAAGAAGAAAGGTATAAAAATCTTTCCATAATACTAATTCCTCCAAATCTTGAAGGTATAACGATAGAACCGCAGGGTACTTTAGGTCAAAAGGGTGTTGGTGGAACATGTGATGTAACTTTTGATCAAGTAAGAGTTCCTTTAAAAAATATCGTTGGAGGTGAGGAAGGCTGGAATAGTGGCTGGAGTAAGATAATTAGTACGGGGCTTGATGTCGAAAAAATAGAAGTTGCGGCTTTGGCGCTAGGTATAGCAAGGGCAGCAGTTGAGGATGCTTGGCAATATTCTCAAGAAAGGGTCCAATTTGGGAAGCCTATCTGTCACAACCAATCTGTGCGACACATGCTTTCTGAAGTAAAAACAAAATTAGAAGCTTGTAGATTAATGACTTATCAAGGTGCTTGGTTAGCAGATCAGAAAATAGAAGGAACAGTGCAAATGTCCATGGCTAAGCTGTTTGTTACAGAAACAGCTTTAGAAATAGTACTTGATTGTCAGAAGATTTTAGGTGCTTATGGATATGTAAGAGATTTTGATATGGAAAGGTATGTTAGAGACATGTTAGCAATGCCAATATTAGGTGGTTCTTCGGCTATCCAAAAAAATAATATAGCCAATAGATTGCAATTGCCAAAGTAGGGAAATGCTAAAAGACAGTACGGCAATTGTAGGAATAGGGCAAACGGAATTTGCAAAAAGACTGGAAGAATCTGAATTAGAGCTTGCCTGTAGGGCAATAAATAATGCTCTGGAAGATGCAGGAATAGAAGCTAAAGAAGTAGATGCTTTGGGCAGTTTTACTTTTGAAGAAAATGATGAGTTTGAAGTTGCAAGAAACTTGGGTTTTGGTGAACTCCATTTTTGGAGTCAAGCACCTTATGGAGGTGGAGCAAGTTGTTGTGCAATAGGGCAAGTTGCATTATCGATAGCTAGTGGTATTTCTGAAGTAGGTGTAGTTTGGAGGGCTAGAAAGAGAGGTGATCCGAAAAGTAGAATGTGGTCACATACTGAAGATAAGGTTGATGATCACTGGAAATGGTCCAGACCTTCAGGATTAGTTAGACCAGCCGACGAAAGTTCTATGTTGATGAGAAGGTATATGCATCAATATGGATATACAAGAGAAGACTTATCGTTTGTTGCTACAACTTTAAGAAAGTATGCAAACAAGAATAGTGTTGCCTATATGTGCGAAAAAGAACTAACTCAAGAAGATTATATGAATGCAAGAATGATTTCAGACCCTCTTTGTCTTTATGATAATTGTCTCGAAAGTGATGGTGCTATCGCAGTCGTATTAGTTAGTTCTAAGAGAGCAGAGAAATTAGACAATAAACCAGCTTTGATTCATTCATTTTCTCAAGGAATGTCTTCTGAACACCAACTTATGACCGATTATCATGGGAAAGACCCCCTTAAAAGTTCTTCGTATGTCACAGCAGAAAATTTATGGAAACTATCAGATTATTCTCCACAAGATGTTGATGTTGCACAAATTTATGATGCCTTTTCTCCTATGATCCCTTTTTCATTAGAAGCTTATGGATTTTGTGGAGAGGGAAAAGCCCTAGAATTTATATCTGAGGGGGGAATAGCTGAGAATGGTGAGATACCAGTAAATACCTCTGGAGGCAGTTTATCTGAAGTTTACTTGCACGGAATGAACTTAGTTGTCGAAGGTGTAAGACAAATTAGAGGTGTGTCTACTTCTCAAATTGCAAATGCTAAAGTTTCTCTGGTAACAACATGTGACGCTACTCCTAATGGAGCAATTTTATTCAAAGGTGAATAGGTGATAAAAAATATTCCAGTTCCAGGTATAGAAGAATACGAAAAAGGGTTTTGGGAAGCAGCACTAGAATCTAAACTTGTTGTTCAACATTGTCATGATTGTGATCAACCAAGATTTCCTCCAAGACCAATGTGTCCTCAATGCCACTGTTTAGAGTATACATGGAATCAGGTATCCGGAGAGGGGGAAATTTGGTCATTTGTAGTACCGAGACCACCTCTCTTACCAGTTTTTGAAGAAATCAGCCCTTATGCAGTTGGGTTAGTATCTATCAAGGAGTATCCTCTAATAAGAATGATAGGTCGACTTAAATTTAATAATGAACAAAACGAAGATAATTTTGAAGAAATTATAATCGGTTCAGAAGTGCAAGTATCTTTTCAAAAAATATCTGAAGAAATATGTTTACCTTATTGGGTTATGGGGTGATTTAGACAGAAGGTTATTATGACTATTGATTACAATCCTTACAGCCCAAAATTTTGGAAAGATCGATGGACTATCTACAAGCAACTTAGAGATGATGACCCAGTACATTGTATGGAAGATTTCGGTGGTGCATGGGCTCTGAGTAGATTTGAAGATATTTGGGATGCCCATCTGAATTCCTACAAAGATTACACTTCTATATTTGGCACTTCTCCACCTCCTCTTTTATTGGGTGAGGATTCTGGCCCCGGACATGTCTCTATACCAACAATGGATGGGCAAGATCATCGTGATTACAGGAATACTATAGCCAATAGATATACCCAGCCTTCAGTTTCTAAGATGGAAAAAAATATTCGTCAATTAACTAGGGATTTAATAAAGCCAGCATTAAAAATAGGAAAACTGGATATCCATGAGGTAGCTAGAAGAGTCGCCCTTTTTACCGTCGCTGATATGATCGGGATTGATAGAGAAGTTGCTTTGAAGGCAAGGCATTTTATAGATATTTTTTATGAAAGAGATCCAGATGTGGTGGGAGTAACTCCTAGAGGAGAGGAGGCATTTGGTCAAGTTATGGGGTTATTAATACAGATGGCTGAAAAATGGAGGAAAAACGTTCCTCCTTCACCTTCACATATCGAAGCTTGGATAAATAAGCAGGTAAGAGATGATACTTGGATGACCGATGAACAGATAGTGGGTAATACAGGTATGTTAATTATTACTGGTTCAGACACGGTTCCCAATAACATCGCAAACTTATTCTTTTATTTAAATCAACACCCAGATCAACTTAAAATTATTAGAGAGGACTTTTCTTTTATTCCAAAAGCGTTTGAGGAATGTGTTCGTTTTGATCATCCAACAAATATATTAGGTAGAAAGTTAGCTAAAGATATGGATCTCCATGGAAAAAAGATGAAAAAAGGAGATTCAGTTATTTATCTTTACCAATCTGCAGGTAGAGATGAAAGAGAGTTTGAGAGTCCAGATCTATTTGATATTACTAGGCCTACTCCACCTAGAAATCTAAATTTTGGACATGGTCCGCATAAGTGTTTAGGTCATCATCTAGCAAAGATGGAAGGAAGAATAATAATTGAAGAAATTCTTAATGCCATTCCTGATTTCGTATTAATAGAAAATGAGGCCAAAAGAATGTTTGGAGAATTTTTGCAGGGTTATATAAAGATGCCTATTGAGTTTGATCCCTCTTAATACTAGGGACACCATTTCTCAGAAGACAAACGCCAAGGTGAATATCTCTCTTCATCACTTTCATTGATAGCAATTTTTACAGCTGAGGAAGTAGCAATCTCATCTGAAACGTTAATATTTACCTCTATGTATAGCCAACTTCTATAGCTGTCTATAGGTTCTTTCTTTGTAATTTTTCCTTTGAATACCATAGTCTGATTAGGACAAATAGGTTTTTTCATATTGAATTGGATACTTCCTAGACGACTATCTGGACCTAATAGGTCAGTAAGATATTTGCTTATCCATCCATTGATTGTGTAATTGTTCAATATAATATCTGGAAGGTTGCCTTTCTCCTTTGCCCACTTTTGATCTGAATGTAATGGAGACCAATCTCTACTGAAGATAGCTCCCATCTGAACAGATTTAACTGAAGTGACAGATTTCAACTCAGGTAGAAAACTACCTTTCTCTAGATTAATCTTACTCATCTTTTTTGTAACCTAAGAAATGCATGTTTTGTAGGCCAACTATAACATTTCTTTGATTTTTATATGTGACCTCTATATTCCACTTTCTACCTGGTCCTAGTTTAGTCTCTATTTTTCCACTAACTTCTACTAACTTTTGTTCTGAAGATATACTATCTCCTTCTTTGACTGGTTCATAAAACTTCATTTCTATGTTGGTTACTATTCCTAAAGGAAGTTCAAGCTCCTCTTTAAGCAAGAAATGTAGTTCCATTGGTCTATTCTTTTTTACTTTATTTGGATGCCATTCATTATGAACTACCCAAGAAGGTAGCATTGCTGGAGGGGCAATCAATTCATCGGTATAGACTTTGCTTTTTTCATCATCCCAATATAGGGGATTACCATCCTCTACAGCTGCACAAAAATTTTGCCAAAGGCCTCTTTGAACTTTTACTGCATTATTTTCTTTGATAACAGTTTTACCTATCCAACTTTTAACCTTTTGTGGTAGATCGTTCATTAACTTACAAAGGAAGTTCTAAGGCCTTCTTGGCTATTGTATTCTTCTGAATTTCGGAGGTACCGGCGCCAATGGTATCAACAACCGTTCCTCTATAAGACCACTCCCACTTACCTTCAGCAATAGCGTCTTTACCATCCTTATGGAATAAACCCTCTCTTCCCAAAATATCCATTGCGGTATTGGCCATCTTTTGGCTCAATTGGGTGCTAAACAATTTAAATATTGCAGCTTCTACAGAGGGAACCTCATCTTTTATTGCTACAGACAATACCTTTCTTTGAAGAACCTTTGCTTTTTCTACATCTATTGCTAATTCTATGATTTTATTTTTAACTTCGGGAAATTCTTTTAAGGTTTTTCCATCTCTTTTGAGGTTATTAACTAATTCCAAAAGATTTTCAAATTTATTTTCTAGAGGCCCAATTGTATAAAAAGTAAATCTCTCATAATTTAGAGCTTCACAAATATAAATCCAACCTTTATTAACCTCTCCAACAACATATTCATCGGGCACAAATACATCTGTTAGGAATACTCCATTGGTGTGATGTTCTCCCATGGTTTCAATAGGGTGAACTTCAATACCCGGATCATCCATAGGAACCAGAAAAACACTAATCCCTTTATGTTTAGGTTGGTCAGGCCCTGTACGGGCTGCTAACCAATACCATTCTGCAAAGTGAGCAGATGAAGTCCAAGTTTTTTGCCCATTTATAAGCCAGCCTCCTTCTTTTTTTTCTGCTTTTAACTTTAAAGAAGCTAAATCAGAACCCGCTCCAGGTTCACTATAACCAAGGGCAAATTCGATATCAGCATTAAGTATTTGTGGAAGAAACTCTTTCTTAAGTTTCTCTGAACAATGTCTTATTATGGTTTGTCCTATTGAACCCACTCCTTTTCCGGGTGCAGGTGCCCCAACGGTCGCTAGTTCCTCATTTAACAGGTAATCGTAGATACCATCTTTTTCTTGACCCCCATATTTTTTAGGCCAAGACATGCCTAAGTAACCTTTTTTTGCTAGTTCCTTCATAAAAGCTCTTCTAGGAGCACTATCTACCTTGGTAGTGGCATCCGCCTCTCTATTAGGAGCAAATACTATTTCTGCATTATCTTTTAATTTTTCTTCTTTAATGAAGTTCCTCACTTCTTTAATGAAATCTTCTTCTTCCTGACTAAAATCGAAATTCATAACACTAAACTATGGACCAAGAACTTTGTCTCTATTTCCAAACTCATTTAACACTATCAGTCTCCTTTCAATAATTTTCCATCCGTCAGTTTTTTTCTTCCATTTATCTTGATATTCTCCCCACATCTCATAAGTTTCATTCTTATTGGGACTTTTTCCTACATGACCAACTTGTGCTGAGCATTTGCTTTTAGCCTTATTCCCATTAATTTTAATTCTAAAATTTCCAAATAAATGTTGTGTGGGTCCACATCCATTCAAGTTATCTTTACACATCTGCCTTATTTCTTCTCTAGAATTGCACTTGTATTCTGCACCTATTTCTTTGTCTCCGTAAACAGCCTTCGCATCGTTAACGAAGATCTTATCCAGTTCTTTCCAGTCCCTTTGATCTAATGCAATAGCATACGACACTAGTTTTTCTTGTATTTCAATCCTATCAAGAATTATTTGATGGCTGTTATCTAAGTTCATTGAGTTTGTGATTATCCTTTTAAACTAAATAATACACATTATTAATTTATTGCGATACTATAAGTTTCGTAAAGAATATAAATAGAAGTTATAAAAGAATTAATTACAAATGAACCAAGAACGTAAACTTAAAGTTATTCAAAGCACTAATAAACTAGGCAGACCTAGAGATACCTCAAGAGATCTAGTTATTATAGAAACAACTTTAAGACATTTAACCTTGTATGGTTATGAAGCTTTAAGCACTACAGAAATTGCAAAGGATGCAGGTGTTAGTAAAGCTACTATATACAGAAGGTGGCCTTCTAAAAGGTTTTTAATTATTGATGCATTTAAGACACTTCCTAGATTGGAGGTTCCTAATACCGGAAACTTAGAAGGAGATCTTAAAGATTTATTAGATCAACTGCATTTTCTTTTTACAAGCACCTATGTACTTCCTGTACTTCAGATACTTACCGGAGAGATGTCTCATGATGAAGTGCTTCAAGAGGAGCTATTACCTTGGTTAGAAGAGCGTTATTATCCTGGCAGAGCCATTATAGAAAGGGCGATAGAAAAAAAGGAATTACCAGAAGATATAGATCTTGAAACTGCCCAATCAATAGTAGTTGGCCCTTTGTTAACTATGGTTTCTTATTCGAAAACTAACATAGACGAAGAGGTCCTAACTAATTTATTTAATTTTATTCTTAAGGCACTGAACTACAAATCCGAAGAACCAGAATAAATACTTAAATGGACCTAGACTTTAGTCAAGATCAAGAATTATTAAGAAATTCTGTAGGTGGTATGTGCTCTCAGTTTTCCAGTCTCAATACTTTAAGGGAGATAGAAGGTAAGGAACCAGGTTTTTCTATGGATTTTTGGAATCAACTTATTGAGCTGGGAATAACAGGCACTGCTATTTCAGAAGAATATGATGGACTTGGGATGAATCTATTAGATTTGTGCATTATTTACGAGGAGTTTGGAAAAAATCTAGCTTTTTCTCCCCATTTTGTTAGTTGTTTCCTAGGGGCAAACATTATTAATAAAATCGGATCAAGTGACCAGAAGAAGACAATCTTACCTTCGATTATTAGTGGCGAAATAATTTTGACAATAGCTTGGTTAGAGCCAGGGTCAAGTTTTCACCAAACAGGCATAGGCATTTCCCCTAAAAAAGAAAAGGAATCTAATATTCTTAGTGGATCTAAACATATGGTTCCTTATTTTTCTGAATCTAATAAATTAATTGTGTTCTGCAAAAGTGAAAAGGGATCGATAGAAGCTTACTTACTAGACTCTGCAACCGAAGGAATTAGTTCACGATATCAACCTAATCACGCTGGGGAGAGTTTATTTGAAGTTACATTTGAAAATGTAAAGTTAGAAGAAGAAATGAAATTAGGGAACGGTTTAGACTTCTGGTCAGAATGGAAGAAGATTGTCGATGAAGGTCTAATTCTTATTGCTGCACAGGCTTCAGGTGGAGCTGAGAAGGTGTTATCTTTGGGGGTTGAATATTCAAAAGAACGAGAAGCATTTGGACAACCTATAGGAGGATTTCAATCAATAGCACATTACTTAGCAGATGCATTAGTAGAGGTTGAGGCCAGTAAATTGCTTTGTTACGAAGCGGCTTGGGCAAAGAAAAATGGATTAGACATAAAACGCCTTGCTCCAATGGCTAAGATGCAAAGCTGTAAAACTTTTCGAGAAGTTGCTTCTACTACAATTCAAATATACGGAGGGTTGGGCTTTACTGTAGAGGCTGATCCTCAGCTTTTCTTCAGAAGAGCTAAACATCTCCAAAATAGTCTTTGGGATAATAGTTATTTAGGAAATCAGTTATCCAAGGAGGTTTTAGGATAATGAAAATTCTTTCACGAAAAATAGCTATAGTGACTGGAGGAGGAAGAGGTATAGGAAGAGGGCATTGTCTTCACTTAGCCAAATCTGGGGCTACAGTAATAGTTAATGATATTGATAAAGAAAAAAGCGAAAGCGTAGTTGAAGAAATCCGATCCCAGGGGGGAAAGGCAAGCCCTTATAGTTGTGATATATCTTCTAGAGAGGGTTCAGAAAATCTTATAATAGGGTGTGCAGATGAGCATGGATCTGTAGATATTCTTGTCAATAATGCTGGAATTCTCAGAGACAGGACTTTTTTGAAAATGACAGATGAAGAGTTTGATGATGTTTGGAGAGTTCATGTAAAAGGAACCTTTTGGTGCGCTCAAGCTGCTTGTAAGATTATGAAAGAAAGAAATACTGGAGGATCAATAATTAACACTACTTCTGGAGCTCATTTTGGTAACTTTGGTCAAACAAATTACTCAGCTGCTAAAGGAGCTATTGCTTCCATGACCTACACTTTAGCAATTGAATTAGCAAGATATGGCATTAGGGTTAATGCTATAGGACCGACAGGAACTACTAGAATGTCTGAAACCTTTAATGATAGCGCTAATGCTAACGGTACAGAAGTTGACTTTATAGACCCAACTTTGAACGGTCCTCTTGTTGTTTTTCTATCTAGTGAGAAATCTTCATCAATTAGTGGACAAATATTTGGATGTGGAGGAGACCGTTTAGCTCTTATGATTCATCCACATTATGGTAAAACTCTTACTAAAGAAGGGGGCTGGACTATAGAAGAAATAGAAAAACACTTATTGGAAGATTTAGTACCTGAGTTTGGTCCTATAGGAATGTTATCAATTCCCTATCCTTTCTCAAAAGGAGTTAAAAGTCCTGATAATAAAAAAGCTTAAGGAAAGAAAAATATGAGATTTAATACAATAAATTATGAAGTATCTGACAAGGTAGCGATTATCACTCTAAACAGACCAGATCAATACAATGCAGTCAATAGTGTAATGTCACAAGAGCTTCCTTTAGCATGGGAAAAATTTAGAGAAGACTCTTCAGCAACAGTAGGTATCATTACAGGGTCTGGTGCTAAGGCCTTTTGTAGTGGCGCAGATTTAGCTGATCTTCCTGACATGAATGATGAGCCAGGTAAGGCTTCTTTAGAGTCCATTAGATGGACGTCTTTACAGAATAATGTTTGGAAACCCGTAATCTGTGCTGTGAATGGAATAACATGCGGAGGAGGACTACATTTCGTAGCTGATAGTGATATTATCATTGCATCTGATAATGCAACTTTCTTTGATACTCATGTAAAAGTGGGTTTAGTTGCTGGACTTGAGCCTGTTGGTCTTAGTAGAAAAATACCTTTAGAAGCTGTACTCCGTATGTCTTTAGTAGGAGGAGGAGAAAGAATGTCAGCACAAAGAGCTTTAGAAATAGGATTGATTGGAGAAATTGTTGCTAAAGATAAGTTGATGGAAAGAGCTAGAGAAGTAGCAGATATGATCAAAGTTCATTCCCCATCAGCTCTTGCAAGAACCAAGAAAGCAATATGGCACTCAAAAGAGAAGGGACTCAATGAGTCTTTAGAGTATGCTTGGAAATTGATCTCAGAACAAAATGTTCATCCTGATTTTGAAGAGGGTGGAAAAGCTTTTATAGAAAAAAGACCTCCAAAATGGAAGCCTTTAGATTTTTAGTATGCATATATAAATGTCTTATTCAGAAATAATACACGACATTAAAAATAGGAAGTCTACGATTACACTCAATAGACCTTCTAAACTTAATGCATATACTCCTGATATGGGTGATGAGATTATCACTGCCTTTAGAGAAAGCTCTGAAGACAAGAAAGTTGAAATAATTATTCTGAGAGCTTCAGGAAAAGGCTTTTGTTCTGGAGCTGACAGAGAATTTCTTGAAAATAAGAAATTAAGCAAGCAAGGCATAAAACTAGGGGAAGACGAATTTATTACTTCATTTGTTAAAGAGATATCTGATTGCCCAAAACCTTTAATATCTTGTATTAATGGAATAGCAGTAGGAATAGGGGTAACAATGATTCTCCCTTTCGATATCAGAATAGCTAGTGAAAATGCTTCATTCAGTTTTCCATTTACTAAGCTAGGTATTTTGCCTGGCTTAGGAAGTAGTTATTTTCTTCCTGCATTAGTAGGGGCATCTAAAGCAAAAGAGCTTATATTAACTGGAAGCTCTATTGATGCACATGAAGCTTGTAGAATAGGCCTAATAAATAAAGTTGTTAGTCATAATGAACTTGAAGAGTCTTTAGATAGAATTTCTCAAGAAATAATTAACAGTAATCAGAAAATAAATTCCTTAGCCAAAGGGCTGTTTAATAAAGAATTAAGTACAGATTTAGATTTAGCTGTCCAAAGAGAGAGAGAATTTAGTAAAGAAGCGATAAAATAACAATGGGGGCGAGTATGGAGATTAAATCACTAGGTTATTTAGGTATAAATTCCAAGGATCCTTTGTCTTGGTTAAAGTTCTCAACAGAGATTTTAGGGATGATGCCTGCAAGAGCTGTTCCTGGAGAGAGTTGGGGTATGCCAGCGGATCCAAATTTCAAGATAGCTAGCAAAGGAACAGGCATAGCAGATGATGGCTCTGTATATCTCAAATTAGATAAGCATCAATGGCGTGTTGGAGTTCATCCTTCTAAAGAAGAGGGCATAGCTTATGTAGGTTTCGAAGTAGAGAGTGAGACTAAGCTTTTAGAAGCAATAGAATCACTTGAGTCTCAAGGAATTAAAGTTACAAAAGGTTCTGAAGAAGACGCCAATTCTAGAGCTGTTACTGGACTAGCTAGATTAGAAGACCCAGCAGGAAACCAAGTAGAGCTCTTTTATGAACCCACTATAGATTACAAATTTTCTTCACCTATACCCGATCAAGAATTTGTAGCCGACAGGTTAGGTTTAGGACATCTCATGGTGTACGCCTCTGATTTGGTAAAAACCTATGACTTTTATACTAAAACACTTGGTTTTAAGCTAAGTGACTATATAAGTTATTTAGGAGGTGATGGAGCTTGGTTTGTTAGGTGTAATCCTAGACACCACAGCATTGCTTTAGCTAAGTATGGGGATGTTAACGGAGTGCATCATATTATGTTTGAATTAAATACAATTGATGATGTTGGAAAAGCATATGATAGAGCTAAATCAGCTGGAATAAAAATATCAGCTTCCGTTGGAAGGCATGTTAATGATGGAGCTTTTAGTTTCTACATGAAAGGTCCAGATGGATGGGATATAGAAGTTGGAGCGGAAGTGATAAAGATTTATGATGATGATCTCTGGACTCCCAATCAGTTTGTAGAGGGAGATACTTGGGGTCACCATGGAATCATGGAATCGGTAGAGGAAGTCAGTTTAGACCAAAAAAAATAATTTATTGAGGTTTTATGTCAGAAGTTAAATTAAATAGTGGTGCTATAGATTTGGGTATTGTTACTCACAATATAGACAAAATGATAGCCTTCTACTCAGACACTTTAGGTTTTAAAAAAATCGGTGAGGTACCGTTTCCTGGCCTAGGAGTGGTAAATAAACTTGATTGTGGAAAAAGTCAGATAAAAATCCTAGCTTTAGAGGAACCTCCTAAACATGAAAATGTAACAGGAGACTTTACTACATCTTCCGGGTTTCGTTATTGCTCTCTTAATTTAAACAACTTAAAGGAAGTGGTTGATTCATGCGTTTCTGCAGATGTTCAGGTTGTGAATGATCCCATGGAAATAAGACCCAAAGTTTGGGTAGCAATAATAAAAGACCCTGATGGAAACCTTATTGAACTAATGCAAGATGGTAGTGCAGAGTGAGTAAAGTTAATAAAGAGTACCAACTGCAAGACAAGTATCTACTTGAATCTGGCAGAGTTTTTTTAACTGGAACTCAAGCTTTAGTTAGATTACCTCTTATGCAACGTCAAAAAGATCTATCTGAAGGTTTAAATACAGCAGGTTATATCTCTGGCTACACTGGTTCCCCTTTAGGAGGTTACGATCATGCATTAAATCAAGCTTCAGATTTACTTAAAGAGAATCATATAGTATTTCAACCAGGTATAAATGAAGATATGGCAGCAACGGCTGTCCATGGTTCCCAACAATCTAATTTAATTGATAACCCGAAGTATGACGGTGTATTTGGTGTGTGGTATGGAAAGGGGCCTGGTGTTGATAGATCTGGAGATGCTCTGAAGCATGGTAATTATGCAGGTACGTCAGAACATGGAGGAGTTTTAGTATTAGCAGGAGATGATCATGGAGCGAAATCTTCAACAACTTCCCATCAGAGTGATCATGCTTTCATCCATTATGGGATTCCCACCTTAAATCCCGCAACAGTGCAAGACTATCTAGACTTTGGTATGTACGGTTGGGCAATGTCTAGATATTCAAGTTTGTGGATAGGTATGAAGTGCGTTACAGATACTGTTGAAAGTGGTGCATCTGTAGATATTAACCAAAATAGATTAAACATAAAAATCCCAGAAGACTTTTCTTTACCTGAAGAGAACTACCATATTCAATGGGGTTTTGCTCCTGCTGCATCTGAGGAAAGATTATTTCAAATTCGCTTACCTGCTCTTGAAGCTTTTGTCAGAAATAATGATATAGATAAAGAAATATTTCCGAGCACAAAGGGACTCGCGATCGTAACAGCTGGAAAAGCTTATTTGGATGTAAGACAAGCTTTAGAAGAATTAGGACTAGACGAAAAAAAGGCTAAGGAAAAAGGAATTTCGTTATTTAAAGTAGGTATGACATGGCCATTAGAGCCCTCTAAGATAAGTAAATTTCTTGAAGGTCATGAAGAGGTATTAGTTGTTGAAGAAAAAAGACCTATTATTGAAGATCAATTGGCTAAAATTCTTTTTAATAAATCTTCAAGACCGAGATTAGTAGGAAAAAGTGATGAAGAGGGCAAAGACTTACTTCCCTCTGATGGAGAACTGTCTCCAAGCTTAGTGGCCCTAGTTATTGGGAATAGGCTTACTAGGCTAACACAAGACAATGACTTAGAAGAAAAAATTTCTAGTATTAAGAGTTTTATAGAGGGGTTAAATTCTTCAAGTGGATCTGATTTGATGCGATTACCTAGTTTTTGTGCTGGTTGCCCCCATAATACTTCAACAAAAGTTCCAGAAGGAAGCGTTGCCTTTGGAGGGATAGGATGTCATGGAATGGCTACTTTTTTACCAGAAAGGAAAACTTTAACCCTATGCCAGATGGGAGGAGAAGGGGTAATGTGGACTGGTATTGCTCCTTTTACTGAGACCAATCACTTATTTCAGAATTTGGGAGACGGCACTTACTATCATTCTGGAATTCTAGCTTTAAGATCTTCTATAGCTTCTGGAGCTAATATTACTTACAAAATTTTAGTTAATGATGCTATTGCTATGACTGGAGGACAAGAGATAACCGGTAAAGTAAAAGTTGATGACCTTAGTTGGCAGGTTTATTCTGAAGGAGCAAAGAAGATAGCAGTTGTATCGGATTATCCTGAAAAATATCCTTCATCAAGTAAATTTGCTCCAGGAGTTACTGTCCATCATCGAGATGAAATGGATAAAATTCAAACTGAATTTAGAGAGTGTAAGGGAGTATCAGTAATTATTTATGATCAATACTGCGCTACTGAACTTAGACGAAGAAGGAAAAGAGGTTTAGCAGACGAACCACAAGAAAGAATCTTCATTAATCCTCTTGTTTGTGAAGGTTGTGGTGATTGTAGTTTTCAGTCCAATTGCATAGCCATAGAACCTCTAGAAACGGATTTCGGTCGAAAGAGGCAGATCAATCAATCTTCTTGTAATAAAGATTTTTCTTGCGTAAAAGGTTATTGCCCTAGTTTTGTAAAAGTTAAAGGCGGTTCTTTAAGAAAGAAAGCTGATAGTCAACCAGAAAATAGTGATAAAGGGGAGTTAGCAGGATATCTGAAAGACATACCCAAGCCAGCTACAGTACAATCTTCCAAACCTTATAATATTTTAATTACTGGTATAGGAGGGTCAGGAGTTATAACTCTTGGAGCGCTGCTTGGAACAGCTGCACACCTAGAAGGCAAAGGGTCTTCTACTTTAGATGTAGCTGGTTTAGCACAAAGAAATGGTCCTGTAACTAGTCACTTAAGAGTAGCTGATAATCCGGAAGATCTTCATGCTACAAGAATAGCTTCTGGTGCAGCAGACCTAATTTTAGGATGCGATATTGTAGTTACTACTGGATTAGAGGCTATGTCTAAGATTAAACCAGGATTAACAAATGTTATTGTAAATAGCCATGTAGCTCCAACTAGTGCTTTTGCATCTAATCCTAACTTGGATTTATCCTCTGCTAGAATGAAGAAATCTTTAAAAGATTCAACTTCAGAAGGTCATTTAGATTTCATAGAAGCAACAAAACTAGCAACAGCTTTAATGGGAAATTCCATAGCAGCTAATTTATTTATTGTAGGTTATGCCATGCAGAAAGGACTGCTACCAATGTCAGTAGACGCAGTTGAAAGGGCTATTGAGTTAAATGAAGTCGCGGTAGAGATGAATAAGCAAAGTTTGTCTTGGGGAAGACTTGCTGCAGTAAATATTAATCTTGTAAGGGAAAAGGCCTTGCCTAAAAAAGAGATTGAACCTTCAAAAGAAATAGGACTAGATGAAATTATTAAGCAACGCAAGACATTCCTAGAGGGATATCAGAATAAAAAATATGCAGATAAATACGAAGAATTTGTCAGAAATGTACAAAGAGAAGAGAAAAAAATAGTTAAAGAAGACTTTCTGTCTCAAGCAGTAGCTAAATATTATTTCAAACTTTTAGCTTATAAAGATGAATTTGAAGTAGCAAGATTATTAACTAGTAAAGAATTTAAAGGAATTCTAGATCAACAAATAGAAGGAGATTACAAACTAGAGTATAGTCTAGCACCTCCAGTTTTTGGGGGTAGGGACTCAAAGACAGGAAGGTATCCGAAAAGGCAATTACCCTCCATTTTCTTTTTCTTCTTTAATGTACTTAAACATTTAAAATTTTTACGAGGAAGTCCGCTAAACTTTTTTGGATGGAGTGCTCATAGAAAACTAGAACGGAAGCTTATTGATGATTATGAAGAAACCATAGGAAAAGTATTAAAAAGCTTATCCCGTGATAAGTACCATATAGCTGTAGATATAGCTTCTATCCCTGAGTTTATAAGAGGTTTCGATGTAGTTAAAGAACAGAATCTTGAGACAGCTCTACTGAGACAAGAAGAATTATTTAATCTATACAATTCAGATTTTGTTCCAGCTGAAGAGATAGAAACAAAGAAAATAGCCTCGAATTAAATTAGTAAAATCTATTAATTAAGGAGATTTTTATGGATAGTAAATTAACAAGTAAATTCATCGATTTAGAGAAGGGGAAAATTCACTATCACGAGAAGGGTTCAGGTGATTTTCTTTTATTCCTTCATGGTTCTGGACCGGGAGTTACTGGAATGGCAAATTTCTCAGAGTCTATTCAAACCTTTTCTACTAATTTTCACTGTATTGTATTGGATCTTCCCGGGTATGGGCAAAGCGACCCTGTAGACGGAGATCCCATTGGGGCTTCTGTTGAATCTATAATTGAATTCTTAGATAAAGCGGATATAAAAAAGAGTCATATTATTGGAAATTCTTTTGGAGCTGTTTTAGGAGGGCTTATTGCAGCTTACCACCCCACAAGGGTTGATAGATTTATTTCGATTGGCGGCTTGGGTACAAATATTTTTTCAGCATTTCCTGGAGAAGGAATTACATTACTTTCAGCTTTTGTTGAGGACCCAAGCAAAGACAGATTGAAGCAATGGTTAGATTCAATGGTTTTTGACAAGAGTCTTATAGATGAACAAATGATTGAATCAAGATATGAACAAGCCATTGACCCTGTTCAAATGGAAACAAGTAAAAAGTTTTATGCAAAGACTAGTTTAGAAGCTATGGCAGAAAATTTTAGAGGTCCAGATGCGACTAATCGAATAGCCCACCTATCATCTATTCAAGCACCCACATTATTGACTTGGGGTAGAGATGACAGGGTTACTCCTTTAGATCAGATGCTTATTCCTATGAGACTAATACCAAATTGTGAAGTACTTATTTTACCCAAATGTGGACATTGGTCCATGATTGAACAAAAAGAAGCTTTTGAATCATCAGTCCTAGCCTTTCTAAGACGTTAATTCTTTTAAGAATTAATGCTAAGAGCGAAACTTAAAGGTCTAAATAAAGATCTTTCGCGTCTAGTTTTGGGGTGTGATAACCAATCTAATGTTGATCATGCGTTTGAAATGTTTGACCACTTTTTTTCTTGTGGAGGGAATGTCTTTGACACTGCTTTTATATACAACAAAGGCAAAAGCGACGAATACCTAGGTTCTTGGATAAAAGATAGAGGGATCAGAGATCAAGTGGTTATTCTAGGTAAGGGTGCCCATACTCCTCACTGTAATCCTCAGTCTATTAGAAAGCAATTAGAGGTTTCTTTAGAAAGATTACAAACAGATTATTTAGATATTTATTGTTTACATAGAGATAACCCAGATATACCAGAACAGGAGTTTGTAGATATTCTTGATGAGTTGAAAGATCAAGATTTATTTCGAGTTAAAGGAGCTTCCAATTGGAGTTATGAAAGATTTGTAAGAGCACAAGAATATTCTATTAGTAAAGGACAAGAGGGGTTTGGGGTCTTAAGTAATAACTTTAGTCTTGCAAGAATGAATCAGCCTGTTTGGCCAGGATGTCATAGCTGCTCCGACGTACTTTTTAAGGAATATATTTTAAATAATCAGGTAGCTGTTTTTCCATGGTCTAGTCAAGCAAGAGGATTCTTCTTAGATTCAAAGGACTTTAACCAACCTATACATATATCTGACCCCACAAGGGAAGAAAGAGAAAGAGTGTGGGAAAGTTCTGAAAACAATAAAAGAAAAGCTCGATGCCTTACTTTAGCTAAAACTAAGGGAGTTGAACCTATACAAATTGCTCTAGCTTTTGTTCTAAATCAAGATTTTCCTTGTTTTCCTTTAATTGGATCTAGAAGAATACTAGAAACCGAGAGTTCTATTAATGCATGCAACATAAAACTGACAAAAAAAGAACTGCTCTGGTTAGACTTAGCAAAAGACTAAAAATGCAAAGAACTTTAAGCATAGTAATGGTTGTTTTCCTTTATGCCTGCGGTGGAGGAGGGGGGGGATCTTCGATGTCGCCTGCTCCTCAAGAAAATAGCTCTTCTACCTCTACTACAGTTAGTGACTGTTCGGTCTTGGTAGAAGAAAGTTCTCAGTTAATTGCCTGGCCAGGTTTAAATTGGGAAATAGCTAATCCAGAATCTCTGGGCCTGTGTCCAGATGAAATAAATCAAGCAATTGACTATGCTTTTCAGGAAGGGAATAGTACTGGTGCAGTATTAATAATTAAAAATGGTTTTATAGTTGCAGAGAAGTATGCTTCAGACAAAATGTTTCTTGACTTAGTAACGAGTTGGTCTGTTGCAAAGAGTTTTACTAGTGCTCTAATCGGAGCAGCTTTAGACGAAGGTTTAATAACTAGCATAGATCAGCGGGTTTCAGATTTTATAACCTCTTGGAAAGGCACAACCAAAGAAGACATTACTCTTAGGCAGCTTTTAACTGTTAGGACAGCACTAAATCTACTTGATGGTTCAGATTTGTATAATGCTGACGATCAATTAGAAATAGCTTTACAACGGGAGTTAATAGGAACACCAGGCAATAAGCTTTATGATTATTCTAATGCTGATGTAATGATAGCAGGAGAAGTGATAAGACAAGCAACAGGAAAAAATGCAGATCAATATTTAAGTGATAAGATTGAAAGTTTAATTCGTGCAGACTCAGAGTGGTGGAAAGATCCAAAAGATCATGTTTTGACATATTGTTGTTTAGATAGCACCCCAAGGGATTTTGCGAGGTTTGGATTGTTGTTCTCTAGGAAAGGTCAGTGGGATGGATTGGAAGTTTTATCTTCTGATTGGGTAGAAAATAGCACCTCATCAGCTATATCAGGAAATTATGGTTTTTATTGGTGGCCTGCTGGCAACGAAGGACTTACAGCCCTAGGTATACATGGACAAATACTAGCAATATTCCCAAAACAAGATTTAGTTGTTTTGAGATTTAGTAATTACACAAGAATGGGAGATGGAAGCATAATAAGAAAGGATTCTAATTATCATTCGACTAGCGAACCTCTTGATTTTAATAATAATAGATTTATTAATCTTGTCTATTCTTCACTTAGAACGCAAAATTAATCAATATTCTTCTTTTATTAATTAAATGCACTTAGTTAAATAGTAAAGTAATATAAGCATACAAAAACTTAAATTTTTTTGAGGGAGAGAAGATTATGGCTAATAAACCAACTGAACATTTAGATGCTTTAGACGGAAGATATATCCAAATGGATACCACGGATTATGTTGATTTTCCAGCACCTTTGTGTGAAGGTCCTATAAGATGGAAGTTACTTAATGTTTCACCTGAAATGGGTGCTTGGACAGCTTACTTTGATTGTCCTAAAGGCACTTCCTTTAATAGACATATACACATTGGTCCCGGCGAATACTTCTTAACTAAAGGCAAAATGGAAGTGAGAGGAGGAACCGACGAAGGAGGGTCAACCGCTATTGCACCAGGGTATGGATATGAACCTTGTAATGCTAGACATGACAAAACTTATTTTCCTGTAGATAGTGAGTTTTATATGACTTTCTTGGGTCCTTTAAACTTCATTGATGAAGAAGGAAATACTTTAGCATTAGTAACTTGGGAAGATGCTCAAGGGGCATGGGAGGCTTCATAAAACTCCAAGCTTTTACTACTTAAAGTTATCTATTTAGGATGGACAAAAGGGACGAGAAAACGCTTCTCATTAATAATGCAAAAATAATTGATGGAAGTGGTTCTGAGCCATTTTTAGGGTCTATCCTAATAAAAGGTAATAAGATTGCGTCAGTTCTTAAAGATACTAAATCTTTAAGTAAAGAGATTAAAGTAAATAAAACCATTGATGCTAAACAGAAAACTGTTTTGCCAGGTCTCATTGATGCCCATTGTCATATAAGTTTTGATGAGCCTTCATCCAATGATGAGCTTTTTTTTCATAGAAGGGAAAGTCTTGCAGCAATAGTAGCAGGAACCAATGCCCTTAAAGTCCTTCAATCTGGCGTTACTAGTTTTTTAGATGCAGATAGTATTTATGATGTTGGAGTAGATTTAAGAGATGCTATTGAGGCCGGTGTCATACCTGGTCCAAGAATGGCCGTTGGAGGTAATGCCTTACTTACCTCAGTAGGTGGAACCGCTGGAAGGTTAATACCAGACGAAGGAAAAAGAGGGTATGGAGCTGTTGTTAGAAATCAAGATGAAATAATTCTTGAAATTCGAAGGCAAATAAAACTAGGAGTCGACTGGATAAAGATTCATGTTTCAGGCTTAGTACCAAGACAAAAAGCTGAAGGCGAATTAAAAGCCTGGAGCCTCGAAGAATTGAAGATAGCTTGCGATACAGCTCATGAGTTAGGCATACCTGTTGTAGGGCATTGTAGAAGTGCAGATAGCGTGAAAGACTCTCTTTTAGCTGGCATGGATATGATTCTGCATGCAACCTATATGGATGAAGAAGGGTTAGAAATCTTAGTAGATAAGAAAATTCCTATTGTCCCTACTTTTACTTTTCAAGCTAATTTAATTGAATATGCAGATGAAATGGGTGCTTCAAAAGATTATAAAGAGATTTTTCAAAAAGAAATAGATGACAATATTGATATATTACAGAAGGCCTATAAAGAAGGAGTTCCCTTGTTATGTGGTAGTGAATCAGGTTTTTCTGTAACACCGTATGGCGATTGGCATTACAAGGAATTAGAGGTTTTTGTAAAAAAACTTGGTCTGAGCCCTTTACAAGCAATAAAAAGCGCTACGAAAGACGCAGCTGTTTCTATGCGTAAAGACAAGGAATTAGGTCTAATTGCAGAAGATTACTTAGCAGACCTAGTAATTATAGATGGTGACCCCTCAAAAGATGTGAGTGTCTTAGGTAGAAAGGATTTAATTCAAAATATTATTTTAGATGGAGAATTAGTTGATCTTACGCCCCGTCCTTCTCGAAAAAGAGACCCTGATGGCTGGAGAGTTTCCTCTTATTCAGAAAGAATCAATAAGAAAAAAACTAACTAAAGTGAAAAAATTAATAGTTACAGGTGCTACAGGAGGCATAGGATCCGAAATAGCCCGTTTAGCAAGCGCTAATGACTACAAAGTGGGGCTAATTGATACAGATGAAGAAAAGTTGACTTCTCTTTCTAAGCAGATTAATAATTCCGTACCTTTACTAGCTGATGTAACAAGTGAAGAGTCTATAAAAACAGCACTGAATAACTTCTCTGAAATTCCTGATGCACTTGTTAATTGTGCAGGTATAGTGCGTTATGGAAGTCTTCTTGAACAGAACCCAGAGGATTTTACAAAAGTTTTTGAAGTTAATTTACTTGGATGCTTCATTGTAAGTTGTGCGGTAGTAAAGTTAATGGTCAAAAACAATTCTGGAACAATAGTAAATGTAAGTTCCATAAGTGGTGGTAAACATCCAGCTATTGGAACAGGAGCTTATGCTGCAACTAAAGCCGGAATTGTTATGCTTTCTGAACAAATGTCCCTTGAGTGGGGAAAAGATGGTATCAGAGTTAATGCAATTTCTCCTGGTTTTATAAATACAGGAATGTCAGCTCCCCACTATAAGGATAACCAAGAAAGAAAGAAACGAGAAAGCATGGTACCAATAGGAAGACTAGGAAAGGCTGAAGATATAGCTAAGGTTGCACTTTTTCTATTATCTGAAGACTCTTCTTATATACATGGAGAAAACATATTGGTAGATGGTGGAGTAATGAATACCGTTCTATCCAACATAAGCAGGAATTAAATTATTTAAATCAGGTCATGAATTAATAATGATTCATTTGAAAAATACCTCTATTCTTATTACAGGTGGAGGGTCTGGTATAGGAAAGGGCACGGCAATTCACCTCGCAGAAAAGGGCGCTAAGATTGTCATTTGCGGAAGAAGAGAAGAGAAGCTTAAAAAAGTTAAGAAGGAAATAGGATCAGCTTGCAGTTATATTCAAGCTGATATAACTAAACAAAAGGATCGTAAACGCGCTGTATCTTTTGCTGTTAAACATGGAAATGGCCTAGATGCTTTAGTAAATAATGCTGCAAATATGTACAGGGCTCCACTAGATAAACTTGAAGAAGAGAAATTAATTGAAATTTTTCAAAGCAATGTTATCTCTAGCATGATGCTATCAAGTCTTTGTTTACCTCACTTACAAAAGTCAAAAGGAGCAATAGTTTTTTTAAGTTCAGTTCATACAAGAAGATCTTTTAGTGGAGCATCTCCTTATGCTGCTTCAAAAGGAGCAATTGAAACGTTAACAAGAGTTCTTGCATCAGAGTTAGGTCCTAGCGGAGTAAGAGTGAATTGTGTTGTCCCAGGTGCGGTTCCTAGTGAGATAAATCAAAGAGCAGGTTTATTTAATGAAAAAGAAACAAAGAAGCGATTAAATGACCTAATCTCTGAACATCGCCTTGGCAGGATAGGAAAAAGTCAAGAAATAGGCGAGGCCATAGAATATTTAATTACAGCTCAATGGACTACTGGAGCTATTTTAGATGTTGATGGTGGTCTGGGGTTAGGTGCAATAAAAGACTAATCAGTTGATTCTCAAGAGTTTTTTTGCGTTTTTTGCTAAATAAGAAGGAGTGTTCATTAGAGGTTCTTTTGGCTGATCCCAGCCAGAAAAGTTTGTTCCTAACACCTGCCTTTTTTTCCCCACTATACCTTCCAGTAATTTTAAAGAATTTTTTTGATGTACATGATTATCAAACCACAACATTTTAATTTGTTTTTTAAATTCACCTTCTCGTCTTAACCATTCGGGAGAGCTATTTCTTTGTTTTGCAGCCAGTTCCATTCTTCCAAAGAGAAATGCAATACTTCCTCCACCATGACTAATACATATATCTAGTTTTGGAAATTTATGTAAGACCCCTCCAAAGATTATAGAGCCTATTGCAATTGATTCTTCATTGGAGAATCCTACAGTTAGATCTAAACTAAATTTTTCCAGTCTTTCATCTCTTTTTTGGCTTTCAATTCCTTGAGGTGCAGGATGTATAAATAGAGGAACATCTAGCTCTATGCAAGTCTGATAAAGTTCATCCATACTTGAGTCGTCAAATCCCGAAGGGAAATCTGTCCCAACATAGGCACCCATTAAGCCGAGTTGTTTAACAGCTCTTTCTAATTCTTTTGAAGCCAAATGGGGATCTTGTATGGGAAGGCTAGCAAAACCACCTAATTTTTTATTATTATTTAATAGAATTTTTGCCAGGTTATCATTGTGCAATCTGCAGTAGTCTAGGGCTAATCTAGAATCAATAAAATGGAAATAGGTAAGTGGGTTAGGTGATAAAACTTGAAAATCTATTCCCATTTTTTCCATAGCTTCTAATCTTAATTGAACATCCATAAAGGGAGTATTTTTATACCTCACGCCTTCAAGTTTGTAGTTTCCAACTCTGAACCAGGGCTTTTCAAGATTCCCTCCTATTTCTGGTCCAAAACCTTGAATTGTGTTTAATGTTTCTTCAATAACTATGTGAGCATGCACATCAATTACATTCATTCTTGCTACCTTTCTTAACTACCAGGCTGTTCCTTGGCTTTTCATAAACCTTTTGATCCAGTTATGATAATTTTGTACAGCTGGTTCATTTTTCCCGTAGACAAAATTATTATCACCAAGTTTCTTTATATTAGATTGGATTTCCATTCCTATTTTGTAATCCTCATCTTTCACTGCCTGCAAAACCATGTCGCTGAAATTCTTACTATAAGCAATTTCTTCCTTTGTTTTTGGTTTTTTAGCTGAAAGTATAGTTTGCCTCGTAGTTGTTGTATAAGGTGTGTTTCCAGGAAATATTTGACTTACTAAGCAATGATCTCCAAGTACTCCAGAGACAGAAAGATTAGGGAAACCTGAGTGAATTAAACGAATATTTTCAAGGGGTTGCCATTCTGATTCAGGAGTTTCTTCAAGACTTCCTAATGATTTTCTTCCAAAAGTAAGCCTTTGATGGGGACCATATGTGTCCAATACCAGTAAGTTCCCTACAGTATGTTTACCAACAGTTTTACCATGCAATTGATTGTGGTGATAAGCCTCTAAATAACCATCAAGCGCTACTTTCCACCCAGGTCCTTGTAACTCTCTTTGATCAAATATATACCAATCTTTTAAATTCAACGATTCTAGTTCTGGACCAAAATCACCCAACCATGAAGTAATATTTAATTCTTTGCCTGGGGTTAATATTACCCATATGAAGCCAGCATTTTCTTCACACTCTAACTCGATAAGACCAAATTTTTCCCGGTCAATCTTTCCAAAAGTTTCTTCTCCGTATAGACCGGTTAGCTCTCCTTTGTGGTTATATACCCAGGCATGATATGGACATGAAAATACTCTTGTTTTTCCACTTCCTTCTTCACAAATTTTTGAACCTCTATGTCTACATACATTTAGAAATGCTCTGACTTTAGAATCCTGTCCTCTAGTTATTAAGACAGGTGTATCGATAACATTCATAGCACGATAGGTTTGATTCTCTGGTACTTCTTTACTTAAGCACAAAGCTAAAGGTAATTTTTTATAGATCCTATCTTTCTCCTTTAGATATCTTTCTTCGTTTATGTATGCTTCTATAGGCATGGTCATAATGCTTTTGGCTTGATCTGTTGTCTTATTTTTATAATGTAGTAAAGCCCTATGCACTAAAGCCATCATCTCTTCAGAATTATTACTATTTTTTTTCACTTCTTGAATTTTTTTTGAAATTCTATCCATGCAGGAATTGATTCTGGTATATCAGCTGGGACTTTACCTTCTGCAGCATTAACTCTTAAAGTTTCAGTTAAGTCTTCTACATATTCGGCAGTCCGAACATAATAAAAGAAATTTATTACCCTTTTAGAAAACTTCCACTTTCCTTCTTTATTAGAGTACTCATCATCATATCTCATAGCTGCTAAACTAGGAACACCATCTCTGGTAGTCTCTGCATGACTATAAACTGTTCCAGTAGCCTTACTTGTATCTTCATTATTTAGCTTTACTCTAATGTCATGAGTCCAATGAAAGGAAGGACCTCTAGACTGAAATACTTCTGTATACATATCTATAATATTCTGCCTTCCAGTAGTTTTTAACATCCCATTAGGTGAATCAAATGCTGCATCTTCAGTAAAAAGTTCTTCTAAATATTTTAAATCTTGTTGGTCGCAAGCCTCAGCATATTCAGAGACTAAGCCTCTTATGGCTTCTTTAGATTCCAAGCGCTCCAATCTTAGTACCAAGTTTTCAATATCCATGAAATATTAGATCTAAAATTGTGAAGAAGTGGATGCTGATAGGATTTCTATCCAATATCCATCTGGATCCTTTATAAAAGCTAGACCTTTCATGTTGCCATCATCGGGCTTTTTCACAAATTCTACACCCAAGTCTTCAAATCTCTTACTTGCAACATAAACATCAGGGACTGTTATACCTATGTGACCAAAACCTCTTGGATCTGAGTTTCCATCATGGTAGCTAAATGAATCATCCTTTTCCGTCCCCCAATTATGGGTCAGTTCAATCATAGCTTTTTGAGAGAATGCATATTCTGCTCTCTTTTCTGGTTCATCAGGTACAGGATCATCTTTTTCTCGTAAATACCCTAAAAAATAAAGAGTGAAGTCCATGCTTGGAAAATCTAATTTTTTAATTAGCGTCATTCCCAGCACATTGACATAAAAATCTAATGAAATAGCTGGATCTTTTATCCTCAGCATAGTTTGATTCATAATAAATTCTTCTGTCCCTTCGGAATTCGGTTTATCAAGCTCTTTTATCGTCATCTTTTAATCCCTTTTTTTTAAACTTACCCTTTACTTTAGTACATAATAGCAACTATTAAAAGTGAGCTTTTGAAGTAGTATAAGGTTAAATTTTCAGGTAAAGTGTGCTGAAAATTAATAAAATTTAGGGGAGATTGATATGAGATTTAAAGTTAATTACTTTTTTGCTTCTTTTCTTATTGCTGCTTTAACAAGTCCTTTTATTTTTTCAGCTGACGAGGGACAGTCAGCAACTGTAGAAGAAATTCTGGTTACTGCTCGTAAAAGGGAAGAAAGTCTTTTAGATATTCCTGAGTCTATAACTGCTATTTCTTCAACGGATATTGATAGACAGAATATCAAAGGTTTAGAAGATGTAGGATTCCTTATACCAAACCTTAACCTTTCTATGAGGGCTGATGGTTTTCCTAATGTATCAGTAAGAGGTTTAGGTTCCTTTGGAAATACACAAGGTGTGGGTTTTTACTTAGATGATGTCCAAATTTTTGGTGATGCATCAGCTCGCTTTGGAGATCTCCAAAGGATAGAGGTACTTAAAGGACCTCAGGGTGTTCTTTACGGAGGTAGTAACATAGGTGGAGCTGTTAAGTATGTTAGCGTTAGGCCTAGCCCTGATGAATCCACGGGCAGAATAAAGTTCTTAGCAGGTGAACAAGGGATAACTGATACAGAGATAAGCGCTAACCTTCCTATGGGAGAAAATGGATGGGCTATGCGTATTTTTGGTTTTGACCGCCAGGATGACGGTTATATGACTAATCCTAATACCCCAAGACTTAATGGAGGTACAGGAGATCAAGATCCTAATGCCATAGCGTATGACCAGAGTGGACATCGTTTATCTTTAGCTGGACCTGTGGGTAATGCTCAAGTTTATTTTGCTTACAGATTTAATGAGTATTTTGGTCCTGTAAATCAGTGGACTAGAGAAAAAAGGAAACCTCTAAAATATCCAGCGATATTTCAAGGAGGTATAAACTCTTGGCATGATAGAGAAACGGATTCTTATACTTTAGAATTGGTATGGGAAAATGATGGATACGACGTCACTGCTAGAACTTCATATACTGATACTTTTAGTGCTAGATACACTGACGTAGATTTGATGCCCGAATTTATCTTGGATTTAATCCGTCCAGAAAGTATGGAGGTAACTACTTCAGAAATTACCTTTACTTCAACTGATGACGACAGACTTCAATGGATAGCCGGATTGTACTTCTCAACTTTTGATGAAGAGATGAGATCAGAACAAATATGGTGGGATGCCAGAGTAGACGCAGCAGGTAACATTAGCGGACCCTTGGGTTGTGCTATTGGAAGTCCAGCTTGTGGAGGTGTTTGGGCTGGTCTAGTTCCAACATTAGCAGAGGAACAAGACACTCTTAGACTACCTTTTGAGATGAGAAATAGAGAAAAAACCCATCAAGCTGCTTTTGTTAACATTACCTACGATATGGATAATGACTGGGAGTTAGGTTTAGGAGGTAGGATTGATAAGTGGGAAAATAATACCGACAACCTTGATTCAGGATTATCAGGATCTCAAGGTGATACTGAGTTTTTACCAAGAATCTCCTTAACTAAAAATCGTCCAGATGGTTCTATAATCTATTTCACTGGCTCTATGGGATATGAACCAGGGGGCTATAACTTAGCTAATTTTGCTGGTACATCTTCACTATGGGGTTTCGAAGGGGAAGAAGCTGTTCAGTATGAGTTTGGTTGGAAAGGCAGACTTATGGATGGAAGAGCTAGCGCTTCTTTTGCGGCCTTTATGATTGACTATGATGAACGTCAAATTGAATTCCAAGCACCTGATCCTGGAGGAGCTGGAATAATTGAAGGTATTTTAAATGCTGGTGATTCCGAACAGTATGGTATGGAGTTTGAAATATCTGTTAAAACTTCAGACTACTTAACTGTCTCAGCCTCAGCAGGGTTTATAGAAGCAGAATGGGATGGTGGAACTACTTTAGCTGGTGTTGACTTAAGTGGAAAAACTCCACCTGTAGTGCCTGACAATGGTGCAACATTTTCTACTAGCTATTTACGTCCTTTAGCAAATGGATCCAATTTTATCTTTGATTTTCAGATAAGTCATAACGGGAAGTTTGAAGGGCTTCAGGCTTGGGATGGCGTAACGAATCCTAGCTTTACTATAGCCGGCCTACAAATGGGCTTATCTAGAGATAACTGGGAGTTTATGGTTAATGTTGAAAATATCACAGATGAAGATTACTACGTCGATGTGCAATATCTTTCTAATCTTTATCTATTAGATGATGCCGGTGATAACATAATTATAGGAACCTTAGGGCAGCCTAGATTAGTTACTGCTAGCATTAACTATTATTTTCAGTAGATAATTCTTTTTAAAAGAGAGTAGGAAATCTTGGTGATTCCCTGCTCTTTTTTTTATAAATATTACTTGGGGTGTTCCACAAAAGTTGATATTCTGATGGCTCATGTCCCACGTTGATTTAAAAGAGGGGGATCAATAGTTGGGTTGGCCTTTACCCTTGAAAGGAGGTGATCCAAATTAGTATTTATTTATTAGCAGGAATGACAGGAGTTACCTTCTGACACGGGGTAAACCCGATTCCGACTGCTGATCAAGATTATATTCAGTAGTTGAGAAGTAGTTGAGATACTCTTCTCAAAAGAGCCCTGTGAAAGCAGGGCTTTTTTGTTTTTTCTAAAGAGAAAATCAAAAAGAGTTAACTTCTTGATCAGTAAAGAATTAAAATGTACTTAGTTTTATTGATACCCAATGAATAATTTAATTACCAGAAGAAGGTTCCTTTTTCAGATGGGAATGACAAGCATTGCTTTTGCTGGACTTACAAGCTCATTAGGTTGTTCATCTTCTAGAAAAAAAGTTTCAAATGATTTAATACCTGACCCCAAGGGGATATTAGATCTTCCCCCGGGATTTACATATTCTATGATTTCTGAAACTGGTCAGGATATGGAAGGAGGATTCAAAGTTCCCGAAAGACCAGATGGAATGGCCGCTTTTAGCATACCGAATGGTGATATTGCTTTAATTAGGAATCATGAAATTTTAGCAGAGATGACTCCTTTCATTCCTAACTCAGCTAAACTAAAAGATGTTCCTAGAGAGCAAGCATATGATGGCTTTGTAGACTCTGATTTAAGGCTAGCAGGAGGTACATCAACAATTATTCTTGATGCTAAAAGCCTTGAAAAGAAGAGAGAATTTTACAGCCTTCTTGGTACGCAGTGGAATTGTGCAGGTGGCTCAACCCCATGGAATACTTGGATAAGCTGTGAAGAGAATGAAAATAGAGCTTTTGACAAGATAGATCTAACAAGATATGTAGAGTGGGGAATGCTTTCTGAAGAGCAGGCTAATAAATTTGATCTAAGAGTAGAAAAAGATCATGGATATGCCTTTGAAGTCGATCCTTTAAATGATGGTTTGAGTTCACCTGAGCCTTTAAGAAACCTAGGAAGATTTAAAAGAGAAGCAATTGCTGTAGATCCTAGAAACAATATCATCTACCAAACAGAAGATGATCGACTGGGGCTTTTTTACAGATTTATTCCCCAAAATTCTAAGTTTTCAGGAAAACTTCAAGCCTTAAAGATTAAAAATAAGGAGAAGTTTAATACCCAAAATTCTTCATCAGAAATCAGAGAAGGGATTAGATATGAAGTTGAATGGGTAAACATTGAAGATTACGAAGCTAAAAACTACAAACTACGGGAACATGGGTTTAATGAACTAGGAGCTACTCAATTTGTAAGAGGTGAGGGCATTACAGTAGCAACAGATGGAATTTATTTTATATGTACAGAAGGTGGTTATAACAGGTTGGGTCAAATATGGAAATATTCTCCCAGCCAGCTTGAAGGAAAGAAAAATGAGCAATCTACTCCTGGGTACATTGAGCTCTTTTATGAATCAAGAAGTAAAGAAGAGTTTTTTATGGGAGATAATTTAACAGTATCTCCTTGGGGAGATTTAATCGTTTGTGAAGATAATTATTCTGTATCTAGTTCTAATAGAATTTTAGGAATAAGACCTGATGGAACCGTCTATAAGTTAGCTAATAACCCTGGGTCAAGTTCAGAGTTTGCAGGTGCTTGTTTTTCTCCTGATAACAGTATTTTGTTTGTAAATTTACAGATAGATCCAGGAAGAACTTTTGCTATAAGGGGAGATTGGAAAATGTTACGCAAATAGAGCAGTTTACTTATCCTTCTTCTTTAGAAACTTCTAGTATCAGTTTTCCAGTATTGTCTCCAGTAAAAAGTCTATCCAAGGCAACTAATGCATTTTCCAGACCCTTCTGGATATCAACGTTATATTTTATTTTCCCTTCTAGAATCCAATTACTAAGATCATTTAAAGCATTTGGAAACTCTTCTGCAAAATCAGACACTATAAAGCCCTCAACTTTTGCTCTTTTCATTAAGATATTTCCATAATTATAAGGACCTGGAGCAGGTTCCTTACTGTTGTAGGTTGAGATAAGACCACAAACAGAGATTCGTGCATTTAGTTTAATAAGTTTCAGAACTGCATCAAGTATTATGCCTCCTGTGTTATCAAAATAGATATCTATCCCTTCAGGGCAGGCAGTTTTCAGTTCTTCTAAAACATCACCAGTTTTATAATTGATAGCGCCGTCAAAACACAACTCTTCACGCAACCACTTACACTTTTCATCACTACCCGTTAAGCCAATGACTTTGCAACCCTTCATTTTAGCTAATTGCCCAACTATAGATCCTACAGCCCCAGCAGCTGTCGATACAACAACAGTTTCTCCCTCTTTAGGTTTAGTTATAGAAAGGAAGCCAAAATAAGCAGTAAATCCTGTTAAACCGGCTGCACTCATATAAGCTGTAAGAGGCAAAGGTAAGTCCCTAGGTAAAATATTAACTTCTTCTGGTTTTACTAAACAATAATCTTGCCACCCGCATGTAAAAGATGACACAAAACTTCCTTCAGGAAGCGAAGAATGGTTACTCTTAATTATTTTTCCTACAACCCCTCCACGCATTACCTCATTTAATTCGACTGGAGGCATGTACTGATCCATATCTGACATCCAAATTCTATTCGTAGGATCAAGTGATAAGTAGACATTTTGTAAAAGAGCTTCCCCGTCCTTAGGTTCTGGAATGTTACTTTCAATTAATTCTAAATCATCTTTAGATATATCTCCGACGGGTCTTTTCTTTAATATCCATTGCCTGTTGTTATTTCTCATCTAGCTCCTCAATTTAAGTAATTAAAAAAATAATAACAAAAAACTCTTAGCTTGAACTAAAATTTTCAATTTTTTAATATACACTGCAAGGATGAGAGAGAGAAAATTTTGGGGTTGGGGTTATTCTGATGAACTCTTAACTGATGAAGAGGATAAAAATATTGAGCAGAGGATACTTAATAACTTTTCTTTAAGTGAAGTTGAAACTATACCCATTCCAAAGGCAAAAGATATTGAACTTCATAAGTCTAAAATTTCTCCGCCAAGCAGTTTACAAAATTTATTATCTTCGGATCATTTAGAACGTTTAAATCATAGCTATGGAAAGTCCTTTCCTGATCTTGCTAGGGCTATGTTGGGCTTATTCCCTAATCCACCTGATCTTATTGCTTTTCCTAACAATCAAGACGATATTGTTAGTATCCTTGATTGGGCAGACCAAAACAATATTGCTGTAATTCCTTATGGAGGAGGATCTAGTGTTTGTGGCGGAGTAGAAACAGATGTGGGTGATACATATTCTGGAGTTATTTCCCTTGATTTAAGAAATTTAAACCAAGTATTAGAAATAGACAAAGAAAGTAGAGCTGCAAGAATCCAGGCAGGAATTCTCGGGCCAGCTTTAGAAGAAGAACTTAAGAAATCTAATCTAACTTTAAGACATTTCCCACAGAGTTTTGAACATTCAACATTAGGGGGTTGGATTGCTACTAGGTCAGGTGGTCATTTTGCTACTTTGTACACTCATATAGATGACTTTGTGGAGTCCACCACTATGGTTACTCCTAAGGGTGTTATAGAGTCAAGAAGACTTCCTGGGTCAGGTGCGGGCCCTAGCCCTGATCGTATTGTTATTGGTTCTGAAGGGGTATTGGGAATAATAACGGAAGCGTGGATGAGATTACAAGAGAGACCACAATTCAGAGCTTCTTGTCCAGTTTTATTTGATGATTATGAAAAGGCTTTAAAAGCCACTCGATTAATAAGCCAATCAGCATTATTTCCATCTAACTGTAGACTTTTAGATGCTAAGGAAGCTCTTTTTAACGGGGCGGGGGATGGTTCAAAGCATCTTTTGATACTATCTTTTGAGTCTGCAGATCATGAGTTGGATACTTGGTTAAACAGAGCTTTAGAGATAGTTTCTGATGTTGGTGGACAATATGAAGTACCTAGAGAAGAAAAACAAGATGCTCATAAATCTGGGGCTTCTGGAACTTGGAGAAATAGTTTTATAAGGGCTCCTTATTACAGAGAAGCCTCTGTTAGAAGAGGAATTATCCAAGATACTTTTGAAACTTCTATAACTTGGGATAAGGGTTATAAGTTTATTGAATGTTTAAAAGAAAATGTTTCTAAAGCCATTCAAGAAATTACAGGTAAAGAAACTACAGTAACTTGTCGTTTAACCCATACTTATCCAGACGGCTTAGCTCCTTACTTTTCTTATACTGCTTTTGCTACTCCTTCTACTATGATCGACGTATGGAAAGAGATTAAGTTAGTTACTAATGAGATATGTATAGCTGAAGGAGGAACAGTTACTCACCATCATGCAGTTGGCAGAGATCACCGTGTGAGAGGTTACGACCTGCAAAGACCAGAAGGATTTAAGAATATGTTGAGTGCTGCCAAAAAAGCGGTAGATCCTCAAAGTATACTTAATCCAGGAGTTTTATTTGATCCGGAGAATAAAGATATAAAAAACTGGATGTCTTAAACTTATCAGTTTTCTAAGCTTTGCCTTATACATTTTTGAAGCTGCAGTTCTTCAATTTGTTCTTTAAGAACCTTAAGCCTCCTAAATTCATTAACTTCAGGACCGACTCCCGAAGATCTAAGACCTACAAAGTTTTCCCCTCTTTCAGGATTACCTACAGTAAGACCTAGGCTACTTGCTGCGGTACTTCTATTTGAATTTTCAATTATTCTCTCAGCCAGTTGATCTATAGTAGAAGAAGTCAGAATTCTGGCTTCATTTAGTTGTTTACAGTTCAAGGCCATGGGATCCATATCCCAATGATCAGCAGATCCTGGTACTTCTTCATAAAAAAGAACAGGTGCAGCACAACCTGCAACTAACATTAAAGTTAAAACCATTAAATTTTTTAATTTCACCGAAAACTTCTCCATATATCTTCCCTTAAAATACTTTTGCTTGCGAGTATAATACAGGTAAGTGATTAAAGTAAAACTTATAGAAAGCTCTTAGTTATCTGCTTGATACTCCCAATAAGCTTTTATAGATATGAGTTTATTTTTATTATTAATTTTATAAACAATCACGAGGTCTGTATCAAGTTTTCCTCCGTCTTCAAATCTATTTATCACAGTAGCAACATTTGCGCATTCATTCCCACATGGATAGGATTCTCTTACAGTAAATTTAATATTTCCAGGACCAATTGTACTGTCCCAGAAGGTTTCTATAGCTTTAATACCTCTATGTCCTTCTCCTGAAGGGTCTAAAGGAGATTTACCCACAGGATCTTGAATGATTGCATCTTCGTCAAAGAGAGATAACCATTCATCTTTTAAACCTTTTTCTGCTGCCTGTGCAGATCGAAAAGAAATTTGTTGTACTTTAGACATACTATTGGTTATTAAATCCTTCATATTTAGGCTATTTTAGGAAAAATCTTACCAGTTCTGGCATAATTAACGTAATTTTAGGGGGGATCTACAATGTCTAAACAAGCTTCATTTTCTGAGATGGTCAACGGTACAGCAGATGATTATGCAATTATTGCCGAACATTCAGCCCAGTTTGCTAAAGAATTACCTGGTCGTATTTTAGATCACTTATCAGTTTTAAAAGGAGATACAGGTGGTTTTGCGGTTGATCGATTTACTCATAGTGTTCAAACCGCAACTAGAGCTCACAGAGACGGAAAGGATGAAGAATATGTCGTATGTGCTCTTTTACATGATATAGGAGATACAATAGCTTGTGCTAATCATGCTGATCTAGCTGCAACTATGCTTGAACCTTTTGTTTCTGAAAAGAATTATTGGATAGTTAAACATCATGGAATTTTTCAAGGTTATTATTTCTTTGAATATGTAGGTTTAGATAAAAATTTACGTGATCAGTTCAAAGGCCATGAGCACTGGAATGATTGTCTTGAATTTTGTGCTAAGTATGACCAAAATTCCTTTGATCCTAAATATGAAAACATGACCATAGAGGAATTTGAACCTATGGTAAGGAATGTTTTTTCTAAACCAAAACAATCGATTTATCTTCGAAGAGACTATTAATTATCCATTCATATGGATAAGGTCGAATATCTTCTCAGCGAACTATCAATAGAAGAAGCTATCTCGATAATTTCAGGTTCTGATGCTTGGCATTCAACTGGAGTAGAAAGACTTTCTATACCAAGACTCAAGCTTACAGATGGTCCAAATGGAGCTAGAGGTGACGGAGTTTCCGGTAAAACCTCTGCTTGTTTCCCTTGTGGAATAGCTTTGGGTTCTACCTGGGATATTGATCTATTAAAAGAAATAGGAAGAGCAATTGCCAGGGAAGCAAAGAGCAAAGATGCCGATGTTTTATTAGGACCTACAATTAATCTCCACAGGCATCCTCTAGGAGGTAGACATTTCGAATGTTATTCTGAGGATCCAATTTTGACAGGAAAATTAGCTGTCTCTTTCGTACAAGGAGTTCAATCCCAAAAAGTTGCAGCTTGCTTAAAGCATTTTGTTGGCAATGATACAGAGTTCGAAAGACATAATATTAGTTCTAATATAGATCCAAGAACGCTTAGAGAAATGTATCTTCTCCCCTTTGAATTAGGTATAAAAAAGGGTGGAGCAATGTCAGTAATGTCAGCTTATAATCAACTAAATAATAAATTTTGTTCTTCTCATGAGGAGCTCTTAAAAGATATTCTAAAAGAAGAATGGGTATTTCCAGGATTTGTAGTTAGTGATTGGGGAGCAGCGCTTGATACAGAAGGAAATGCTAAAGGCGGTTTAGATCTTATCATGCCAGGACCTTCAACAGTATGGGGAGAAAATTTACTCAAAGTCCTAAAAGAAAAGAAAATAACAGAAGAAGAGGTCTTCGATAAAGCAAGACGATTACTTCGGGTAGCAGATTTTACTGGAAGATTAGACAATCCTGAGGAGAAAGAAGAAACTTCTCAAGATTTAGAAGCCGATAGATTACTTATTAGGAAAACTGCTGCAGATTCTATGGTGCTTTTAAAAAATGAGAATTTGCTTCCTCTTAATAAATCTAAGATCAAAACCTTGGCTTTAATTGGTCCCAACGCTGAACAAGGACAGTTTATTGGCGGAGGTAGTGCTTCAGTTAAACCTCATTATGTTATTCACCCTCCTAAAGCTTTAAAAGAATATTTAGGGGAAGAGGTTAAGGTTGTTTCTGGAAAAGGTTGTCATACCTATAAGTATCTTCCACCAATCAATAAGGAGCATTTAACTGAATCTAAAAATAACAAGAAAGGCTATTTAGTAGAGTTTTTTGAAGGAGATGATTTAGGAGGAAAGGTACTGGCTTCTGAAGTCATGTCTGGAAGTAAATTTTGGGCTTTAAATGGTTTTGGGGTAAAGGTGGCCACTAAACTTGATCCTCCCTCTTTATCAGCAAGGTTTACCGCAAAATTTAAACCCGATATTACAGGGGAACACGTTTTCGAAATAATAAGTATAGGATCTGCTAGATTAAGAATTAATGGCAAAGAAATAATAGATAATTGGACCTCTCAAGAAAAAGGAGAAGCTTTCTTTGGTTATGGAAGCGCTCCAAATAGATCTGCTATCAATTTAAATAAAGATGAAGAGTACTTTATAGAAGTAGATTATAAATGGTTAGGAAGATTTCCTGCTATTCAGATTGGCTTGTTACCTCCTGATAAAGAAAACTTACTAGATCAAGCCTTATCCTTATCCAAAAATGCTGATGCCGTCATTTTAATAGCGGGGACTAGTTCTGATTGGGAGACAGAAGGAAATGATAGATCGGAAATATCACTTCCATCCAAGCAAGATGAATTAATACACAAAATCTGTGCAGCAAATCCAAATACTGTAGTGATCATAAATACCGGATCACCTTGCAGCATGCCCTGGTTAGACAAAGCTAGAGCAGTACTTTTATCCTGGTTTCCTGGTCAGGAATACGGTAGGGCACTTACAGATATCTTATTTGGAGAAATTAACCCATCTGGAAAGTTACCCACGACCTTTCCAAAGTTAATAGAAGACACACCAGCCTTTCAACATTATCCTGGAAGTGATTTACAAATGAATTATGAAGAAGGTTTGTATATAGGCTACAGGTGGTATGAAAAGAAGAAGATAGAACCCCTTTTTCACTTTGGACATGGTCTTTCATATACGAAATTCGAGTATAGTAGTTTTAAGATTACCCCTCCCGAGAAAGACTCTGCTATTTCTTTTAAAATGTCATTAAAGAATGTAGGAAAGATATATGGGAAAGAGGTTGTTCAGTGCTATGTAAGTGTAGTGAATTCAAAGGTAGATCGACCAAATAAAGAATTAAAACTTTTCCAAAAGGTGGGACTTGAACCAGGAGAGTCTAAAGATTTAGAATTTTATTTGACAGAGCGCGATTTAGCTTACTGGGATGAGAATTCTAGTAATTGGTTAATAGAGCCGGCTGAGTATAAAATTTTAGTAGGCTCTTCTTCAAATGATATTAAATTAAAAGGATCTGTTTGGCTCGGCTAATCTTAGCGGGCTGTATATCCTCCATCTACAACTAATTCAGCTCCAGTTATAAAAGAACTTTTATTAGAAGCAAGGAAGACAATTACATTAGCAACTTCCTCTGGAAGACCAAGCCTTCCTATGGGATGTAGGTCAGCTAACTGTGAGGTTGCTTCATTACTGTTTAACTCAGTCTGATTTATCAAATGCTGCTTTACTTCATCACCCATATTTGTATCTATTACTCCTGGATGCACACTATTAACTCTTATGTTATATCCAAGAGAAGCAAACTCCATAGCACAACCTTTTGAAAAAATTCTTACAGCTCCTTTGGAAGCGTTGTAAGGACCAATAAATGGCGCTCCTACTAGACCAGCAACTGAAGACAAATTGATTATCGAACCGCTTATTTCACTTTTCATTGAACGTTTTTTTATTTCTTCTGATGCTAATTTAGTTCCTAAGAAAACCCCTTCTACATTGACAGAGAACATTGTTTTCCAATCTTCTAATGAGATTTCAACTAAGGGTTTTGAGAAATAGATTCCAGCATTATTTACCAAAACATCTAATCCATTGTAGGTTTTTGAGCAGAATTCTATGACCTGACCCCAGCTTGTTTCGCTTGTTACATCATGCTTTATAAAGCTAGCTTGGTAACCTTTCTCAGAGAGCTCTCTAACTTTCTCTAGACCCTCTTCTTTTAGGATATCTGATAATACTAGTTTAGCACCTGATTTACATACAGCCTCTGATACCTTTGCACCTATACCTCTAGCCCCTCCTGTAACTAATACTATTCTTCCACTTAGATCCATTATTAAACTTTTTTTGGAGATCCATTTTCTTCAACCTGTTTATCGTGATGCTTCTTCGCTTCCACTAATTCTGGGATAAGTTTATCTAGTTGATCTAGGGTCCAAAGGTTATCAGTTGTAAAAGATTTAATAACTGCTGGCTGTTGCATTATTCCAACAATTCCTCCCTGAGAGTGAATAATTTGAGACGTAATATCTTTAGCTTCATCTGTACAAAGCCAAGCTACTATGGGAGCTATTTGTTCAGGTCCCTGTGACCAATCATTTGCATCATATTCTCTACCAGCAGCTTGCATGAGATCAAGAGTTAAGCGAGTTGCTGCTCCTGGAGAGATAGTATTTACAGTACATTTAAATTTAGTAACTTCCAAAGCTAACGATCTTGTAAAGCCAGCAATGCCTGCTTTTGCAGCGCCGTAATTAGTTTGACCAAAGTTTCCAAATAAACCTGAAACTGAAGACATGTTTAAGATTCTGCAATTTGTTTTATTATTATCCTTTATGTATTTAACAAACGGTCTTGTGCAGTTGTAGTGGCCTTTTAGGTGTACAGCCATAATTGCATCCCATTCGTCTTCTTCCATATTGTAGAGAGTTTTATCTCTTAATATTCCTGCATTATTTACAAGAATATCTACACTGTTAAAGGAATTAATAGCTGTTTTAAAAATATTTTCTCCTCCTCTAACAGTTGCAACTGTATCGTAATTAGCTACTGCTTCCCCCCCAATGGCTTTTATCTCATTTACAACCTCATCAGCTATTTTTCCCTCTCCACTTCCATCTCTATCTCCACCTAAATCATTCACCACTACTTTTGCACCTTCTTCTGCAAATTTAAGGGAAATCTCTTTACCTATTCCTCTGCCAGCACCAGTAACTATTGCAATTTTTCCATTTAATCTACCCATAATTAATCCTTTAGTGAAATTATTCTCAGTTTAGTGCATTCTAACTACTGTTAGGAAGAAAATATGGGAAATATTAGAGAAAAAGTTGTTTTAGTAACTGGAGGAGCTAGTGGAATAGGTTTTTCCATATGTAAAAAATTTTTAGAAAATAAAGCACTTGTCATTTTAACTGATGTTGATTCTTCAAAAGGTAAGAGGGCTCAGCAAGAGTTAGGATCAAATGCTGTATTTATGGAACAAGATGTTAGTGAAGAAAAGAGATGGAAAGAGCTCATCAAAACAATTAAAAAAGAATATGGGGATCTAAAAGTTCTTATAAATAATGCAGGTATAGCAGCAGACGGTTCAAGATTGGAAGATTGCAGCCTTGAAATGTGGAAAAAGATCCATTCTGTTAATTTAGATGCAGTTTTTCTTGGTACTAAGTATGGGATACAAAGTATGAAAGAAAAAGGTGGCAATATAGTTAATATCAGCTCAATAATGGGGATAGTAGGTTGGCCAGGAGCAGGCCCATATAACTCCTCTAAGGCAGCAGTAAGAATGCTAACTAAGGTGGCTGCATTGGAGTGTGCAGACTCTGGTTATGATATAAGAGTGAATTCTGTTCATCCTGGCTTCATTGACACCCCGCTGGTAAGAGATAGCTTTGAGGAGACAATAAGAAAGGGAGATAGCATTTTTAAGACCACAGAAGAAGCTTATGAAGCAGTAGAACAAATGCAACCTTTAGGAAATAGGTTAGGTAAACCAGAAGAGATAGCAGATGCAGTATATTTTCTAGCATCGGATAATTCATCTTTCGTTACTGGAACTGAATTAGTAATAGATGGTGGCTATACAGCAAAATAACCATGAATTCACCTATTCAAGCTCAAAGAGCTTCTCAAAGCATTATGTATATATTTGGTTCAGGGAGCATAGCTGTAGGTGTAAAGAATACTCTCCTAGGCACTTTTCTATTGGTGTACTTCAATCAAGTTTTAGGACTGCCTGCTTATTTAGCAGCCAGCGCCATGGGTATAGCTTTGGTGGTGGATGCTATTTCTGATCCTTTAGTGGGAATATGGTCAGATAGAGTTAGATCAAGATGGGGTAGAAGACACCCATTTATTTATTTAGCAATAATCCCTTTTGCACTGTCATATTATTCTATTTTGCAGTACCCAGGTTCCATTGCGGAAGGAACTATTACTGAAGGAGAGCTTTTTAACCGACTCCTTTTTTTGATGATCATCATGAGATTATCAATGACTTTTTATGAGGTACCAAGGGGAGCTTTAGCCCCTGAATTAACAAAAGATTATGATCAAAGAAACCAAATCTCAGGCATAAATATGGCGTTTGGTTGGATAGGAGGAGCTGGAATTGCTTCTATTGCTTATGCATTTTTCTTTGTGGAAACTCCAGACTTTCAAGGAGCTCAAGCTTTTCTCAGGCCGGAAGCATTTCAACAACTTGCTTTCTGGGGAGGTTTAGCTGTTTTTGTTGCTGGGATTGTATCTAGTTTAGGCACCCATAAAGAAATTCCCAATCTACATGTTCCTGAGGAAAGACCTTTAGAAATAAAGAAATTTCTAAGAGAGGGAATAGAGACGATTTCTAATAGATCGTGGATAGTACTTTTTTTCTCTGGTTGTATATATGCTCTTTTAGTAGGTCTAGGTACCAATGCCGGTATGTACCATAATCTTTATTTTTGGCAATGGACTCCTTCTGATATTCAAATCTTTCCAACTGTTGCAGCAATTAGTGTCATCATTAGTGCAGCCTTAGCCGGACCTTTAGCTAAAGGCAGAGAAAAGAAGAATATTGCTGTAGGAATATTTCTAACAACTATTATTGTTGGACCCTTACCTGTTGTTCTAAGGTTATTAGACCCTTATTTTGAAGTTACTCTTCTTCCAGCAAATGGCACTGATTTCTTATGGTGGATTCTGCTTTCTCACTATGTTTTTGAAACATGCCTAGGATCTTTAGGTTTTATTTTTATAGGTTCGATGGTAATGGAAATTGTAGAAGATGTAGAAAGAACAACTGGGCGTAGGGAAGAAGGGCTTTTAGGTACGGTAAGCTCCTTCATTCATAAATTGATAGGTGCAGGAGGAGTCTTCATTTCTGGGATCATAATTTCTTCAGTTGGATTTGATATATCTTCCGGCGCTACAATAGAAGAGTTGACGGGTCCTATTATTAATCAATTTGCTACCATTCATGTTATTTTTGCAGCAACTCTTCCTTTGATTTCAACTGCTTTGGTTTTGCTCTATAAAATAGATAGAAAGGACCATTTAGGCAATGTAGAAGATTTAGGTTATGTAGAGGAATAATGTTTTTTTTTCCTTTTTCAGACGATAATCCTACAACCAGAACCCCTGTTATCTGTTACATATTAATTGCAGTTTGTGCATTTATTTTTTTATGGCAATTTACCCTCCCAAAGCATTTATATGAATCAGCAGTCTATTCATTTGGAGTTGTTCCAGCTTCTTTATTAGGAAACAACGCTAGTTCAATTCCTCCTTTATTAACCGTTATAACTTCTATGTTTATGCATGGAAGTTGGATGCACTTAATAAGCAATATGGTTTATTTATGGATTTTTGGAGATAACATTGAAGATTCAATGGGACGAGGCAGATTTATACTGTTTTATCTTACATGCGGATTTGTAGCTGCTTTTACACAAGCAATGATAGATCCAACTTCAGAAATACCTATGATAGGTGCAAGTGGAGCTGTAGCTGGTATTTTAGGAGCTTATCTACTATTACATCCTAAGGCTAATGTGAATGTCCTTTTTTGGATTATAATCTTCATTACTACTATTCGTGTTCCAGCTTTTATTGTCCTGGGAGTATGGATAGTAGGGCAGTTCTTTAGTGTAACTGGTGGAGGAGAAGGAGGAGTGGCTTATTTTGCACATATTGGAGGATTCTTAGCAGGAATGATTTTGATTCCTTTTTTTAAGAAATCATCTATACCTATTCTAGATAATCCACGCTCTAAACCTTTTGAATCAAAACCTTTTAATTTGTCTGACTTATCATCTGATAATAAAGTCAAAGGATTTATGGATGAGTTCATAAAAGACTCTAATAAAAGAAAACCGCATTAATATAAGAAAATAATATGAAGACTTTATTTAAATTTTTGGGATTATCCTTAATAACGTTGATTGTTGTATCAGTAATTTACGGGGTAGGTATTCAATACAATTGGTATGGAGAGTTAGAACCACCCGGCGTCCCAATTAATACTCCTTTAAGTCAAGATCTAGTGAAAAACAAAATAGACAGGCAAAGAGCAGTTTCTAAATCCACTAAACAAATATTATTTGGTGATACTCATGTCCACACAACTTATTCCACAGATGCATTTTTGTGGAGTTTACCAGTTTTTAATGGGGAAGGACCACACCCTATATCTGATGCATGTGATTATGCTAGATTTTGTTCTGCTATAGATTTTTGGGTTACCTCTGACCATGCAGAAGCTTCCAGTCCAAGAAAATGGAGATCAATAAAGGAGGCAGTTAGGCAATGCAACGCTCCTACCAATCAAGAAGACCCTGATATGGTTACTTTTTTGGGATTTGAGTGGACTCAAGTGGGGCTCTTAGCAGATGAACATTATGGTCATAAAAACGTTATATTTAAAGATATTGAAGAAGATAAGGTTCCTCTTAGGCCTATTGGTGCAGGGGGTCTGGCTACAAATGGAATGAGGTCTACAATAGGTGCACAAGCTGCAGAACTTTTAACTCCTTTAGCTGTCATCGATTTTCCAAATCGGCAAAGATATTTTAATTTTTCATCCTTTGTAAGAGAGATGCCCGGTATTCCCTTTTGCAAAGAAGGAGTTAGCTCAGATCTCTTACCCGATGATTGTTATGAATTTGCTAATACACCAGAAGATCTTTTCAGAAAATTAAATGAATTAAATTTTCCTTCTATTGTTATTCCTCATGGAAATACTTGGGGTTTTTATACTCCACCTGGATCTAGTTTAGATAAGCAATTAGAAGAAGGTTTTCATAATGAGAATGTACAAATCTTATTCGAAGTAATGTCTGGACATGGGAATTCTGAAGAATATAGACCATGGAGAGCTGCATTGATAAATGATGAAGGAGAAGTAACCTGCCCTGAACCTACACCAGACTACTTACCTAGTTGCTGGAGAGCTGGTCAGATTATAGCCTTAAGATGTGCTGCTGAGGGTCTGGAAGAAGCAGAGTGTTCTAGAAGAGCAGAAAAAGCTAGAAATGTGAATGTATCTTTAGGCGTTCCGGGTCATCTTGCTTTGCCAGGAGTTACAATAGAAGAGTGGTTAGATTCCGGCCAATGTAAGGATTGCTTTATTCCATCTTTTAATTATAGACCAGCTGGATCAGCTCAATATGCTTTGGCACTAGGTAATTTTGATGGAGAAGAAATAAAGAGATTTCGCTTTGGTTTTATAGCTTCTAGTGATAATCATCGAGCTAGACCAGGGACGGGGTACAAGGAAATTGATAGGTTTGTAACTACAGAGGCGAACGGACCACCAAACGAAAGCTTAAGGCAGGCTATTTATCCTTTAACAGAGTCACAATCTCAATCCTTGGAACTTGATAGAGACAATCTTCCTGCTTTAGGCTTCGGTGCATTTGAAGCTCAGAGAATGGCTTCATTCTTTACCACCGGAGGATTAGCTGCCGTTCACTCAGAAGGTCGCTCAAGAGGAGCAATATGGAATGCGATGCAAAAAAAGGAAACTTACGGCACTAGTGGAGATAGGATACTTCTTTGGTTTGATCTATTAGATGGAGAAGAATCAATTGTTCCAATGGGTGGAGAGGTTGAAATGGCATCGATTCCCAATTTTAGAGTTAGAGCTGTTGGAGCTTTTAAACAAAAACCTGGATGTCCTGAATTTGATGTTTCAGAAACTAGTTTAGAAGATATAGCCCGTATTTGTAAAAATGAGTGCTACAACCCTTCAGATGAAAGAAAAATCATTAAACGAATAGAGGTAATAAGGGTATTCCCCCAAATTAGTAAAGATGAAGATATAGCAAGTTTGATTGAAGACCCTTGGCAATCTTTTGACTGTCCAATTAATCAAGAAGGCTGTGAGATTACTTTTAATGATCCAGAGTTCCTAATGAAGCAAAGAGATGCTACTTACTATGTTAGGGCAATTCAGGAGTCTTCTTCTACTATCAACGCTGAAAACATAAGGTGTAATTATGATAATCAAGGCAACTGTTTAGAAGTAAATATTTGCTATGGAGACTATAGGACTCCTAAGGACGATGATTGTTTAAGTATGTCTGAAGAAAGAGCTTGGTCTTCCCCAATCTATGTAGATTTTAAATAAGCTATCTACCTATCTGTTCTAAAGAGTCTGCCACTATATCTTTCAGATTCTTGTTATTGATAGTTTCTCCTATGATAGTAACTAGCTCCATGAAAATTGGATTATTTTGAGAGGGATTGATGTCTGTATTTTTTAAGCAACTTCTAGCTAATTGAGCAATCAAGAGCAACCCAAAAGCATTTACAGGTCTTCCTTTTTTTCCTTTTAAGCTATCAACTGCATTCTCAGAAGTAATCTTTAAGGTTTCTAAAGCTGTCCTCAAAGTGGAGAGATATCTATAATCTTTGTTAGAAGACAGGTGACTTTGTAGTAGAAATGATCTTGCTCCCGGATATAACTTTCCTAGTTTTTCATGCAACATTTCTGATTGTAATGAAATCTCATCTAATTGAATTCTTATATCAGTATAAGTTGGGGCCCTTCTAAAGACAGCTTCCTCAAACTTATATGTTGTTATAGCATTTTCTATTTCTGAAAAAAAAACGTCACTAATATTCTCATTTAAATTTCTTATTTTTTTCTTAATTCTTTCTGGCAAGGAGTAAGGATTTTGAAAATTAAAATCTTCCCCACTAATATTTGAAATTTTTCTGTACTTACTTTTTGGCATTTATCAGTTATTAAAGTAATCTTCCTAAACATAATAGTGATAAGTGAAGAATCATGGAAGAGTTTAAGAAAAAAACCAAATTAACCTTCTCAACCAAATTTTTTTATGGGTACGGTTCTAGTGCTTTTGGAATAAAGAATAATGGATTTAGTTATTTTGTACTTTTTGTATACAGTTCGGTTTTAGGTCTTCCTGCATGGATGGGAGGTTTGGCACTGAATCTGGTTTTAATTGCAGATGCTATAACAGACCCCTTGGTGGGATACTTTTCCGATAGATTCAGATCAAGATGGGGAAGAAGACACCCCTTTATGTACGCAGCAGCATTACCTGTTACTTTGACATACTTTTTTTTATGGTCTCCTCCTAGAGATTTAACTGATTGGGAATTATTTTCTTATTTACTTATCTGTGCAACCATTATTAGAGTATTTATTACTTTCTATGAAATCCCTTCCACGTCTTTAGGACCAGAATTAACTGATGATTATGTAGAAAGAACAGAACTGCTTTCCTATAGATATCTCTTTGGATGGGTTGGAGGACTTACAACGTATAACTTAGTTTGGTTTTGGTTTGCTCCACGATATGAAACTGATCAATTCTTAGATGGTAGATACAATCCTGATGCTTGGTCAGAATACGGATTGGTTGCTTCTTTATTAATACTTTTAGGAATACTAGTAACTAGTATCGGGACTCATAAACATATTCCCAATCTTCTTGAACCTCCAGAGAGAAAAAAGATAAAGATAAGAGATGTCTTCATGGAACTTAAGGAGACTCTATTAAAGAATCGTTCTTATATGTTTCTTTTCGTTTCAGGTTTATTTGCCGCGATGGCCGGAGGCATTGAAGCTGCTATGGCAATTTATTTCGATAGCTTTTTTTGGGAATTAAGCCTAGATGATATGTTAACTCGTGGGCTTTGTATTTATCTATCACCACTTATCGCACTCTATCTAGCTCCAAGATTCTCTGAATATTTTGGAAAAAAGAAAACCGTTATGTATGTTTGGTTATTTCAAATATTCTTTGCAGCTCTACCGTTTGTTTTAAGGCTACTTGATATCTTTCCTGAAAATAACGACCCACTTCTTTTACCCCTTTTGTGTTGCCATGTAGTTATTAATGTAGCTGCTGGAATTATAGTTTTTGTAACCCTTGGATCAATGATTATGGATCTAGTAGAAGAGATTCAATTAGATACTGGAAGAAGAGAAGAAGGAGTTCTGTTTTCTGCAAGATCTTTTGCAGATAAGGCAATAAGTGGTTTTGGACTAACTCTTACAGGATTTATTCTTAGTGCTATTCAATTTCCTACCCAAGTTAATCCAGGAGAAGTACCAGAGGCGACCTTAGACTTATTAGCTCTTTGGTATATCCCTATCACAGTTATCTCTTTTTGTTTCGCTCTTTTTCTTGTCAAAGGTTATGGGTTATCTAGAACTGAACATGAAAAGAATATTAAAAATCCTGATACCAAAATATGGAAGGGTAGGTAAGTTGTTTTTTGAAACTTCTATAATTACTGAAATAGGAAAAATAGGATTGTTAGCCGATGAATCACATCTACTTGAAATTAGTTTTTTTGGTCTAGAAGGCTTATCTACAAGAGGACAACGAGATCAGTCAAGATTTGATAGAGAAGCTAAGGAAATAAAAGAATATTTTGAAGGTAACAGAAAAGAATTTAATATTAAATTTAAAATTAACTGCACAAGATTTACAACAAAAGTTCTTTTTTATCTAAGATCAATTCCCTATGGTTCAACCCTATCCTACTTAGAGGTGGCAAAAAATATAGATAACAATAACGCGGCCAGAGCTGTAGGAAACGCTTGTGGAAAGAACCCTTTGCCTTTATTGATACCTTGTCATAGGGTAGTTGCTTCAAAGGGGTTAGGTGGCTTTGGTGGAGGACTAGAACGTAAAAAATTTTTACTTAACTTAGAAAGCAATTAAAATCTTTCTGGAGAACCTAAAAATGAGCTTCTAATAATATGTCAATTTGTGAAACTATAGAAAAAAAATTAAATATAGAGATCGAACCTCTGCATTTAGAAGTTATAAATGAAAGCCATATGCATAATGTTGAACCAGGCTCCGAATCCCATATACGCATAGTCGCAGTTGCAGATATTTTTTCTAACTTGAACTTAGTTAAGAGACATCAAATCATTTATAAACATTTAAACGAAGAAATATCAGGACCTATTCATGCAATATCTCTTCATACTTTTTCGCCTCAAGAATGGGAAGAACGGAAACAAGAGACTAGCTCTTCACCAGAGTGCCTTGGGGGTAATGAGAATGACAACTCCCAATAATCTTTTTCTATGAAATCAACTACTATAGTAAGCTTTTATGAGCTAGCTTCTTTAAAAGACTATAAGAAGTTAGGTAGAGATATAGAAAGACTGGGATTTAAACTAAAGATTTTGGGCACTTTTATATCCACCCCTCAAGGAATAAATACCACTTTATCTGGCTCTAAAAAAGATCTTTTAGAATTAGTAAATCTTTTAAGAAATAACTATGGGTTAGATATTGAGTGCCTTAACTGGTCGGAATCTAATAAAACGCCCTTTAAGAGATTTAAGGTTCGTTTTAAGGATCAAATTCTTCCTTTAGAGGGTTCTTTTGATCCTTTAAAAGAACGTGGTAGATCAGTAGAACCTATTGAATGGAACGATCTTATTAATGATTCAGACACTTTATTAATAGATGTAAGAAATGAATACGAAACAAACATTGGATCTTTTAGAAGATCAATTAACCCTTTAATATCGAATTTCACAGAGTTTAAAGATTTTGTAGAAACAAATTCCCCAGATCTTAAAGAAAAAAATATTGCAATGTATTGCACGGGTGGAATTCGCTGTGAGATAGCTTCATCTTTCTTAATTGATCAAGGATTTAAAGATGTATTTCAGTTGAAAGGAGGAGTACTTAACTATTTAGAGAAAGTAAAGAAAGAGGATCAATTGTGGGAAGGTGAATGTTTTGTGTTTGATGAAAGGGTTTCGGTAGACAGATGTCTTGATGAAGGGAATTACATGCAGTGTTTTGGATGTAGGAGGCCTCTTTCTGAGGATGATCAATCTTCAGTCCATTATGTAAAGGGAGTGTCTTGCCCTTATTGCCATAATATTTCTTCCGAAGAAGATAAAACAAGATTTGCTCAAAGACAGAAACAAATAGAATTAGCTGAAGCACGAGGCTTTAAGCATTTAGGACAATCAGCAAGAAAATAATCTTCAAGAATGTTTAATAAAGCCCTAACTTCATTCGCTTCGTTGATATCACAAAGATCAATAATAGTATTAGTTATTGGATTGTTTTTACTCTTTATATCCACCTTACATATATCTGATTTCAAACTTGAAGCTTCATCTGATTCTTTAGTTTTAGAGAATGACGAAGACCTAAAGTATTACCGAGAAATAAGTAACTCTTACTCAACCGGAGATTTTCTAGTAGTGCTTTTTACTCCTGAAAAACCATTATTTTCTGAAGAAAGCATTAAGAATGTAAGGAAGCTTACAAATAGATTTGAAAAACTTGAAGGAGTTACTGACGTACTGAGTTATCTAGACGCGCCATTACTCTTTAGTCCAAAAATGTCTATGAGTGAATTAGCAAATAATTTAAAGACTATTGAACATGAAGGAGTAGATTTAAGTCTAGCTAAGCAAGAATTTCAGGATAGCCCTCTGTATGCCGAACTGCTTGTAAGTAAAGATGGAAAAACGACTGCCTTACAATTAAATCTTCCAGAAAATGAAATATATGATAGAGCTATACAAACCCGGTATGAACTAAACAAGCTGCTTGAAGATGGAGATTTGTCTATCCAGGATCAGATAGATGAAGTTAATTCTTTAATAAGCAATTTAAACAATAAAGAAGCAGAAGCAAGAGATAAGCTTGTTAGAGAAGTAAGAGAGATTCTGCAAGATTCTTCTGCGTTGGGTTCGCTATACCTTGGAGGAACAGCAATGATTGCATCTGACATGATGAGCTTTGTCAAAAGTGATTTAAATTACTTTGGGGTAGGAGTATTCTTAATCTTTATTCTGACTTTAAGCATTGTCTTTCAACAGCTTAGATGGGTTGTGCTACCACTTTTATGCAGTGGAGTAGTTGGTTTATTTGTTGTAGGTTTTTTAGGGTTAGTTGACTGGCGCGTTACAGTAGTATCTTCAAACTTTATTGCACTTTTACTAATTATTTCCATCTCTTTATCTATACATATAATTGTAAGATATCAGGAAATAGCTACTAGAGAGGCTTCTTTACCTCAGAAAGAATTGGTTTCTTTAACTATCCAAGAGATGTTCAAGCCTTGCCTTTATACAGCTTTGACTACGATGGTTGCTTTTGCATCATTATCAATAAGTGAGATTAAACCTGTTATTGAATTTGGAAAGATGATGGTTGTAGGCATTTTTTTCGCTTTTATCTTCACTTTCACAATACTTCCTTCAATCATGTCTTTGATTAATAGATTAAATTCAGATTCCGAAAAGGATTTTACTAAAGGATTTACGTTGTACTTCTCTTCGTTTACTTCTAAGAATGGAAGAGTCGTAGTCGTGTTAAGCGCTTTATTATTAGTATTTTCTCTGGCTGGTATAAGTAAGCTGACTGTAGAGAATAGATTTATAGACTACTTTAAAGAATCAACTGAAATTTATCAGGGGATGGAACTTTTAGATCTTAAGTTAGGTGGTACTGCACCTTTAGACATTATTCTAGAAGCACCCAAAGAATTTTTTGAAGATACATCAGGGTTTGATGAAGATTTCGAAGATGACTTTGGTTTTGATGAAACTGAAGTAAATGGGTACTGGTGGAATACTATAAATATAAAAAGACTTGAAGCAGTTCATGACTACATAGATTCTTTACCTGAAGTAGGTAAAGTTTTGTCTGTTGCAAGCGGTATAAAGGTAGCTGAGGAATTAAAGGAAGGAGAACCTATCTCTGAATTAGATTTGGCTTTAGTAAAAAACCTTCTCCCTGAAGATATAAAAGACACCTTACTTAGTTCTTATATAAGTACAGACGAGAATCAAGTGCGAATATCTTCTAGAGTTTTAGAGACCAGCAAAACTTTAAAAAGAAATGATTTATTGCTTGAAATAGAAAAAACTTTAAAAGATGAATTTGGATTTCAAGAGGGAGAATATAGATTAACTGGCTTAGCAGTACTTTACAACAACATGCTACAAAGCCTGTTTAGTTCTCAAATTGGAACTTTAGGAGTGGTTTTTGTAGTAATAATGATTATGTTTGGGATTTTATTCCGTTCAATTTATTTAGCCGTCATAGGAATGGTTCCAAATCTTTTAGCGGCATCGGTAGTTTTAGGAACAATGGGTTGGATGAAGGTTCCTCTAGATATTATGACCATTACTGTAGCAGCAATTAGCGTAGGAATGGCTGTAGATAATACTATTCATTATATTCACAGGTTCAAGTTGGAGTTTATAAAATCATCTAATTATGAAGTTTCAATGAAAAATAGTCATAGCACTATAGGAAGAGCTATGTTTTATACTTCTTCGACAATTATCATTGGATTTTTAGTTCTAGTTACTTCAAACTTTAACCCAACTGTTTATTTTGGATTATTTGTTTCACTAGCAATGTTTATGGCATTAATGGGAGCGTTAACTTTGTTACCACAATTACTCATTATTCTTAAACCTTTAGGTAAAGAAAAATAAGTAAAAGGAGATTTTTATGGGTCCACTAAAAGGAATAAAAATATTAGAAATGGCTGGTATAGGCCCTGGACCTTTTTGTGGAATGGTTCTTGCTGATTTAGGAGCAGAAGTCATTAGAATTGATAGAGCTTCAGCCTCTGGAGGAGGGTCAAGACAAGAGCCCTCAAATAGAGGTAAAAAGTCCATAGCAATAGACCTAAAAAACAAAGATGGTATAGAAATAGTATTAAAACTCGTAGAAAAGTCTGATGTAATATTTGAGGGATTTAGACCTGGCGTTATGGAAAGGTTGGGTTTAGGACCAGATATATGCTTAGAAAGGAATAAGAAGATAGTTTTTGGAAGAATGACAGGATGGGGTCAGGAAGGTCCTTTAGCTAATGCAGCTGGACATGATATAAATTATATCTCTTTATCTGGTGCTTTAGCAGCAATAGGCAGACCAGACTCACCTCCAGTACCCCCCCTGAATCTTATCGGTGATTTTGGAGGAGGTGGCATGTTGCTGGCTTTAGGAATAGTTTGTGCGTTACTTGAAACAAAAGAATCCGGAAATGGTCAAGTAGTTGACGCAGCAATGGTAGACGGATCAGCTTTACTAATGACCATGATATATTCAATGTATAGCACAGGATTCTGGCAGGAGGGTCTTGGTAAAAATCTACTAGATGGCGGGGCTCATTTCTATGACACTTACGAGTGTAAAGATGGAAAATATATATCAATCGGATCAATAGAACCCCAGTTTTACAAGATTTTAAGAGAGATAGCTTCTTTAGATGACCCAGCTTTTGATGATCAAATGTCTAGAAGCTCTTGGCCAGAACTAAAAAAACAGATCACTAAGACATTTTTACAAAAATCTAGAGATGAGTGGTGCAAGTTAATGGAAGGAACTGATGTATGTTTTTCTCCAGTGTTAGATATGTCAGAAGCACCTAATCATCCTCATAATAAAGCCAGGGAAACCTTTATAGAAATGGAGGGAGTAATCCAACCTGCACCTGCACCTAGATTTTCAAAAACATCTCCTGAGGTCAACTCACCACCTGCATTAGTTGGTGAACATACTGAGGAGATTCTAATGAGTTTAGGTATAAAAGATAAGGAAATAAAAGCTCTTAAGAGTTCAGGTGGAGTAGCTTGAAAGAACTTATAGTAATTACAGGAAAGGACTGTCCTCTCTGCCAAGACACTTTAAATATGTTGGAAGATCTTGATTTAGATTCATACATTATTAAAGAGAAAGATGTTTATGAAACAAGGGAACTAAATACAAAATATTGGGACAAGATACCGGTATTATTAGCTAATGATAAGGAATTATTTTGGCCTTTCAAAGCTCATGATATAGAACAGTTCTTATCTATCTAAATCAAAAAACTCGCAACTATTTTTATATATTCTATTAGCTACTTTAGATCTATCTTCGTTAAGGTTGGAAGCTATCTCGTTCACGATGTGAGGAAGATATTTTGGTTCATTTCTGCCATTATTGGGAGAGTCTAGATCTCTTGGTATCAAATAAGGAGCATCAGTCTCACATAGTAATTTTTTAGAAGGGATTAAGTGAACTAGTTCCTTTAAGTGCCCACCCCTTCTTTCATCGCAGATCCAACCAGTTAACCCAATGTAAAAATTCATTTCTATATATTGAATTAATTCTTTTTTAGAACCTGTAAAGCAATGAACTACTGTTTTTGGCAAGGAGTCTTTTACTGGATTAAGCATCTCAAAAAAAGTTTTATGTGCTTCTCGTACGTGAAGAAATAAAGGAATCTGAAGGTCAATAGAAGCTTCAAGATGAGCTTCAAAACTTTTTTTCTGTTCTTTAGGTGATGAATAATTTCTATAAAAATCCAGTCCGGTTTCTCCAATAGCTACAACCTGGTTGTTATCGAAGAGAGAATAAATTTCAGAAAAATAGTCACTTGAGTAAAGTTTTGCATTATGAGGGTGAATACCTGCAGTACTAATGAGAGTTTCTGGTGAAGAGAGGGATAATTCAACTGCTTTAATACTATCCTCTAGATCTATACCTGTGATACACATCTTTTTTACACCCACAGATAAAGCTTCACTTATGACTTGAGGTAAATCTTTATCAAAAGATGGATGGGTTAAATTAACCCCTATATCAAAAAATTGTTCTTTAGACATAAACGTTGCTTTATTATAAGGGAGAATTTTTGAAGGAGATACGTAGATGTCTGGACCACTAGAAGATTTGAAGGTTATAGAACTTACTTCAACAGTATCAGGGCCTTTTGCAGGCATGATGTTAGCTGACCAAGGAGCTGATGTTATAAAAGTTGAGCCTCCTGGCATAGGAGATTTAGCAAGGTTTATGGGAGGCACAAGAGCAGGAATGGGTGCCATGTTTTCAGTTATAAATAGAAACAAACGTTCTGTAGCCTTGGATCTTAAAAATAAGGAAGATTTTAAGGCATTAAAAGAGTTGATTAAGCATGCCGACGTTCTGATAGAAAACTATAGACCTGGGGTAGTAAAGAAGTTAGGAATAGATTATGAGAAAGTAAAGAGTATTAATAAAAGAATTATATACGTATCGATATCAGGTTATGGGCAGACAGGTCCTTATAAGAACATAAGAGTTTATGATCCTTTAGTACAAGCAACAGCGGGAAGTGCTTCTGCACAGAATTCGGAAAGACCAGAGTTATTTAGAACTATAGTCTTTGATAAAGTTACCGGTTTGACAGCAGCACAAGCCATTTCTTCTGCTTTATTCTATAGAGAGAAGCACGGCAAGGGGCAATATCTTCCTATCTCGATGCTTGATTCGGCTTTATATTACATTTGGCCTGATGTTATGTGGTCTAGGACATTTTTAGGTGAAGGGGTGGTAAATGCAGGGGAGCTAGCTGATTATTTTCCTCTTTTCAAAGTTAAGGACAAAAGTATATGTATTATTCTTGTAGCTGATCCAGATTTTGAAAAGTTTTGTCAACTCGTTGGTACTGATCTGTATGAAGATGAAAGATTTGCGACAATGCAGCAAAGAGTAGTGAATGCAGAAGAACTAGTTAATAAAGTAAATAAAATTTTACAAGATAAGGATGCTGAAGAATTAAGGAAGGAACTAGATAAACTAGGCATACCAGTAGCAGTAGTAAACAGCCTAGATGAAATTCATGAAGATCCCCAAGTTAAAGAACAAGAATCTCTTGTTGAAACAGAACACCCAGTAGCTGGAAAAATGAGGTTACCTAGACCACCTTTTGAATTTTTAAATCAAAATGATTTTCCAAAATCTCATGCCCCTATACTAGGACAACACAACAGGGAAGTGCTTACAGAGTTAGGAATCAACGAAAAAGAGATTACAAGAATGGAAGCTAGAGAGAAAGCCAATAAAGAGATGATTGAGGGTATGATGCTTACTGATGTAGCAAATACAATTAGAGATTAAACCTCAGATTTATTCATTAAATTAAAACATGTATATTGATAAATAATCATGAAAAACCAAACAAAAAAAGTTGTTTTTCTAGCTCTTTCTATACTTCTTGTTTCTTTCTTAGTTGGAGCTCAGACAACGATATCTAATTTAATTTGGCTTACAAGCATTGATATGCCAATAACTTTAGGGGTTTTCTTTTCTAGCATATACCATGACTTTGTCTTTATGTCTTTAACACCAGCTCCCCCGGCACCTTTTCCTCTGTTACTATCAATTATAACTTTTGGTTTCTTTATTAGCTTTGGCGTCACTTGGGTTCTCTTGGAATGGGTGGATGTTCAAAAGAAATATGCTTATGGTATAGCAGGCGCTATAGCACTTGTGTCTATAGTTTACTTAATGCCCCTAATATTCTTTGGAGTAGATGCTTTAGCTGGAGCTAGAACACCTATAGGTAAGGTTACATTAATTATCTGTGGTTATTTAGGGGGCCATTTTTTTGGATCTAGATTAAATAAGGTAGAAATATGAAAAACCATCTTTTTAAAATAGGTATATTAACTATAGCTTGCTTTGCCTGTTCTTTTGTTTATTCAGATAATCATAAAAAAGAGTACAAGTTTGAGACTATTGCAGAAGGACTAAGTTTTCCATGGGGAATCGCTTTTATATCAAATAATGAGATCTTAGTTACAGAAAAAACTGGCAAACTGAGGGTAATAAAAAATGGAAATCTTCTAGAAGAGTCTGTATCGGGAGTTCCAGATAGCCTGTTTAGGGGTCAAGGTGGATTAGAGGGAATAGTATTGCACCCAAATTTTACTGAGAATAAATATCTTTATTTAGCCTTTTCAGAAACAGACCCTCTTAATAAAAGGCTAAACACTCTACGGGTAGTAAGAGGTAAGCTAGAAGGACTTGCTTTGAAGGAAGTTAAGACTATATTTAAAGCAAATCCTTCAAGAAAAACTTCTAATCACTATGGAGCCAAAATGGTCTTTTTAGCAGATGGAACTCTCTTAATAACTTCAGGTGATGGGTTTAGTTACAGGGAAATGGCCCAAAAACTTGATAATCATTATGGTAAAGTTATTAGGCTCAATGATGATGGTTCAATACCAGAAGACAACCCTTTCTTATCAACCCCAGGTGCAAAACCAGAAATTTGGTCTTACGGCCATAGAAATCAACAAGGTTTAGCTACTAATACAGACGGATCCATAGTTTATGAACATGAACACGGCCCTAGAGGTGGAGATGAATTAAATATTATTGAGAAAGGAAAGAATTATGGTTGGCCTGCTATTACTTATGGTATTGATTATAGCGGAGCTCTCATTTCACCTTTTAAGGAGAAAGCGGGAATGGAACAACCAATACATTATTGGACACCCTCAATAGCCCCCTCAGGAATGACTTTTTATGATGGTGATCTATTTGCTAAATGGAAAGGTAATTTATTTATATCTGGATTGGTACCAGGTGATGTAAGAAGAATCTCTATAAATGGAAATAAAGTTATAGAAGAAGAAATTCTTTTTACAGCTTTAGGGAAAAGAATAAGAAATGTTGTTACAGCACCAGATGGCAGTTTAGTATTGGCAACAGATGAATTTCCTAATCAGCTAAACCCACAAGGAGGAAAACTCATTAGAGTAAAACCAAACAAATGAATTTTTTATAAAGAATAGGAGTTAAAAATGATTGCAAGAATATTATCAGGAATTATTGGGCTTTTTATGCTTTGGATATGCGTGGGATGGGTTATAGATCCAGAATCAGCAGCAATAAGCCTAGAAATGCCTTTGTTAGAAGGAATGGCGCGTAATACTCAGATTGGTGACTTTTCCGCTTTCTTTTTTACCGCTGGATTATTTTCTTGTATAGCTGCATACAGAGCTGAGTATGTTTGGCTTTATGCATCTATTTCCCTATTGGGTTCTGCTGCTATTTTTAGAAGTTTATCGGTTGTAGTTCATGGTGCAGACCCCTTAACTTCAGCTATTGTAGGTGAAATAGTAATGACAGTGATTCTAGTGTTTTGTGTTTATCTCATGAAGAAAGAAAGAGCTTAATTAAACTTTTATGAGTCAAGATATAGGTTACCCAAAGTTTCTTAAGGATACTTCTGTTAAGAGAAAAGACGAAAATACCTGGGAAGCAGAGTTAACAGATGATTGGAACATAGGAGGGGTGGCTAACGGAGGCTATTCAATGGCTACAGCTGCTAGAGCTTTATCAGAATGTTTAGATCATAAAGACCCTCTTTCTATTACAGGACACTATTTATCTAGAGTTGAGTCAGGAAAAGCTATCTTAGAGATAGAAAAACTTAACATTGGAAGAAGTGTATCGACAGCTTTGCTAAGATTTATACAAGGAGAAGAAGAGAGGATAAGATTTACTGCTTGTTTTACTGACTTTTCAAAATCTAAGGGAGATACTCTTCAAGAGAGAGGACCACCTGACTTTCCACCAATAGAAGAGTGTATCAAGATGCCCTATAAAAAAGGATTTACCCCAGTTCTAGAAAAACAAATCGATAGAAGGTTTACTCCTAAGAGCGATTGGTGGGAAGAAGATCGTGAGAGAGATAGAGCTTGTTTAGATGCTTATATGTCTTGGCCCGGGGGAGAACCAGCTGACTTATTTTCAGTTATATTTTTCTTAGACACCATGTCACCTCCTATTTTTAATAGATTAGGCTCTAGAGGTTGGGTACCTTCGATAGAACTAACACTTCATTTGATGCAGAAACCTTCACCTGGACCACTTAAGATGAGAGGTAAAACAGATTTTGTGACCTCAGGATTTCTTGAAGAAGATGATGAAATTTGGGATTCCGAAGACAATTTAATAGGTCAGGCTAGGCAAATGGCAAAGCTAAGACTACCAAAGGATTAGATACAATTAGTGAGTATCTAATTCATTATGATAAAGTTTCGCTCCAAAAATAACTTATAGGATTAATTATGAAATTTAAAGGGACTGATTCGTATATTTCTACAGAAGATTTAAGTATGGCGGTTAATGCTTCAGTATCGTTAGAGAGACCACTCCTAATTAAAGGTGAGCCTGGTACAGGAAAAACAATGTTGGCTCATGAAGTTGCTTCATCTTTAAAGATGCCTTTGATTGAATGGCATATAAAATCGACTACAAAAGCACGCCAAGGATTGTATGAGTACGATGCTGTAACTAGATTAAGAGATTCACAATTGGGTGATGAGAGAGTAAAGGATATATCTAATTACATTGAAAAAGGTAAGTTATGGGAAGCCTTTTCAGCTAAAGATAGGGTAGTCCTCTTAGTAGATGAAATTGATAAAGCTGACATTGAATTTCCAAACGACCTTCTCCAAGAATTAGACAGAATGGAATTTTATGTTTATGAAACAAAAGAGACTATAAAAGCGCTTAAAAGACCTGTAGTGATCATAACTAGTAATAATGAAAAAGAATTACCTGATGCCTTCTTAAGAAGATGCTTCTTCCATTATATTAACTTTCCTGATAGAGAAACTATGCAGCAAATAGTTAATGTTCATCATCCAAAAATTAAAAAGAATCTAGTAAAAGAAGCTTTGGATATATTTTTTGATATTAGAAAAGTACCTGGAATGAAAAAGAAACCATCTACATCAGAATTAATAGACTGGCTAAAACTTCTTATGGCCGATGATATTCCTGATGAAATTCTTAAAGACAGAGACCCCAATAAAGCTATTCCACCTCTTTACGGCGCATTGATAAAAAATGAACAAGATGTCCAACTTTTAGAAAGGTTAGCATTTATGGCAAGAAGAGAGGGTAATACTTAGGTAGTTATGTTCTTATCTCTTTTCCACACACTAAAATCTACTGGCGTTCCTTGCACCCTACGAGAACTGTTAGATCTTAATGCAGCTCTGGATAAACACCTTGTTTTTGCTGATATGCAGGGGTTTTATTATTTAAGTAGAGCCATTTTAGTTAAGGATGAGAAGCACTATGATAAATTTGATAGAGCTTTTGATATTTATTTTAAAGGAATTGAGAGTATAGATGATGTCTTGGAAATGCTTATCCCTGAGGATTGGTTAAAATCTGAATTTCAAAAATTCTTAACTGAAGAAGAGCTTGCTGAAATAGAGTCTTTAGGAGGATTAGAAAAATTACTTGAAGAATTTAAAAAAAGAATTGAAGAACAAAAAGATCGTCATGAAGGTGGAAATAAATGGGTAGGAACCGGAGGAACTTCACCTTTTGGTAACGATGGACAACATCCCGAGGGCATTAGAGTTGGCGGAGAAGGAAAGCAAGGAAAGGCTGTAAAAGTCTGGGAAGCAAGAGAATTTAGAAATTTAGATGACAATGTAGAGTTAGGCACTAGGAACATCAAGCTAGCCCTTAGAAGATTAAGAAAAATGATCAGGGATAGCGCAGAAGAGGAATTTGATTTAGATAGAACTATTGGTTCAACTGCAAAAAAAGCAGGGATGTTAGATATTAAATATAAACCTGAAAAAAGAAATGCAGTTAAAGTTTTAGCTTTTTTTGATGTGGGTGGCTCCATGGATCCTCATGTCAAGATATGTGAAGAATTGTTTTCAGCTTGTAAAACCGAATTTAAGAATTTGGAATATTTCTATTTCCATAATTTTATTTATGAGACCGTATGGAAAGATAATAGAAGAAGACAAAACGAAAGACTTTACACAGAAGATCTTATTCATAAGTATTCTTCAGATTACAAGATAATCTTTATTGGGGACGCTACTATGGCGCCGTATGAGATAACCAACCCAGGAGGAAGTATAGAACATTGGAATGAAGAGGCTGGGGCAATATGGATGAAAAGATTAATGGACGTTTATCAAAAAGTTATTTGGCTTAACCCTGTACCACAAGACCATTGGGAATATAGTGCTTCAGTAGAACTTACCAGAAGTTTAATTGAAGATAATATGTTTCCTTTAACTTTAAGAGGTTTGGAAGAAGGCATGGGTTTTCTGGGAAAATAATCTTGGAATCCTATAATGAGGTTTTTTTTATTCCTCTCGTTACTTCTTTTAGTACCAACTTTGATGCACGCTTCTTATAAAGGACCTCCAAGTGATAATTTTGACGGTAATAAATTTCATAATTTAGCTCCTTCTGGGAAAAGAAAATCTTTATTCTCATTCTTAAAATTAAGACCTTGGCGATTTAATTCTTCCTCTGAAGAAAAATGGGAATGGAGAGAAATTCAACAAATAGCTCCCACCACTCTCAATACTTCTGAGAATCAATTAATTTTTATTAATCACGCTACTTTTCTGTTAAAAATTGATGGTGCCAATATATTGACTGATCCTATATGGTCTAAAAGATCTGGTCCTTTTGGAAGATTAGGACCATCAAGGGTCCATAACCCGGGATTAAAATTCGAAGATCTTCCTGATATAGATTTTGTAGTCATTAGTCATAATCATTTTGACCATATGGATTTACCTACCCTTAAAAAAATTGAAAAGAAGTTTAAACCGATCTTTATTGTAGGATTGGGCAATTCTAGATATCTCAAATTTATAGATAAAGATAGATTAATTGAGTTAGATTGGTGGAAGTCTATTTCTTTTTCTGGTCTTAAAATATTCTTTGTTCCTGCTCAACATTGGTCTTTTCGCGGAAGGTTCGATATGAATGAATCACTTTGGGGTGGTTTTTTTATACAATCTAGCAATAATTCTGTTTTATTTAGTGGAGATACAGCTGAAGGACCTCATTTCGAGATGATTAGAAAAAAAATAGGTAGCCCAGATTTAGCCTTAATACCTATAGGGGCTTATCTACCTAGAGAATTTATGAAACCTAGCCATCTAGGACCATCAGAAGCAATTGACGCCTTCAGAGCTTTAGGTGCTAAAAAAGCTATAGCCATGCACTTCGGTACTTTCCCTCTTGGAACTGATGGACCAACCCAAGCTTCTAAAGAATTAAAACTTCTTCTTACCGAAGAAGATCTTTCTGAAAGGTTTAAAATCCCATTTCCAGGTATGATTCAATATTTGGATAAATAATTATGAAGAGCGCATTGTCTATCAAAAATCTGGTTAAAACTTATCCGGGAGATTTGCAGGCTTTAAAGGGGATAGATTTAGAAGTAGAACAGGGAGATTTCTTTGCTCTTCTGGGTCCTAACGGTGCTGGGAAAACAACTACAATTGGTGTAATCAGCTCATTAGTTACCAAAACTTCAGGGCAAATCAAAGTTTTAGGTATAGATATAGACGATAACCATTCTTTGGCAAAAAAACAATTAGGAGTAGTTGGTCAGGAAGTTAACTTTAATCAATTTGAACTTGTAGGAGATATAGTAAGAAATCAAGCTGGATATCATGGTTTAAATTTTAAAGATTCTAAAAAGAATGCTGAATATTTTATGAGAAGACTTGATATATGGGACAGAAGAAATGAAAAAGCTAGAACTTTATCTGGAGGTATGAAAAGAAGGGTAATGGTAGCAAAGGCTCTAGTTAATAAGCCAAAACTATTAATTTTAGATGAACCTACAGCTGGTGTAGATATAGAACTCAGAAGGTCCCTTTGGGATTTCTTATCTGAAATGAACGAAGAGGGTGTGACTATTATATTAACTACTCATTATCTAGAAGAAGCAGAAAGACTTTGTAGAAATATAGCGATAATAGATAAGGGAGATATTATAGAGAATACAAGCATGCAAGAGCTGCTAGCTAGGTTAGAAAAGGAAACATTTGTTTTAGATCTTGATAGACCTCTTAAAGAAAGTCCTTCTATGAAAGACTTTAATTGTAAATTACAAAATCCCCTGCAGCTTTCTGTGACAATCAGAAAGGATCAAGAATTAAATGCCTTATTTAATGAACTTTCTAATCTTGGAGTAGGTGTGCTGAGTTTAAGAAATGAGACCGGAAGACTTGAGGAGTTATTTATTAATCTTGTAGACCAAGAACAAGAAGAGACAGAAAACCATAACGAAACTTTATTAGAAGAAAAATGACTTTTTCGGAGCAAATAAATGCACTTTTGACTATTGTACGAAAGGAGATTCATCGATTTACAAGAATTTGGTTACAAACACTTGTTTCTCCTGCAATTATGATCATTCTTTATTTTGTAACAATAGGTGTAATTATTGGCTCAAGAATAGGCGACATGAATGGGTTCCACTTTTTACAATGGATGGTTCCTGGGATGATAATGATGTCAGTAATAAACAACACCTATTCAAATGTTTTATCTTCTTTTTTTAGTATTAAATTTCAAAAAAGCGTAGAAGAACTTTTGGTTACCCCAGTCCCTAGTTATGTAATTTTAACTGGCTGGGTACTAGGGGGTGTTGCAAGAGGATTAGTTGTTGCAGTACTAGTTGCTTTGGTTTCCTTACCTTTTGCTGAATTACATATACAAAACTGGCCTTTAACTATATTAGTTATCGTTTTAACTTCTATCTTGTTTTCTACAGGAGGGTTTCTTAATGCGCTGTTTGCTGAATCTTTTGATGATGTATCAATCGTCCCTACGTTTATTTTAACTCCTCTAAGTTACTTAGGCGGTATCTTTTATTCAATAAATATGTTGCCAGACTTCTGGAGGACAGTATCTTATGCTAACCCAATTCTCTATATGGTTAACGCTTTAAGGCAAGGGGTGTTAGGAACTTCTGATTTAGTTTCAATGAACATGTCAATACAGTTTGCTCTTTTTATGATTCTATTTTTTATTATTATCTTATTCAGTCTTAGTCTGTGGTTTTTGAATAAAGGTAAAGGTATTAGGACTTAAAATTGAAAGGTTCCAAACCTCCACTTAGGAATGATTCCCTAACCCCTTCATCCTATGATCCAAACTTATTATGCGGATTAGAGAGATTAGAAACCAGGAAGAATTCAAATCTACATATAGACGATCTCACTTTTTATGGTATGGACTCTTGGACGGCTTATGAATTATCTTGGTTAAATAGACAGGGTGTCCCAAGAAACGGCATCCTTTATATTTCTTATCCGTGTAGTACAAAGAACTTTATTGAATCAAAATCTCTTAAGCTTTATTTGAATTCCTTAAATAATGAACGTATAGGGGAAAAGAAAGAAATACAACACTTAATAAGTAATGATATAAAAAAATGCTTATTTGAAGAGGTAAATATCGAAGTAGTTCATGAACCTAGAGATTTCTTACTTCACTCTTTAGTTATAGATAACCTAGAAATTAAAGGAGAAATGAACCTTAATACTCCCAATTCACTTCTACTACAAACATCTAACGAAGTTGTTGAAGAGAGTTTGACTTGTACAACCTTTCGTAGTCTATGTCCTTTATCTCAGCAACCTGATTGGGCTTCTATTCATATAAGCTACGAAGGTAATCAACTCGATCATAAAAGTTTGTTTTTATATCTTATGTCTTTTAGAACTTATCAGGCTTTTCATGAAGTTTGCGTAGAAAGGATATTTAGTGATTTATTAAAAAGATGTGATTTCCCAAAATTAACAGTTCAAGCTAATTACTTAAGAAGAGGGGGAATAGAAATAAATCCATTAAGATCTACCCACAAAGATTTTGATAGAATGGTTTGCAGAGACAAAAGACAGTGATATGCAGACCTTATTAAAGATTTCTTTTCTATTGTTTTCTTGCATAATTCTTTCTAACTGCAGCTCAGGAAAATTTAAGAATATTATTGGCTGTAAATCGGATGACGTTCTACAGGTATATTGTGGTTTTCAAAACCCAGAAGATATTGTTGTGTTGCCTGATAATAAGCATCTACTAGTTTCAGAATTTGGTGCAATTACCCCCATTAGTCCAAAAACAATTTTTGGTAATCTTTCTTTATTAGATACTGAGACCGGTGAGAAAAAATCTCTCAATATAACACTTGGGGAATCTGAGTGGGGGGACTCAGATTGCAAGAGAGAATCTTTAGAGTTTTCCCCTCATGGCATTGATTTTACAAATAGAATTGATGGACGATACCAACTTGGAATTGTTAACCATCTACCAGAAGAGACTATAGAAATGTTTGAGTTAATTAAAAGAGATTCTTTGTGGGAGTTGCAATGGAAGGGATGTGCTCAAGCTCCAGAAAAGGCTTATTTTAATGATTTAGCATTAAAAAGAGACGGTTCTTTTTATGCTTCTCATATGTACGATATTGATTTATCTTATTGGACATTACTATTCATTTCCTTCACCAAACCTGAAACTGGTTTTGTTTATGAGTGGAATCAATTAAATGGCTTCTCTAAGTTAGCTAATACTGAAGGATCCTTTCCCAATGGAATTGAGCTTTCCCTTGATGAAAAGAATCTTTTTATAAATTATGTATTTGATTATAAGACCTCTAAATTTAATTTAGAGACTCTCGAAGTGGAAACACATCATCTCAGTACAGGATCACCAGATAACTCACACATAGTTGAAGATTTTATTTGGGTTGCTACACAAGATTTTTCTGGTTTAGATCTAATGTTTTGTGATGAAACAGTAATCCAATGCCCTTTACCTTTTACTATTTTTAAATTAAGGCAGTCAGATCTCTCTGAAGTAATGAAGATATCTTTTAAAGACACTGTAATGGGAGTCGCAACTGTTGCAGTACCTTTACGAAATAAACTCTGGATGGGTTCTTTTCACGGCGATAGAGTTGTAAGCTATGATATTGATCTTGAAGAAGAGGGTTAAGTTATGATTTTTGTTTCAAAAACATTGGCAAGTAAAATACTTTTCAGTAGTTTTCTACTTCTCTCTTTTTCTAAGCTTAGTTCCCTTCCTTTATGCCCCGAAGATCACACTGAGGTATGGGACGATTGTTTTGGTTCTTATCTTTATGACGGAGGTGAAATGTATTCAGGTGATTGGAAGGATAATTTATACCACGGCAATGGAGTGTTTTTTTATCAGAATGGGGATAGATATATTGGGGAATGGAAAAAAGATATCCCTGACGGTAAAGGTACTTATACCTATAAGAATGGAGATGTTTACGTGGGAGATTGGGAAAATGGTAAGAGACATGGAGAAGGTTCCTATGCTCATAAAGTTTCTGAATGGGAGAGTGATCTTTATGTAGGTCAATTTATAGACGACAAAAAAGAAGGAGTAGGTCTTTACACGTTTACAGACGGAGTCCGTTATTATGGTTCATTCCAAAAAGACCAGATGCATGGAAAAGGAGTATTCCTTTACCTTGACAGTACAAGTGTAAGAGTAGAATGTGAGAAGGATACTTGCAGAGAAGTAAGTAACCTTTCAGATACTGAATAGATCTAACTAATCAGTGCACTTTATTCCTCTTCCTCTATCATCAAGAATTTGTACCATGCTTGAAGATTGGCTTTCTCCTAAATAGTCTTCTCCTGTTCTTACAACTCTACTATTTTGATAAATTGCAAATTTATAATCTTCTATGCAAAGAACATGGATTATTCCAGCTCTAGGGTCGTCCCCAAAAACCAGTCTAGTAGTGACGGTGTCATCTGCTAAAAAGAAGCCTGAGGTAAAAAGAATAGTTAGAAATAAGGTTATTTTTTTCATAGTAAACTCCTTAATCCTTATCCTACGATATTAAATTAATCTTTTACAACTTTATTTACAGTTCTTCTTTTTGTCTTACTTCCTTTAAAATTATAAATATCTTTTGGAGAGGTGGCAGAGTGGTTGAATGCGCTCGCTTGGAAAGCGTGTAAGGGTTAACCCCCTTCGAGGGTTCGAATCCCTCTCTCTCCGCCAGAAATTAATTTATTCTTATAAAAAAGGATTAAATGAATAGAAGACAAAGTCTAATAATTATTTTTATTTTTACACTGGCTAATTGCGGTGGTGGCGGAGGAGGAGACAATACAGAAGAACTCTCCTTGGCAACCCCCTCATCTGCTTCTAATACTTCATTGTCTAGTGGAAATGCTTGTATAGTTAGTTCTTCTGGAGCACCAGCTGTAACTCAACAAAAAAATTGGAGACATTATTCTTCTGACCAATTTTCTTCTAGATACTTAGATTCTGATAAATTATCAGCATCTAACTTTTCTGATTTAACAATTGAATGGAGATGGGTTGCTCCTAGTGAAGAATTAATGGATTCAGATCCTAATTTAATAGCAAATAGAAATGCATCTACCCCTATCATGATAAATGGAGTTTTGTATACAACCTCTCAATTTAATCATGTTAATGCTATTAATGCAGAGACGGGCGAAGAAATTTGGGAATTTAATCCTCTATCTTATTTGCAAGG
>CAJWPI010000003.1 GCA_913045055.1 uncultured Gammaproteobacteria bacterium | reverse complement strand
TTGCTCGATTTAGAACTGATGGAAGACTCTATGTTTCTGCACATCATTGGACCAGGGGCTGGTATAAGGCAGCCCTGAAGAATCCTAATGTACAAGGAGAAATAAGTGGCCAAGTGCAAGATTATATTGCCACACCCATTGAAGGAGAGGAGTTTGAGAAGGTAAGCACTGAAAACCCAATACCGACGACGGTATGGGTTATGATGGGAATGCCTCCTAAAAGACAAATACTCCGCCTGGACCCTGTCTCGCCATGAAAAGACTTTTCTTGGTATTTTCTTTTATTTTTTTATTAAGTAGTTGTGATAATAGTTCTACAAATTCAAATCTTCGTCTTTATGTGTTTGACTGCGGTTCTATAAAATTTCAAGACATCAGTAATTTTGGATTAAGCAATAATGCAACTCAAGTTCGTGAACTATTTGTACCTTGTTACCTCATAGAACACAAAAAAGGTAGGCTTTTATGGGATGCAGGATTACCTTTAGATATCGTAGGGAAGGGCGTTATTACAGTTAGACCAGGTATTGAACAATTGTATAAGGTTTCCTTACTAGAGCAACTCCAAAGTCTTGCTGTGCATCCTGATGAGATTGATTTTATCGCTATGTCACATATGCATTCTGATCATGTAGGAGCAGCTGAAAGATTTACACAATCGACATTATTGATTCAGGAAGAGGAATTTGAAGCAGCTTTTACAAACGTATCGAATTTTCCTGTTTTTGATATCTCAAATTATCAAGAACTGGAGAATAATAAAAGAGTCACTTTGACAGGCAACTTTGATGTCTTTGGCGATGGTTCGGTAATTATTATAAGTGCACCAGGTCATACCCCTGGACATCAAGTATTATTATTAAGACTCAAAAATTATGGGCCTATTTTGTTATCTGGAGACTTATACCATTTCGTAAAATCCCGAGAATTACAGGCAATTCCAGCTTTCAATACAGATGCTGAGAAAACACTTGAATCCATGAAGAAAATTGAAAAAATTATTAATACTGAAGAAGCAACTCTATGGATAGAGCATAATTTAGAACTTGCTAAAAGCCTCAATCTAGCGCCAGCATATTATGACTAAATCGGTTTCTATTTTTTATATTTAACCTAGTTTAAGATTTAATAGTTGGGAGATAATCGAGGAAAAAAGATGATAGAAATTTGGATGGAAAGACTGCTAGCAAGGCTAGAGCAGACCTATTGGTATTTAAAAGATCTATAGAGACTCTAAGCTTTTGATAGAATAAAAACATAATGATTAAAGTTGTAAGCCCAATGAAAAGAAGACCGTGGATGTCAGTAGAAGAATTTGAATCTAACCTTGAAAAGGTATGAGTAATAATAAAAAGAAGATTTCTTCTCAGATCAACAATGTTCATCATTTAGCATTTAGATGTAGAGATGCAGAACAAACTCGCTGGTTTTATGAAGATGTAATGGGATTCAAGCTAGTAGCCGCATTTGATTTTGAATCTTCTCCTGGTTCAGGAGAACCTTTAGAGTATATGCACCTATTTTTCGAAATGGGAAACGGCGATCATGTAGCTTTTTTTGATATTCCAGATGAAGCTGACGAAGAAAAGTTTAAATATATCAATGGATTTGACCAGCACATAGCATTTGAAGTTGATAGCCTGGAAGACTTAGAAAATTGGAAAAAATATTTGAATAGAGAGATAGGGTGGGCATCAGATCCAATTGATCATGATTTTGTGCATTCCATCTATTTTTATGATCCAAATGGTTTAGCTCTTGAAATAACATGTAGAGATGAGAACTATAATCAGATTATGGAGAAGGACAGAAGAGAAGCGCATACCAATCTCCAAAAATGGACAGAAAAAACAAGATCTAAGAAGGAATCTAAAGTAGGATCTGACAAGCTAGATGAAAGAACTTTAGAAGTTAAAGAATTCTTAAAGAGGTTAAAAATTTCTGGCTTAGTATGATGGACTCTGGCAATTATAAAAGAAAACCAATTGCCATTATTTATGAAGAAAAATCAGCTTATAAAGACACTTATGCTGGTGCCGAAGATATAGTTTTCTTAGAAGCTCATCATTTAATACCCTCTAAACCCATCACAAATACTGCAATTGTGTTTATGCATCCAGCCGGGGCAGGAGGGGCATATTTGCCTATGCCTACAGCGTTAGCTAAAAGCGGTATACCTGTTATCTATTGTAATAGCAGATATAGAGGTGTTGATAGTGGCTTGATTATGGAGAAGGTAGTCTTAGATCTAGGAGCTTGCATTAGAGAAGTAAAAGAAAATTTAGGCTATAAGAAGGTTGTTTTAGGCGGTTGGAGTGGCGGAGGTTCACTATCTTTGTTTTATCAATCTCAGGCTGAAAACCCAACCTTAACCAAAACTCCTGCAGGCGATCCACCAGATTTAACAAAAGCAACATTACTACCGTGTGATGCAGTGATGTTGTTAGCTTCTCATTGTAGTAGGGCTACTACCTTAACCGAATGGTTAGACCCCTCTATTTTAGATGAAAATCAACCTGAAGACCGAGATACAGATTTCAATCTTTATAACCCCTCTAATCCAAATCAACCACCTTATTCAGAAGATTTTTTAAGCTTGTATAGAAAGAAACAGATAGATAGAAATAACAGGATAACTGCATGGGCTAGAGAGAAATTAGAAAGCTTTAAGGGAGATCCAACTAAAGAATTTGGTTTTATTGTTCATGGCACCATGGCAGATCCTAGGTGGTTAGATCAAAGCATAGAACCAAATGATAGAAAGCCAGGTTGGTGTTATCTAGGAGATCCCAAGGTAGTTAATGATAGTCCAATTGGGATAGCTAGGTTTACAAGTATAAGAAGTTGGCTTTCCCAATGGTCTTATGAATTAAGCGAAGCAGATGGGGAAAGATGCGCTGCTAAAATAAGTAAGCCTATTTTAGTTTTAGGCAATTCAGCAGATGACGCTTGTCCTCCAAGTCACAATCAAAGACTTTTTAATGCTATCTCTCATAAGAATAAGAAGTTACACATTGTAAAAGGTGCGAATCATTATTATTTTGGTCAAAGAGATAAGTCTCAGGAAGCAGTTTCTACTTGCTACTCATGGCTACAAGAACACAACTTAATAGATTAACTAAAAAAATGTTGGCGGGTTTTATTGACCTGATTCTTGTATTTCTTTGAGTTTCTTTACTATCAAGAATAATTTTTTATTATCTTGGACTTGAGAGTACATTAAAGTTCCAGGAGCAACAGTTTGAGGTGACTTAAGGTAACCTAGAAGTTTTTCTTCGTTCCAAAAACCCGGTAATTGTCCCAAAGCACTACTATATTCAAAATTATCAGAGGCAATCTCCCTCGAGAAAAGGTTGCTTAAAGAAGGTGCTGTATCTGTCGGGAAAGTATCTCCTAAGTGATGGCATTCCATGCATTCTCTAAGGATGGGGTCGTAATAATCAAATACTGCTCTTGTTAATTTATCTTTAGCCTTTTTAATAAGAATCAAATGTTGAGAATCTGTCCACAGAAAAATATTTCCCTCTGAATCTTCTTGAAGATCTCTAATTCTTTTACCAACTTTAATAAGCTCAACGGATTTAACATTTGTTTTCTCTATCTGCACTCTATATAAGGACATAGTTTTGAGACTAGAAACCATGATGTTACCTTTCCATGATTCATCAAAATTCCTTATTTCAATTAAATTAGAGATACCTATTGAAGGGGACCAAAAGTAAACCGGTTCAACAAACCCTTGATAGTTAAGATTTGTTTTTAAACTACTTTCATAGGTATCATAACCTAAGCTATCAGAAACTACTGGCCAACCGTAATTTTTGTTTTCTTGTATGATATTGAGTTCATCCCCACCTCTTTCGCCATGTTCAGTAGAATAAATAGTTCCATCTGTACCAAGATGTAGACCTTGTATGGTTCTATGACCTAATGAAAAGATATTGGATTTTCTTTCTTTTAGATTAATTGAAATAATTTTTCCATCAATCAGTTTTGGGTCTTGGGCTACAAAATCTTCTTTTTCATTCGAAATCCCAACTCTGTCTTGAAAAGAGATAAGAAGGTTATTTTTTTCCTTTAGCAACAGTCTTCCTGCTGTATTTAGATTTCCTAAATCAGATTTCCACACTTGACCTAATAAAGAAATTTTTCTGAGATTAGAATCTAAACTAAAGGCATAAACCTGCGTTGTGTATTTTTGAAGTTCTTCCTGAAATTCAGTCTTCTCTAGAGAAAGAAATAAATTATATTTGTTTTCTTTTTTATCAAACTCACATTCCAAGTCATGAATAGATATCAAGTCATTGTTATTAATCCCTATGACATTTATTAGATCAAATATTTTAATAATTTTTTGAGAATTGATATTTATTAAGAGAGTCTCCCCTGAGCCAGCAGTAAGAAATAAGATTTGATCACTAATGCACATACCTCCTTTATAGACTAAGGGGGTTCTAAAAAGACCTCCTAGGTGATATTGACTTATTTCAATCGGGACCGAATAAGAATCTATTAAACCAGTCTTTTTTAGGTAGGCAGAAAGAGTTTGATTTCCAGACAATGATTCCTTTGCTTCAATATTTTTTGGTTGAAAACTTCTATATGTATCCACCACATGATTGTTAATAACCATGTAAGGAAAAGGTTTTTCCTTTTCAAAGTAAACTCCTAAAGAAAATGTAATTACAATTCCAAGTAGAAGAAAGACCAAACTTTTTCTCATCGTTTAAAGATTATATCTTCAAGTCTCAGAGAGTATTAAGGAAACTGTAAATAAAAAAACAATCATTTAAACAATACACCAGTATCAAGAAAGAAATTAATATACATTAATCTCATGTAAGTAGTTATCGATAAGAAAATATTTTCTTAGATTGAAGTTAACCTAGACACCTTGTTAAGATGTTTCGGGCAAGGAGTTTTATTAAATAATTTTTGGAGAGACTATGTCGTACACAATCATGCCTGGTGATCATGCACCAATCCTTGAAGATCTCTTGGGCACTGATGGAATAACTTATAGTCTAAATGACTTAAAGTTGAAGAGTTTTACTGTAATTTTCTTTAGTTGTAATCACTGTCCTTATGTCACTGGATCAGATGAATTAACAAGAGAAGTGGCTAACAAATATGCACGAGATGTAAACTTTGTAGCTATCAATTCTAATAGTAAAAATACTTATGAAGAAGATTCCTATGAACACATGGTAAAAAGAATGGAAGAATATAATTTTCCTTGGTTGTACTTATATGACGTAAGTCAACAAGTTGCTAGGGATTATGGAGCTCTAAAAACGCCTCATTTCTATTTATTTGATAATAATTGGAAACTGATTTATACAGGAAGAGCAACTGATAATCCAAGAAATACTAATGAGAGGAAGACAAATGACCTTGAGGTAGCAATTGAAGCTGCTATTTCTGGTAAGAATGTCTCTATACCCATCACTAACCCTATCGGATGTAATATTAAGTGGGATGGTAAGCCAGCTCATTGGATGCCTGCAGAAGCTTGCGACTTGATTTAAAATAAGGCTCAATTAATTAAGGAGAGTTTATGCAAATACCCTTTGAAAAAACTTTAGCAGATATTCTTAGGTGGAGGGTTAATAAGGACCCCGACTCAATAGCACATAAATTTGGTGATAGAGAGACTTCTTATAAGCAATTTGATTCATATGCCAATAAGATTGCCCAAGGATTAATAGCATTAGATTGTGATCCTGATACACGAGTTGCTTTCTTAGCTAAAAATTCAGATTACTTTTTTGAATTTTTATATGGAACTCTCAAATCTAGGACAGTAGCTGTAGGAGTAAATTGGCGGCTAGCCCCTCCAGAAGTCTCTTTTATACTTAACGATTCCAAAAGTGAAGTTTTATTTGTAGGGTCTGAATTCTTTGGACTGATAGAACAGATTAAAAGTGAGCTACCACATATAAAAAAAATAATAGCAGTAGGGGATAATCACAATGAATGGGAAAACTTCGAAAGCTGGAGAGATTCTCAAGAAGACAAAGACCCTCTTATGAAAACATTACCAGATGATGATGTTATTCAGCTCTACACATCTGGAACTACAGGACACCCAAAAGGTGTCCAGTTAACCAATGCAAACTTTTCAAATGCAAATATTATGGCTACTCATGGCTATTATCGTGAATCTTTTCAAGAAAAAGCTGTTAATTTAGTTTGCATGCCAGTGTTTCATGTTGCAGGTACAAATATGGGGTTAGCTGGTTATGTTTTTGGGTGTAAGAGCATAATTATTCCTGAAGTAGATCCTACTTTAATTTTAGAATTGATAGAAAAAGAAAAAATTGAAAACACTCTTTTTGTGCCTGCTGTAATTCTTTTTTTAATACAACATCCTGAAGTAGAAAAAACTGACTGGTCTTCTTTAAAGACCGTTGTTTATGGAGCTTCACCAATAGCTCAAGACACCCTTGAGAAGGCTATTAAAATTATGGATTGTGAGTTTTGGCAGGTTTATGGCCTAACTGAAACTAATGGAGCAGTAACTTTTTTATCTCCTGAAGATCATGACCCCTCTAAAGGAAAATTAAGATCTTGTGGCAAGCCAGGATATGGAGCTGAAATTAAGGTGGTAGACAAAAAGGGAGAGAATCTTCCTACAGGTAAAGTTGGAGAAATTATCATAAAATCTGGAAATAATATGAAAGGGTATTGGAATAGACCCGAAGCAACGAATGAGTCTGTAGTAGATGATTGGTTTTATTCTGGAGATGCAGGTTTTTTTGATGAAGAAGGTTTTCTTTTCATACATGACAGGGTTAAAGACATGATTGTATCTGGAGCAGAAAATATTTATCCAGCTGAAGTAGAAAATGCACTAATGAGTCACAGGGAGATTGTAGATGCAGCTGTGGTTGGTATACCTGATGATAAATGGGGAGAAGCAGTTAAGGGATTTGTAGTACTCTCAGAAGGGGCAGATCTAGAGGAGTCAGAAATTATTTCTTATGCCCGAACCCAAATTGCTGCATATAAATGCCCTAGAACAATAGATTTTGTTTCTGAACTCCCCAGAAACCCCTCAGGGAAGATATTAAGAAGGGAGCTTAGAGATCCTTACTGGGAAGGTAAAGAACGACAGGTATCTGGATGAAGAACAAAAAATTTATTCTTAAAACACAAGAAGAAAATATTTCAATAGTAAACTTAAATGATGATAGTTCTTTTAATGCTCTTTCAGAAGAGTTATTAAATGAGCTTTTTGTTGCATTAGATGAGGTCAACCAAGACAAATCAGTTAAAGTTATTGTGATAAGGGGTTTAGGGAGAGGTTTTAGTGCTGGACATAATCTAAAAGAAATACAATCTAATCAAGATGAATCTTTTTACCAAAGTTTAATGGACACTTCTAAAAAAGTGATGGCTGCTTTACCCCAACTAAGCAAACCAGTTATAGCAGAAGTGCATGGAGTTGCAACAGCGGCTGGATGTCAGTTAGTAGCTGCTTGCGACTTAGCCTATTCAGATAATGAGACTAAATTCGCTACTCCAGGAGTAAATATAGGGTTGTTTTGCCACACACCATTGGTCCCTGTATCTAGGACTATATCAAGAAAGCATTCAATGGAAATGCTTTTATTAGGAGATCTAATTAGTGCTATCGATGCAAAGAGATTTGGTTTAATTAATGATGTTTTTAATTCTAAGGATTTACATAAACAGGTTATGGAGGTAGCAAAAAATATTAGCAACAAATCCTCTTATGTTCTAAAACTTGGAAAGGAAACCTTTTATGAACAACTTAACATGAGCATTGATCAGGCATATGAATATGCTTCAGAAAGAATGATAAAGAATTTAAAAGCTGATGACGCAAAAGAGGGAATTGAAGCCTTCTTAGAAAAAAGAGACCCAGAATGGAAAAATTCATAAATTCTGTAAGGTCTCAATAATTCACTATAAAAATAAATGAACAATAAATCTTCTTTATTGGACTGGCTATTAATCTTTGGAATAGGAGCTGCGTGGGGTGCGTCCTTTTTATTTATCAAAATAGCTGCTCCTGCAGTAGGTCCAGTATCACTTGTAGCTATTAGACTGCTTATCGCCTCATTAATCCTTGTACCAATTTTTATTCGCATAAAGCATTTAAAGAATTTTAAAGATCATGTTTTTCCCTTAGTATTTTTAGGCATTTTTAATGCTTCAGTTCCTTTCTTCCTTTTCTCTTACTCAGCTTTATCTATAAATGCTGGCACCATGTCAGTTTTGAATGGAACTTCCCCACTTTTTGCCTTTATTATTTCGATTGTATGGTTGAAACTGGCTTTCAACTGGACTCAATTAGTAGGTATATTGGTAGGGATAACAGGCTTATTAATATTTGTAGGTTTTGAATCTTTAGAGTTTTCTACTTTTCCATTATTGCTTTGTATATTAGGAGCTTTTCTTTATGCTTTTTGTTCCAATTATATCTACAAATTGGAACATTTAGATTCTACCTATGTAGCATGTATGACTTTATTAATAGGAACTATCCTTTTTTCTCCTTTAGCATTTATCGAAGATACTTCTTACCTAAATCAACCCCCTAAAGTTCTATGGAGTGTTTTTCTTTTAGGCTTTTTATGTACTGGTTTAGCTTATATTGGATTTGTTATATTGTTAAGGAGGATAGGACCAGTTAGAGCTTCAACAGTTCTATTAATTGTTCCTCTTACTGGAATGATGTGGGCTTATCTATTCCTAGGAGAAAAAATAACTTTAACTATGCTTGTGGGATGCTTACTTATACTTAGTGGAGTTGGATTAACTAATTTTAAGAGAAATGAAGAATCTGCAGAGAAAAGTCCGGTTATTTCGTAGACCGTTTTAAATACACTACACTATTCTTTTCAAAATCTTGAGTTCCAATTTCATTGAATCTCATTTTTTTATGAAAGGATAAAGAGATCTCATTCTTCGGTCTTGTATTGACTTCACAGAGGACATCTAGACCTAGAAGATTTCCATCAGAAATAACTTTACTATATATCTTCTCTGCTAATCCTTGTCTTCTGTATTTACTATCTATTGCAATACGATCTACATAAAGAAATTGATCAAACTTAGAAGAAATAAATTTATAATTTTCTGATTGATAGGCAGTACCTTCTCTCATTAACAAAATAAAACCTACAATTATTCCTTTATCTTTATACGCATAAATAGTTTCTGACAAATCTATAAGTGACTTGAATTGATTTACATTCGGAATATCTCCCACGTCTGGACTATTCGCTTGATTAATTGCATGCATCTGGCTTATTTCTTCATTATTAAGAGGACGGGTAAGGTTAAGAAGTTTCACGAGCCTAGATTATTGTAAGTTTTAAGACTTTAATGTTAGTCCATCTAAACTTCCCTTAGATCTCCATTTCTTCAATAAAGCAAAGAATTCTATTGGACCAGCTCCATAAAAATTATTTTGAGGGTTTTGGTTAATTTTACCTTCATTGTTGTAGTAACCGGGAGTACATTTTTCTTGGAAATCAGCAGTTAGTCTTGCTTTTTCTATAATAGTTTTAACCCATTTATCTTCTGCTTCTTGTGAAGCTTCTATTCTTGATATTCCTTGCTCTCTGGCTGATTTAAGAATATAAGCCAAATGAACACTTTGCTCATCAAGAGAATAAGTATAAGTTGCAGTAAAACCAGATTGTGCTGGACCAAAAAAGAAGCAGTTAGGAAAACCTTTTGAGTGCATTCCATGGAAGGTTGAAAGACCATCTTGCCACTTTTCTGAGATTGATATTCCATCGACTCCATATATTTGATATCCAGCTCTTCTGCTGTAATCAGTTCCTACCTCAAACCCAGTTGCAAAAATAATACAATCAACTTGGTATTCTTTCCCTTCAAACATAATTCCATTTTCTGAAATCTGGTTTACTCCCTTACCATCAGTGTCTACAAGGGTAACATTAGGTTTATTAAAAGTTTGAAGGTATTCGTCATGGAAACACGGCCTTTTACAAAATTGGTTATAGTAGGGCTTCAAAGATTCTGCTGTAGCTCTATCTTGAACCACTTCATCAGCACGAGCTCTTACCATTTCCATTTTTTGATAGTCAGCTATCTGTATAGCATTTCTTATGTCCATATGGGTCATGGCTTTATTAGTCATATATTGCTTAAAACCCAGTTTGTACATCTCTTGTGAAGTTATAGAAGTTAATGCCCAAGAGAGCATTCTGAATTTAGAAGGCGCTTTACTTCTTAAACTACCAAAAAGGAGTCTAAAAGCTTCTGTCCAACCATCAGACACTAAGTCTTCTTTAACAGGTGCACCGGTGAGAAGAGATTCAAAGTTATTTCTTCTTTTATTGTGCCATCCAGGTTTTTGGGATGTTAACCACTCTGAGTCTGTTTCTTTGTTATTTCTTTCATCTATAGAAGAGGGGGTTCTTTGAAAAACATAAAGCTTTTCTGCAGTTTCCCCTAAATGAGGTACACATTGTACAGCTGTAGCTCCTGTACCAATAACAGCTACTTTTTTACCCTTAAGGTTAGTTAGGTTTCCATATGACGTGCCACCAGTATATTCATAATCCCATCTACTTGTATGAAAGGTATGACCTTTAAAATTATTAATACCTTTTATAGCTGGAAGTTTCGGTCTATTTAGGGGTCCATTTGAATGCACTACATAATTAGCTTTTATTGAGTCGTTCTTATTCGTATTAACAGTCCATTGTTTTGTTTCTTCATTCCATTTTGTAGAAGTAACTTCAGTTTGAAAAAATACATTTTTATAGAGTTTAAATTTCTTAGAAAGGATACGACAGTACTCAAGGGTTTCTGCGGCATCTGTATATTTTTTTTTGGGAATAAAACCAGTTTCTTCTAATAGAGGAAAATAGACATATGATTCTATATCACAAGATGCACCAGGATATCTGTTCCAATACCAAGTTCCTCCAAAGTCCCCAGCTTTTTCAATAATTCTAAAGTTATCTATCCCTGCTTCTCTTAACCTAGCAGCAGCTAACATTCCGCCAAAACCACCTCCTATTATTAGAACTTCAACTTCATCTTCAACTGGTTCTCTTTTTATCTCTTCATCTACATATGGGTCTTCGACAAAATAGGAAAACTCTCCCTTTACCTCTATGTATTGATCATTGCCATCCTCTCTTATTCTTTTATCCCTTTCTGTTTTGTATTTATTCTCCAAGAAATCAGGATCAAAAGACATATCTGTTCTTTGATTGTGTTTTTTATCAAATTCCATAATTACAACTATAGTTTTTTATACTTTCTTGGTTTTTTTAGTTCTTATTGAAAAATTTAGTTTATTTTTTCAATTAATTCAAATTAGAATAAAGCATATCATGTTAAATAAAATTTTATTAGACAAGTATTCAAAATTCTTATCATCAGTTGATATAGAAATTAATGGGGATAGGCTATGGGATATACAAGTGCATGACTCTGATTTATTTAAGAGTATTTTGTTTAATGGAAGCCTTGGTTTGGGTGAAAGTTATATGAAGGGTTGGTTTGATTGTCAAAGATTGGACATATTTTTTGAGAAGATTTTTACTGATGGCTTAAATGAACAAATAGGCGGTATCCCTAAAATTCTATCAACCGTAAAAAGTAAATTACGTAACCTTCAATCAATTTCAAGAGCTTTTCAAGTGGGTGAACAACATTATGATATAGGTAATGACCTTTTTGCTGTTATGTTAGACAAGACTATGACGTATACCTGTGGCTACTGGTCTAATGACGTTCAGACCCTAGAGCAATCTCAATTAGCGAAGCTAGATTTAGTTGCTAAAAAATTAGATCTTAGACCTGGAATGAAAGTTCTTGATATAGGCTGTGGTTGGGGTGGAGCAGCCAAACACTTCTCTTCTCATTATGGCGTTAAAGTTCTAGGAATAACTATTTCTAAAGAACAAGTCGATTACGCTCAAGAACAATGTAAAGGTTTAAACGTTGAAATTCGTTTGGTCGATTATAGAGACTTAAACGAAGAGTTCGACGCTATTTATTCTATTGGGATGTTTGAAGCCGTAGGATACAAAAATTATAGGAATTTTTTTGAAGTAGTAAGAAGATGTTTAAAAAGTGATGGGGCCTTTTTATTGCACACAATAGGGAGTGATATATCCACAACATCTACTGATCCGTGGGTTGAGAAATATATATTTCCAAACGGCATGATGCCTTCAGCAAAACAAATTACTGAAGCCTGTGAGGGTCTCTTTTCTATTGCCGATTGGCATAATTTCGGTACCGATTATGATAAGACCATAATGTGTTGGTATGAAAATTTCACTACTAACTATAAATTGATTAAAGAAAAATATGATGAAAGGTTCTATAGAATGTGGACCTATTGGCTTTTAATAAGTGCTGCATCTTTCAGAACTAAAGCAAATCACTTGTGGCAAATTCTTTATACAGCAGAAGGGTCTGGTCGGAAACTTATTGGATATCGGTAGTTTTTAAGAATCTTGATTAACTTCTAATAAGATTCATAAATTCAGCACGAGTCTTCTCATTCTTTTGGAATACTCCTATCATTTGGCTAGTAACAGTTGTTGTTTCAGTTTTATGGGTTCCTCTTGTACTCATGCACTGGTGAGCAGCTTCTATTACAACAGCCACACCTCTAGGTTTTAATGCTCTATCAATAGTTTCAGCTATTTGAGCTGTCATCTTTTCTTGAACTTGTAGCCTTTTTGAATAGACATCAACTACTCTTGCTAATTTGCTAAGGCCAACTATCCTTTTATTTGGAATATAAGCCACATGAGCGCTTCCAAGAATAGGTACCATATGATGTTCGCAATGTGATTCTACCCTTATATCTTTAACTATAACCATTTCATCGTAACCCTCGACCTCTTCAAATGTTTTTGACAAGATTTCATCAGGGTTCATTAAATATCCTGCAAAAAATTCTTGGTAAGAATTGATAACTCTTTGGGGAGTTTCTAACAGACCTTCTCGTTTCGGGTTATCTCCTGCCCACTTAATAAGAGTCTCTACAGCTTTCTCAGCTTCTTTTCTAGAAGGTTTTGAGAAAACTTTTGCAATCTTTCTTTTTGCTGTTTTTTGTGTTTTCAATAGCTTATCTTTTTGCAAACGAAGCGGATTATACAGATTCTTAAGGAATTACCTAAAAAATTACGATCATACTCCAAACAAAGATCCAAAGAACAAGAGCCAACAATACACTTCCAGAGGCCAAATCTTTTGCAATTTTTGTAATATCATTATCTTCTTGGCCAATCCTATTTAGGGTTGTTTCTATCGAGGTATTCAATAACTCTACAATCAAGATAAGTAGGGTGCTAGCTACAAGAAAAACTACTTCTAAGCTATTTTGTCCGATAACAAAAGCAAATGGTATTAGGAATACACTTAAAATAAACTCCACTTGAAAAGCAAACTCAGATTTTAGGGCATGCTTTAAACCTTGAAGCGCATATTTAAAAGCGGCATATATTCTTTTCATCTTTCTTGAGTATAAATTCTATATCAAGTTATTATTCGCTTTATCATACAATTTCCCAGTGATTTATGAAAAAAAGTAATTACCCCTCATTAAAGCTTGGATACTACGGGGTAGGAATAATGACCCTAGCACAAGTGTTTGCTTTTATAGATAGGCAGATTCCTGCCATGCTAATAGAACCCATAAAAGCAGATTTTGGTCTTTCTGATTCTCAAATTGCTCTTCTTGGAGGGGCAGCCTTTTCAGTTTTTTACGCCGTTATGGCTTTACCTATTGGTTATGCAGTAGATAGGGTAAATAGAACTTTTATTCTTGGTTCAGGTATTTTGGTATGGTCCTTCATGACAGCTCTATCTGGTTTGGCTGATTCCTTTCTTAAATTATTCGGAGCAAGGGTTGGAGTTGCTGTTGGAGAGGCTGTAATGGCTCCAACAAGTGTTTCTTTGGTTAGTGACTATTTTCCAGAAAATAAACAAGGCAAACCTATGGGTATTATTACTTCAGGAGTATATATAGGAATTGGCATCACCCTTCTTGGAGGAGGTTTCCTGATAGATTATCTTACACAAATAGGAGGGCTCACTTTTCCCATTTTAGGACATTTAAAACCTTGGCAAGCAACTTTTATGGTTGTTGGAATACCAGGGCTAATAATTGCACTAGCCGCTTTTGCTATGTTTGAACCAACCCGAAGACTTCCAGTTACTTTTAATAATAAAAAAGAAGAGGTAAAGACAGTTTTTCCACATATAGCCAGTCATAAGAAAACTTTAATTCCAATGTTTGGAGGATTAATCTTTATGGCCCTAATTTTTTATTCCTTTACTTTTTGGGCCCCTACAATGATGTTAAGAACTTATAGTCTTTCTCTTTCTGAAATAGGTGTTGTTTTAGGGCTGATTACCATGTCTAGTTCAATATTAGGAACAATTGGAGCTGGAGCAATGGTAGATTATCTACGTAATAAGGGTTATATAGATGCTCCAATAAGAGTTGCCTTGTTTTCATCAATCATGGCACTTCCACCAATTGCACTTATCCCACTAATTAATTCATTGTCTATTTCATGGATTTTGATAGCTTTTTATCTTTTCTTCATTAGTTCCTTTGCTCCATTAGGACTTTTAGCTGTAAGTGGAGTTAGTAGTTCTAGAGTAAAAGGACAAATGGCTGCTGTGTATGCTTTTTTAATGATGGCTTTTGGATTGAGTTTAGGACCGCAGTTAACAGCTTTTTTTACAGATTTTATTTTCCAAGATCCCAGTAAACTCAGTTTCTCTCTTTCTCTGACTGCGACTATAGTGCTTCCTATCTCAGCTTTATTCTTTTGGTTTTCTTTATCTCGTTACAGGGAATCTGTAACTAAATTAAACCTAAGCAATACTAATTAAATCTTGTACATTTCGGGAGAACTACAGTAAAAAATGTCTATAATAAGCGCCTTTAAAGAAATTTAGCGGGAATAGCTCAGTTGGTAGAGCGTTTGCTTGCCAAGCAAAAGGTCGCCGGTTCGAACCCGGTTTCCCGCTCCATTCTCGTTAAGGTAGGACTATGATAGAAAGAGTAAAGCATGGAGGTCTTCAGATTGCATCTGAGTTAGATGATCTTTTAAAAAATGAAATACTAGATGGATTAGATATAGAACCATCAGATTTCTGGGCTTCATTTCAAGCTATATTCGAAGAATTTCTTCCCAGAAATAATGCGCTGATAAGAAAAAGGGAAGATATTCAAACAAAGATAGATCAGTGGCATATAGAGAATAGAGAGAATTCTTTTGATCTAGAAGTTTATAAGGATTTCCTTAAAGATATTGGATATTTACTCATTGAAGGGGAGGACTTTAAAATTCGTACTAGTAGAGTTGATCCAGAAATCTCTAATATAGCAGGACCCCAACTTGTTGTTCCTGTTACGAATGCCAGATTTGCTCTTAATGCTGCTAACGCTCGATGGGGAAGTTTATATGATGCTCTTTATGGAACTGATGTTATTTCAGAAGACAGTGGAAGCGAAAAAGGAGGAGCTTACAATCCTGTACGCGGAGAAAAGGTTATACAATTCTCTAAAAATTTCCTCGACGATACCACTCCTCTTTTAGACCAAAAATTTAAGGATATAACCGGTTTCAATATAGAAAATAATGCACTTCAACTTACTACTGCTGATCAGAAGAAAACCTCTTTGAAGAATCCAGATCAATTTATAGGTTACCAAGGTTCTACAGACAACCCGAAATCTGTTCTTTTAAAACATAATGATCTACATATAGAAATACAGATTGATAGAAATGATTCCGTTGGTAAAGATGATCCAGCTGGAATTAAGGATATATTAATGGAGTCTGCAGTGACAACTATTCAAGATTGTGAAGATTCTGTTGCAGCTGTAGATGCTGAAGATAAGACTTTAGTTTATAGAAATTGGTTAGGACTCATGAAGGGAGATTTAACAGAAACCTTTCTCAAGGGTGGATCAGAGATGACTAGAGAATTAAACCCTGATAGAGAATATCTAGATAATAAAGGGGATTCTTTCTTTCTGCCTGGGAGAAGCTTAATGTTAGTCAGGAATGTAGGACATTTAATGACTAATTCTGCTGTCATTGATGGTAAAGGTAATGAAGTGCCTGAAGGTATTCTGGATGCAATGTTCACCATCTGTATTGCTAAACATGACCTAAATAATGCTAACAAACATAGGAACTCTAGGGCTGGTAGTGTTTATATTGTTAAACCTAAAATGCATGGTCCTGAAGAGATTAAATTTACTTGTGACTTATTTTCTTCTATTGAAAAGGCTCTAGATATTAAACCTCTATCAGTAAAGGTAGGTATCATGGATGAAGAAAGAAGAACTACTCTCAATCTCAAGGAATGTATAAGGGAAGCTAAGGAAAGGGTAATTTTCATTAATACAGGATTTCTAGATAGAACTGGAGACGAGATTCATACTTGTATGGAAGCTGGTCCGATGGTACCCAAAGCTGAGATGAAACAACAACCCTGGATAAATGCTTATGAAGACTGGAATGTAGACAACGGTTTGCTTACCGGCTTTAAAGGGCAAGCTCAAATAGGAAAAGGGATGTGGGCCATGCCAGATGAAATGTTAGAAATGTTGCAAACTAAAACTATGCATCCTGAAGCAGGAGCTAATTGCGCTTGGGTTCCTTCTCCCACTGCAGCCACCCTGCATGTTATGCATTATCACCAGGTATCAGTATCAGAACAGCAAGAATTATTAAGCACCAGACCTAGAGTAGACATTAATAACTTGCTGTCTATCCCAATCTTAGAAAAAGGTAGAAGCTTAACAAAACAAGAAATTCAGAATGAACTGGATAATAACGCTCAAGGCATATTGGGTTATGTAGTTCGATGGATTGATCAAGGAGTAGGGTGTTCAAAAGTTCTTGATATCAACAACATAGGTTTAATGGAAGATAGAGCTACTTGCAGAATATCAAGTCAACATATGGCTAACTGGTTACATCATGGTATTTGTTCTGAAGAACAAATAATTGAAACCATGAAACGCATGGCGATAGTGGTTGATAAGCAGAATGCAGGAGACCCTGAATATAACAATATGGCTCCAGATTATTCTGGACTTGCTTTTTCTGCAGCTTGTTCTCTGGTTTTGCAAGGCAGGGTTCAACCTAGCGGGTATACTGAACCTATTTTGCATGCCAAACGTTTAGAATTTAAGGAGTAAGTTAGAAGGATGAGAATATTGCGGTACATAGCCTATTTATTTGGAATAATTTGCTTGTTTGGAGTGATGTATTTAACTAATTTATTTTATATGAAACCTTTCTCAATTGATCATTATCTAGCTAAAAATTTAATAATAGATTTTTCTGATACTCCAGAGGGTCTAACTTATTTAGGTATCGTCGATAGGTTTAATTGGGCAACAGGACATCTTTCAAAATTGTCTATCACAGATTTAGAAGAAATATCAATCGATCTGATGAAAGCTAAAGAAAGGAAAGCAATGATAGAATCTTATGATTCTCTAAAACTTTCTAAAGACCAGCAAGTTACACAAAGAATTGCTCTTTTTTCTCTAGAAAACACAATCCAAGAGGAAGAGCTTTTCCCTTTTCATAGCTATCCCATCAACCAAATAGGGGGTCTTCATTTAAATATAGTTGAATTCATGACTGACATTCATCCTATAAGAAATATCTCAGAAGCTAAATATTACATTGATCGACTAAATCTTTTTGATGAAGTATTTGAAGCAAATCTAGAGATTCTTAATGAACAAAGAAAACAAAATATTTTTCCTCCAGAATTTGTTTTCAATCATGTAATAAGACAATTAAATGAATTTCTAAATTACCCTAACGAAGAGAATCCTTTATTTACGGTTTTTCTTAGAAAAGTTGAAGAACTTGAAGTTGACCTTGAAGATAAAAATAATTTATACAAGGAAGTCCAACTAGCTATAAAAGAGAGCGTCAATCCAGCCTTCAAGAGTTTGCTATTATTTATGGAAGAAACGCTTCCGAATGCAAACAAACTCCATGGTGTATGGTCATTACCAGATGGAGATAAATATTACGCATTAAGACTCAGATCCTATACCACAACTGATTATAGTGCTGAAGATATACATAGGATTGGTCTTAGTGAAGTAGCAAGAATTACTTTAAGAATGAGGCAAATACTAAATTCTTTAGGCTACACAGAAGAACTGAGTGTTGGTGAATTAATGAACCAAATGAACGAAGATCCCCAATTCTTATACCCTGATACACCAGATAGAAAGGATATAGTAGTTAGAGATTATACAGAGATAGTAAAAGAGACAGAGAAGGTAATGAAAGACTACTTTTTTGCTTTACCAAAAGCTAAGGTTGAGGTTAGAGCTGTTCCTGAATATTCAGAAGAAAATCAAGCAGGAGGTTACTATATGTCTCCTGCTTTAGATGGTTCCAGACCCGGAGTTTTTTATGCTAATCTTTTTGATATAAAACAAACTCCCACTTATAGTATGAGAACTTTAGCTTTTCATGAAGCTATACCTGGTCATCACCTTCAAAATGCTTTAAGTCTAGAAAATGACACCTTGTCTCTTTACAGGAAGTTTGGTTATTACACTTCTGCATTTGGAGAAGGGTGGGCGCTTTATTCTGAAAAGCTAGCAGTTGAAGCAGGGTTAGCTGAAAATCTATATGATGAACTTGGCGTTTTACAAAGTGAATTGTTTAGAGCTGTTAGGCTGGTTGTTGATACTGGTATTCATTACAAAAGATGGACAAGAGAAGAGGCAATGAGTTATATGAAGAGTATCACCGGTATGTCAGACACCGAAGTGGTAACGGAGATAGAAAGATATATTGTTTGGCCCGGCCAGGCATGTAGTTATAAAGTTGGAATGTTAAAGATTCTTGAGTTACGTGAAAGAGCAAAGAAAGAATTAGGAAATAAATTTGATATAAGATCTTTCCATTCTGCAGTTTTAGACAATGGAGAGCCCCCGTTGTTCATAGTCGAGGATTTTGTAGAAGATATGATTAATAACCTCAAATAATCTTTTTGCAGTTTTACTTCTTTCTATGCTAGAAGTTCTCACAATACCAACATACATCATTCTAGGAATAGCATCTTTCTTTGCTGGACTGTTAAATGCCTTGGCTGGGGGTGGCACCTTCTTTACTTTACCAGCTTTGCTCTATGTAGGCTTACCTCCAGTAAGTGCTAACGCAACTAATGCATCAGTACTCTTACCAGGGTATCTTGGGACAGTTTTCGGGTTAAGAAATTCTTTAGATTCAATTAATAAGAGACAGCTAGCTATCTTAATGTCTATAGTTGTTGTAGGGGCTATTATTGGTTCATATGCGTTAATTAATACTTCAGACAAATTATTTCGAGAGTTAGCTCCTTTTCTAATCCTTCTAGCCACTTTTCTCTTTATATCAGGACCTAGAATAACTAAGTTTAAAGAAAGTGCATCAAAAAACTCATTTCTAGAACGAGTTGGGGTTTTTGCTGTGAGTGGTTATGGAGGTTACTTTAATGGAGGATTGGGGATTGCTTTAATGGCAATATTTTCAATGAGTGGGAATCAAAATCTTAAGCAAATGCTTGCACTTAAATCTCTATTCTCATTACTTTTAACATCCATTTCAGTTATTGCTTTTTCTTTAGCAGAGTTAATACACTGGCCTTTAGCTTTAGGTATGATGTTTTTTTCTGTCTTAGGAGGTTATAGCGGAAGCTATATAGCCCGAAAAGTCTCTTCCCAAAAATTAAATATACTTATAGTGTTTGTTGGTTTAAGTGTAAGTGTTTTATTATTTATCAATTAGCAATCAAATAATGCACTCTTTTTTTAGAATCTCTTTGAGTTTGCTGTTTTGTTTTTTCTCTTGCCCATTTGTATTTTCAGATGAATCTGCTAAACAATTAGTTGAGAGTAACTGTCTCAATTGTCATTTAGACCCAAATATACAAGCACCATCTCTAGAATCAATGTCTTGGTACACTAAACAAGGGTTAGTAGCAGTTATGCAACGGGGAAAAATGAAATCACAATCTGCCCACCTTACACAAGAGGAGCAATTTCTTATTGCAGATTTTATTAGTGAAGCTGTGGTAGATGATCAGTTTGAAGAATGCCAGTTTGATCTAAAGAAAAAAGATGTATTAGGCAAGAGTCACTGGTCTAGTTGGGGAGTTACGAATACCAACACTAGATATCAGCCTGATTCAGATATAGATAGCAGAAATGTAAGTAACTTAAAACTAAGATGGGTTTTTAATGTGAAAGGCTTGGAGTCTCGCTCTCCACCGGTAGTAATAGGAAATTTATTAATCATTGGCACCTCTACCGGGTTTATTTATGCCCTTGATAAAAAAACGGGCTGTGTTCATTGGTCTTATCGAGCTGAAGGAGACATAAGGAGCTCTCCTCTAGTAAAACTGAATAACGCTTTTTTATATTTTATTGACTCTTATTTAACGGTCTATTCTCTAAACCTGTTAGATGGATCAGTTCGCTGGAAAACCGATTTACCTTCTGAAGAATTTAATTTTTCTACTGGATCACCTGTTTTATATGGCTCTAAACTAATAATCCCTATTTCTACAATAGAGACTGTTATGCCTCTTGATCCTTTTCATGAATGCTGCAAGACCAGCGGGGCAGTAGTAGCAGTAGATGTTTATACTGGAGAGTTAATATGGAATCACAGAGTTTTGCCTAAAGCTGAGTTAATAGGGAAGCGTTTAATTACGAGGGTAAAAAAGTTTGCACCCTCAGGAGCTGCTGTTTGGTCCACTCCAACAATAGATAGTTCAGGAAATAAAATCTTTTTTGGAACAGCCCAAAGTCTTCAATCACCAGCATCAGAATTTAGTGATGCTATTATTGCTTTAGATTTTGATACAGGTAAAAGAATTTGGTCCCATCAGACCACCCCTAAAGATGCTTTTAATCTTGCTTGTATGATCCCCCTTCATCCCAGCTGCCCAGAAGAAGATGGACCTGATCTAGACTTTGGTGCAGCTGTTATTTATACAAAAGACAATCAAGGCAAGGAAATAGTAATAGCTGGTCAAAAATCTGGTTGGGTCTATGCTTTTGATCCAAAGGATGGACAAAAGATTTGGTCAAAAAGATTAGGTCGAGGAGGGAAGCTTGGGGGAGTACATTGGGGAATGGCTACTAAGGGAAATACCTTATTTGTGGGTATATCTGATAGAGAAATTCCTTCAGATGAAGGGCTATACGATATGAAACCTTCACCTGGACTTTATAGCTTAGATATTTCAACTGGAAATTTATTATGGGTATCTTCTATTGAACTTAGAAAAGACTGTGAGGAATGTAATGAAAAGAATCTTTTAGGTTTTTCGGCGCCAATTTCAATTACTAATGATGTAATTTTTGCTGGTTCCCTAGATGGAAGATTTTTTGCTTATACTACTCAAGGGAAACGAGTGTGGACTTTTGATACAAAAAAAGATTTTATAGCTGTAAATGCGTATAGTACAAAAGCTAAAGGAGGTTCAATAGATGCAGCAGGACCAGTTATAGTGGATGATTGGGTTTTTACTAACTCAGGTTTTGGCGGGCATGATCAAATTCCAGGCAATGTCTTATTAGCCTTCTCTTTAGAATGAAATTTATGTGTTTAGAAAAAATAAAGATTTATTCTTTATATTTTATTGATAGGATGCGCACTAAAGATTATTTAAATATCCTAGATTGCTTAAAATTCTGATCTTATGAGGCTTACTATCTTTGGAACTGGCTACGTGGGCCTAGTTACAGGTGCTTGTCTAGCAGAAGTTGGACATGAGGTCACCTGCGTTGATATTGATAAGAAAAGAATTGAATCTTTGTTAGAAGGAAAAATTCCTATATTTGAACCAGGTCTCGAACCTTTAGTGCAAACTGGATTAAAAAATAAGAAATTAAGTTTTACATCTGATCCAAAGAGTTGCCTCGATAGAACTGAAGCTGCAATGATTTGCGTCGGCACTCCTGATGATGGAACAGGAGCTACAAATTTAAAATATGTTATAGATGTAGCAAACACACTGGCTGAAGAGTTGAATTATTCTATTCCAGTATTTATTAAGTCTACTGTTCCTGTAGGTACTTCTCTTGAAGTAGAAGAACAAATAAATGCAGGTATTCAGGCTAGGGGAAAAGACTTTCAAGTATTTGTTGCTTCAAATCCAGAATTTCTGAAGGAAGGCAGTGCTGTTTCTGATTTCTTAAAACCAGATAGAATTATTCTTGGCACTGATGAAGAAAGTGTTATAAAGACTGCAAAGGATATTTACCAAGATTTCAATCGCCGGAACGATAGAATGCTAGTAATTTCAGCACCTTCATCAGAATTAACAAAATATGCTTCTAATGCCATTTTAGCTACTAAAATTAGTTTTATGAATCAACTTTCACATTTTTGTACAAATGTTGGAGCAGATATTGAAGAAGTTAGATTGGGTATGGGCTCAGACCCCAGGATAGGAGAAAGTTTTTTGTATGCAGGATGTGGTTTTGGAGGGTCTTGCTTCCCTAAAGATATAGATTCATTGCTACAACAAGCTCAATTACAAGGAACAGACTTGCCTATTTTAGAGGCAGTTAGAGAAGTTAATAAAACTCAAAAGGATTTTTTGTCTTCTTTAGCCCTTGATCTTTTCGACAATAATTTATCTAACAAGACAATTACAATTTGGGGTCTAACATTTAAACCTAATACTAATGACACAAGAGAAGCTCCCTCACTAACAATAATAAAAAGATTATTAGATGAAGGAGCTAAAATTAAAGCGTATGACCCAATTGTGAGTCAGGAGCCTGAAGCATATGAAATAAAAAACAGTTCTTTTATAATCTGTCAATCAGCCCTGGAAGCTGCAACAGAATCAGATTGTCTTATAATTTGTACCGAATGGAAGGAATTTTGGAATCCTAACCTAGAAGAATTAGACAAGCTCATGACGAGAAAGCTTATTTTAGATGGAAGAAATATTCTCAATTCATCAGAGCTTCAGACAAGGGGCTTTGAATATAAAGGTGTTGGAAGATCTGTCTAATATAGTAAAAAATGGGAAAGACTTTAAAACGAGAAGATTTTGATTAGAAATAAAGAAATTCTTATTACGGGGGGCTGTGGTTTCATTGGCTCCCATTTAGCAGAAATGTTAGTTGATGCTGGTAATAAAGTAACATGTTTTGACAGATACAATATTGAGAACAATTGGGGTTGGTTAGAAGAATCAAAATTTAAAGACCAGATAGACGTGGTATTGGGCGATATTCGGGATTATGACTCAGTGTTTAATGCCATGGAAGGAAAAGAAATGGTGTTTCATCTCGCAGCATTAATAGGAATCCCATATTCTTATGTCTCACCTCTTGCTTATATTAGGACTAATGTAGAAGGAACATACAATGTTCTTGAAAGTGCAAGAAAGCTTAATACAGAAGATCTCTTGATAACTTCAACAAGTGAAACCTATGGTTCGGCTCAATATGTACCTATTGATGAAAATCATCCTTTAGTTGGGCAGTCGCCATATTCAGCTTCAAAGATAGCAGCTGACCAATTAGCTATTAGTTATTTTAAATCTTTTGGGTTAAACATTAAGATAGTTAGACCCTTCAATACCTACGGTCCACGACAATCGCTGAGAGCTGTTATACCAACAATAATCTCACAAATCCTTTCTAACAAAAAAACAATTGAGTTGGGAAACTTAGCTCCAACACGAGACCTAACTTTCGTAGAAGATACTTGTAGAGGTTTTATAACTATAAGTGAAAATGCTTCTTTTAAAGGAGAGGTCACGAATATAGGCATGAATGAGGAGATATCTATTGGTGAATTAGCTGAATTAATTGCGAATATTTCTGGAAAAAACATAAAAATTACCTCAAAAAAGTTAAGAATTAGGCCTGATGAAAGTGAGGTTAATAGGTTAGTTTGTGACAATACAAAAATAATTCAAAACTCTGATTGGAAAGCAAAATATAAGATAAAAGAGGGATTGGAAAAGACCTACCTTTGGTTTGAGAAGAGTGGGAATTTGAGAGCATACAAATCTGATAAATATAATGTTTAAAGATAAATGTATAGAGAAGAGTTTACTTATTTTACAAACGGCCAGGGTTTATATGAAATTACTAAAGATGTAGAAAAAGCAGTCTCTTCTTCAACGTTATCTTCTGGAATTTGCAATCTTTTTATTCAACACACTTCGGCTTCATTAATTATCCAAGAGAATGCTAGTATGGATGTCCAAAAGGACATTTTAAATTTTTTTAATAAACTAGCTCCGGAAGGTTCAGAATATAATCACAATACTGAGGGCCCAGATGATATGCCTGCACACTTAAAGAGTTTACTTTCTGACACATCTCTCTCAATTCCTGTTAAAGATAATAAACTAGACCTAGGTACTTGGCAGGGGGTATTTCTTTTTGAGCACAGAGATGGTAATTTTAAAAGAAAAGTAGTTACTACCATATTCGATTAACTCTCTATAAGCTAAAATAACACTACTATAACTAAGATTTTTAATGACAAAATTTGCAAACGCATTAGATAGAGAAGGGAGAAAGGTCTATCTAGTAGCTGATACTTCTGAAGAAATTGATAACCACTGCAAAGATCACGAATTAACTATTACTAGTAAACCAAATTATGTTGATCCAGGGACAGTTTGTAATTATTTTGAGTGGGTAGGAGAAGGTTCAAGACCAGCAAAATGGCAAATTGCTAAGCCACCTAAAAGGAAAAATTTAGTTAAAAACTAATAAGAAACTTATTTATTAGATCACAACTCTATTTTAACTGCCTGTAATATCTTTCCATTTTTATCTTTAAGAAAGATTTTTAATAAACCCATTTCATCAATTGTTACGACTCCATAATTTGCAACATATTGCATTTCACCAATTAATAAAGGGTCTGTTTCTTTTCCAAAGAAACCTTGAAAGAAAACAGGAAGAGGTTTATTGAGAGAAGAGGAAGTTAATTCATAAAGGTTATTCTGTTTATAAATTCCGCCTTTATGCCTATCTCCGGAGACCAATACGACTTTATTATCTGATTTTTTGATTAGAGTTAAGAGTCTTTGTCTCTCATGTGGAAAATTATTCCATTTCTCAAAACCATGATTAGTAGCAAGAATTTGGATGGAAGACACTAAAATAACTAAATCTACATCTCTGTGCAGCTCTTCTGTTAACCAATCCCATTGATCGTTACCCAGAATAGTTTTCTTAGAGTCGTTAGTTGAAAGATAGTTTTTGCTTTTACCTTCTAAGCTTGATCTGAAGTACCTAGTGTCTAATCCAATTATTAGAATATCTTTATCATTAAATTTTTTTACTTCAGAAAAATAAATACCCTCTCTTTGGTGTCTTGGATCATCTTTATTAATTTTCCAAAACTTTAAAAAAAGTTCTTGAGATTCTCTCTTGAAAGGGTAGTCCTTACCAGCATCATTAAGACCGTAGTCATGATCATCCCAAATAGCTAGGGGGTTAAGCCTCTTAAGCCAGGGAGGTAAATTCCTTTCTTGTTGTTTATACGAATCTTCCATTTTGGTGAGCACTCCAGACTCAGTGTCTCCATATACGTTATCTCCCATAAAGAAGAAAGTATCTAAATTTTCTTTTTCTAGGGATTTCCATATTTCTTGAGATTTTTCTTCATCTAAACACGAACCAAAGCCCATAATAAAAGAATTTATTTCTTGATCTTCATCAGCCAGCAGAAGAAGAGGTAAACTTATAACAAAAACTAAAATATTTTTGTTCATATTATTAATAAATCAGAGTTTAGTTAATATAATTAGTCTAGATAGCATAAGAGGAAAGAATTATGAGTCATCGGGAATGGTTAGACCAGGTTAAAGAAGAAATAATTGATCCAGATTTTCCTATAATAGATCCCCATCATCATTTATGGCCGGCCCCTGGTAGAACACAAGGAATTCCAAAAGATCAATATTACTTATTAAAGGATCTTTGGGAAGATACATCCAGCGGACATAATCTAGTAAAAACTGTTTTTGTCGAGTGTGGACAAGGGTATTACGATAAGGGACCTGAAGCTCTTAAACCCGTAGGAGAGACTGAATTTGTTGTTGGAGTTGCTAAAGAATCTATTTCTGACCCATCTAAAGCTCAAATTTCTGCAATAGTTAGTCATGCAAATATGATGTTAGGTGATTCTGTTGGTGAGGTATTAGAAGCACATATTGATAAGGGGGAAGGTTTATTTAAAGGCATAAGACACGCCGGAGGTTGGGATGATAGTGAGGAAGTAAGAAATTCTCATTCAAATCCAATACAACACATTTATTTGGACGACATGTTTCAAAAAGGAATAGAGCAACTAGAGGCAAGAAACTTAACTTTTGACTCATGGCATTATCATAATCAAATTAAGGATTTAACCAAGTTAGCTAAAAACTTCCCAAGTTTAGTAATCATCCATGATCATTTTGGCGGTCCTTTAGGTATAGGAAAATATGAGGGACAAAGGGAGGGTATTTTTAAAAAATGGAAAGAAGATATTACTGAACTTGCCGAGTGCCCAAACGTATATTCTAAATTAGGTGGCATGGCTATGCCAATAAATGGGTGGGACTGGCACAAAGCTGACAGGCCTGCAACTTCTGATGAATTGGTAAGTGCTCAAAAAGCCTATTATTTACATACCATAAAAGTTTTCGGTACAGAAAGATGTATGTTTGAAAGCAATTTTCCTGTAGATAAACAATCTATTTCTTATCCAGTACTTTGGAATGCTTTAAAAAAGATAGCATTAGGATTTTCTACTAAGGAAAAAGAAGACCTCTTTTTTAATACTGCAAAGAAGGTCTACAGTCTTTAAACTACTAGAGGGTTTCCGACTTCATCATTTCCTTTGTTATCATCATCTGAGGCTTGATCAAAGTTTTGAATCTTAGCAGCCTCTTCTCTAACTAATTCAGGAGACCCAAGTAATTGTCTGTTTAATCCAATTCTTTTAAACCAGTAATGCAGACCCAATTCATCTGTAAATCCCATTCCTCCATGCACTTCAATAGCAGTTTTAGAGACTTCACGACTTACTTCTGATATATGTGCCTTGGTATGACAAGCCATAAGTCTCGCTTCATGCGGTATATTTTCTTGACAATGTGAAGCATGCCAAACCATGGCGTTACAAGGTTCAAGTTCTGCTACCATTTCAGCACACATATGTTTGACAGCTTGAAATGACCCTATCTGTCTACCAAACTGTTTCCTTTCTAGGGAATAAGCAATTGCTTTATCTAACATTACCTGAGCTGCACCTAGGGAATCTGCTGCAAGCATTATTCTCCCAGCGTCTATAACTTTATTGATAATCCCTAGATCCTTTTCTGATTCAGGTAAAATTTCAGCCTTAACATCTTTAAATAATATTTCTGTAGATATTCTTGTTTTATCTACAGTTATTAACTCTGTTTGCGATATTCCCGATGAACCTGTGTGTACTAAGAAAAGTTGACCTGCTTTATTAGAAACTATTAAGGCATCAGAATTTTTTGCATCTATTGCAAATAATGCCCTCCCATTTACTTTGCCTTTTTTAAAGTTTATACCAGAGTCTTCACGTGCACCTATGAATTCAGATATAGCAATTCCCATTAATACCTCACCGCTTGCTATTTTCGGCAACCATTGTTCTTTTTGAGAACGGTTTCCTCCAAGATTGAGGGCTAATGGAGCCATTACATAAGCACCAATAAAAGGGACTGGTGCTGTACCTGATCCTAGAGCAGTAGATACAACTGCAGCAAAAAGTAAGTCCAGTTCTAAGCCACCGAATTCTTCTGGTACTAGAAGAGAGCTGATTCCTAAGTCTAATAATCCTTTATGTATTTCTATGGTTTTTAACTCATCTCCCGCAGCTATTTCTTTTATCACTTCTAAAGGAGCCTGGTCCTCTAGGTATTTTTTTATTGTTTCTTGTAGACTTACTTGTTCTTCTGATAATCCAAAATACATACTAATTTCCTTGAACCTTAGGCTCTTTAGGCATACCTAAACCCCTCTCACTAATTATATTTTTTTGAATTTGGCTAGTACCTCCTCCTATTATCAAACCTAAAAAATACATATAAGACATTTGCCAAGATCCATTATCACGAAGATGCGGACTGTTTTCATAAAGAGTACCAAGTTCACCCATTGCATCTATAGCCAAAGCCTCGAGCTCATGTCTTAACTCAGTACCTTGTAGCTTAGTTATAAGACGAGCCATGCTAGTATTCTGATCTTTATTTATCTGTCCAGATAGAATCCTTAAAGAATTAGATTGTTGTGCAAGCACTCTACCTTGTATTTTAAGAAGTCTATCTCTAAAAGAATCTTTATCAATAATCCTTTGGCCATCTATAGTTTCATCCTTCATAAGGTTTATTAACGCATTCAATCTAGTCATAGTTACATTAGGATCAGCTAAGGAACCTCTTTCGTGCCCCAGTATAGAGTTAGCAACTTTCCAGCCTTCGCCCCTTTCTCCTACAATATTCTCTTTAGGGATACGCACATCAGTAAAAAATACCTCATTAAAATCTGCGTCTAGGGTCATTTGCATAATAGGTCTAATTTCTATACCAGAAGAATCCATAGGTATAAGCAGAAAACTTATCCCTTGGTGCTTTGGAGCTTCTGGTTCTGTTCTGACAAGACAGAAGCACATTTGTGCAAATTTAGCTGTACTTGTCCAAATTTTTTGTCCATTAATAACCCACTCTTCTCCATCTAGTTCACCTTTAGTCTGCAGACTAGCTAAATCGCTACCTGAGTTAGGCTCTGAATAGCCTTGGCACCATATCATTTCCCCGTGGAGTGTTGGTTTTATGTAAGTCTGTTTTTGTTCTTCATTTCCTAGTTCTAATAGAGTAGGCACTAACATTTGAATTCCTTGTCCTCCAAGAGGTTTAGGGATAGGAGATTTAGCAAATTCTTCAGCAATTATTCTTGTTTTAATAATATCTACTTCACCGCCAAAACCACCATATTGTTTCGGGATGGAGCGTGCAAAATAGCCATGATCAATTAGTTTTTTTTGCCATTCAACTCTTTCTGGACTTCTTAATTTTGCTCCGTGGAGATTAACCTTCTCATTAGTCTTGATGAAGCTCTGTACCTCGTTTCTAAAATCTTCATACTCTTGACCGTAATTTAAATCCATTAATTTTTCCCTAGTTATAACGAAATAGGGCTCTAAGCATAGTTCGAGTTATATTGATAAACAAGAGCAAATAAAAGAATTCTTAGTCTTTTTTTTGATCCTTTCTTGAGTATTTAGTCTTATCTCTAAAAGTTTTTGGTTTATTAAATTTTTTTGAAAATTTAGCTACGGGGTTATGTCGAGATCTTGTTGTTTTTTTAGCCACTAATATTTGATAGAGAGGCTATACTAATAGCCAATAAAAAACCAGACAAAACTATATACATATTCATAATTAAACGATCAATCCATGAACTCTGCAAGATTTCTTCGCTATGAGAATATTCTCTTTTTATAGCCATAGGTTGTTTATTAGACTTATTTTTTCTATACATATCATTCATACTGTATAAATATACAGTATATTTTTATTTCTTGTCAAATTATTTCACTTTACTTTCTTTCTTACCTACTTGATAGTTAACATCATTAATTCTTTGGAGGTATCTATGAAATTTTTAACTTTTCCCCTTTTGATTCTTATGTCTACTAACTTCTTTGCAGCTCATCATGAAAAAGATGAAAAAACTGTTTCTAATGAATATGTCTTACTATCTACTTACGAGATATCTTCAGGTCAGAATCCTGCTGATTTAGAAAAAGAATTAATAAATTTGCAAAAGACGCAATTAGAGAATGGTTATAACGATTGCGGAGTGTATAGACACCATTTTGGGGGACAAAGAGCTTTTTATACTTTTTGTTTGTTCGATGATTTAAATCATTTTGCAAAGATAATGGATAAAACTCTTTCTGCAACTCAATCAACTTCTCCTCAAAGCTACAGCGCTCATACTGACAATATAGTCAAAGTTTTAGAAAGAAATGCAACTAAGATCCATCCCTTTCTTCTGCTCTCAAAATTTGATTGGGGTCCTTACTTAACAGGTTCAGGACAAATAGAAAGCGCTAATAAATTATTCAGCGCTTACAAGCGCTCTTTTGGAGAATGTAACTTAAGTCAACATAGATTTGGCCCTGAAATGGCAGTATATATTACTTGCGGATTTAAAGATTATGCTGATTTTGCAGTTAAGGCTACAAGTCTTGATGAAATTTGGAGTAAAGAATTGATGGATGAGAAATTAGATATTAGAAATCATTCAGACGATTTACTTATTTTAGTAGAGTAACAGGCTTAGCTATGTCTCTTTTGAAGAAGAACCTAATCATTCTTTTTTTAATATTCCTTTGGAGTTGTTCTGATGACTCTTTAATTATCGAAGACTATCGGATTGTTAACAATGAGGAGATAAAGCAATCCAAGTCATCTGATTACAATAAATTTAGGAATGTGTATTTTGGAGATTTACACGTTCACACAAAATATTCATTTGATGCTTTTTTGCTTGGAGCTGATGTTAACCCTAACTCTAGCTATGAATTTGCTAAAGGAAAATTGGTAGTTAATTCTTGGGGTGTTGACATGAAGCTAGAAGAGCCCCTAGATTTTTATGCAGTTACAGATCATGGGTTATTTCTTGGAGTAGTTGAGAAATGGGCAGATACTACTTCTGAATTATCTAAATTGCCTGAAGCTACGCCTTTCCACAACATAAATGCACCTGAAAATCTTAATGATTCCTCAATTTTAAGAAGAATAAAATTATTTAGAGAAGAGGCAGGAAAATTTATTGCCACTCGAGGCAGTACTTTAGATCAAACTAAAGCTTGGCTGACAAATAACTCCTCTTTAGCATCTAAGGCATTTGACTATGATGCACATCTTTTTGCTTGGCGTGATATTAAAGAAGCTGCTGAAAAGCACAATGATCCAGGAAAATTTACTACCTTTATTGCTTATGAGTGGACTGTAAGCAGCCCAGCTCCAGAGAGAGCTTCTTACCATAGAAACGTAATTTTTGAATCATCTAAAGCTCCGAAAAGACCATTTACTAGGGCTGATTCTATAAATCCAGAAGATCTATGGGCTTGGATGGATTCTTTACGTAATAAAGGAGTTGATAGTCTAGCAATTCCCCATAACTCCAATCAGTCTAACGGTGAAACATTCAAAATGGATTATTTTAATGGTATGCCAATTGACCAAAGTTTTTCTGAAACTAGAATGAGAAATGAACCAATAGTTGAGATAACACAAATAAAAGGAACTTCTGAGACTCATCCTCGCCTTTCTCCAGAAGATGAATGGGCAAACTTTGAAATTCTTAGTACTAGAAAGGGGAATGTTTCTCAGTATAGTCTACTTAATGGGAGTTATGTCAGAGAGGCTCTTGTCAATGGTCTGGCTTTAAGAAGTGAAGCGCGAGGAAATCCCTTTGCAGTAGGATTTATTGGTTCAAGTGATACACATGATGGAGCTTTTACATTTGATGAAAGTAACTATTTTGGATCTTCACCCTTGTCAAGCTCTCCTGTATCAAGAGGATCTGTTCCTTTAACAGGACCTATGATCAATATGCAGACTGACCTAAGAGCTAGCGGAATAGAGAGCAGCCAAGAGGAAAACGTGACATACGCTAATTTAAGATCAACTCTTTTTAGCTCTTCTGGTTTAGCAGCAGTATGGTCTGAAGAAAATACGAGAGATTCTTTGTTTGCAGCTTTAAAAAGAAAAGAAACTTACGCAACTTCAGGAACTAGAATCAAATTAAGATTTTTTTCAGGATATAAGATTAGTTCTCTTAATTTAAATGATCCAGATCTTGTTGAGAAAGCATATGCTGCTGGTGTGCCTATGGGGGGAGATTTATTTTCAGAAGGCACAACATCACCTAGTTTTTTAGTTTTTGCTCAACAAGATGCAAGGGGAGCTCCTCTACAAAGAGTACAGATTATAAAGGGCTGGTATGACTCAGAATTCTCTAAAGAAACCAAAGAAAAGGTTTACGATATAGCTTGTTCTGATGGATTAACAGTGGATCCAATAACCCATCGTTGCCCTAATAATGGAGCTTCTGTTGATTTGAGTGATTGTTCTATATCTCAAGATAAAGGTTCTTCTGAGCTGAAAGCAATATGGCAAGACCCAGATTTCAACTCCAAAGTTGAATCTGTCTATTATGTTAGAGTTCTTGAAAATCCAGTTTGTCGATGGTCTATGTGGGATGCACTTAGAGCAGGCACTAAACCAAGAACTAAAGTAGCAAAAACTATTCAAGAGAGAGCTTGGTCTTCACCAATTTGGTTTAAGACCAATTAATTAATAAGGAGAAATAATGTCAAATTTAAATAATGAACTTTTTCAGTTAGCAATGTCACCTGATGCCCATGCTTTAATGGACCTTGTAAAGAAACATTGTGAAGAAAATGTAGCCCCTATACAGCAAGAGTTTTTTGACTTACACAAAGAGAAAGAAGACCGATGGTCTTGGCACCCACGACAGATGGAATTATTAGAGGGAGCTAAAGATAAGGCTAGAGAATTAGGTTTATGGAATTTCTTCTTACCTGATCTAGATGGAAAAATAGGGGAGGGCTTAACTAATTTAGATTATGCATATATAGCAGCAGAGTTAGGAAAGTATCCTTTGGCCTCTGAATCTATGAATTGCAGTGCTCCAGATACAGGAAACATGGAAGTCTTACAACATGTAGGATCAGCTCAACAAAAGAAAGAGTGGTTAGAGCCTCTATTAAATGGAGAAATAAGATCAGCATATGCAATGACTGAACCAAATTTAGCTTCTTCAGACGCTAAAAATATAAGTACTAGTGCAGTTTTAGAAGGGTCAGAGTGGTTGATAAATGGTGAAAAATTCTATATATCTGGTGCAGGAGATCCGCGTTGTAAAATAATGATTGTTATGGTCAAAACAAGCCCAGACGCACATCCTTCAAAGCAACAATCTCAAATACTAGTTCCAAAAGATACTCCCGGAGTTGAAATTTTAGAAGGTATGCAGGTTTTTGGTCAAGACCATGCTCCTCAAGGACATATGCATATTAAGCTTAATAATGTAAGGGTTCCGAAAGAAAACATATTATTAGGCGAAGGAAGAGGGTTTGAAATATCCCAAGTTCGTCTTGGTCCGGGACGTATTCATCATTGTATGCGTACCATAGGAAAAGCTGAAACTGCTCTTGAACTAATGGTAAAGCGTGCTGGGTCAAGAGAAGCCTTCGGAAAACCTATAGCAAAGTTAGGTAAAAATGTTGAAGTTATTGCTCGTGCAAGAATAGAGATCAATGCAATGAGACTATCGGTTTTACAGGCAGCTAAGGCAATGGATGTTTTAGGCAATAAAGAAGCCAGAGTCTATATTAGTGCGGTAAAAGCCATGGTTCCAGAAAAAGCATGTCTGATAGTAGACCAAGCTATTCAAATGCATGGCGCGGCAGGAATTTCACAATGGACACCTTTAGCTGGTATGTATGCTGACATGAGGCATTTAAGGTTTGCTGATGGACCTGATGAAGTACATCATATGGTTGTAGGAAGAGCAGAGTTACAGAAATACGATCTATGGTAAGACTTATTTTTTTTCTATAAAAGTGTATTATTTATAATATACAAATTGGGGAGTAGGCATATGAATTTCAAATCTAAATTACTAACAATACCTTTCATAGTATTCCTTTGGAGTTGCTCTCCCGGGGATAAGGTTGTTGATTATTCTGATCTAGCGGTCAATACCTTAAACGAACCCTCTGAAGATTTTAACAAGGAAAGGAATGTGTATTTTGGCGATTTACATGTTCACACTAAACATTCTTTTGATGCCTTTATTTTTGGAACTACAGCAACACCGGACGATGCTTATAGCTATGCTAAAGGAGGAATTATCAAGCATCCATTAGGTTATGATATGCAGTTACGTGAACCTCTTGATTTTTATGCTGTAACAGATCATGGATTTCTACTTGGTAGTGTACCTGGTTGGGCCGATCCTAATAATACAAGAGCTGGAACTGAACCCTTTCACAACCTCAATAGAGAAGATAACCGAACAATAGCATCAGTTCCTGAGAGAGCTAATTTGTTTGCCTATTGGGTAACACAATCATCTCAAAATATCAGTTGGTGGGGAGCTATAGAATATTTATTTACAGGTGACCAAGCACGTGCTTCAAGTATGTACGATGTAGATATACATAGAACTGCATGGAGAGATGTTATCTCAAGTGCTCAAAGGCATAATGATCCAGGAAAATTTACTACTTTTGTAGCTTATGAATATACATCTTCAACAAGTTTTACAGATAAGGGTGCTTCATTTATGAACCCTTATGGCAGCCCCCCTTTTGAAGGAGGAAATCTACATAGGAATGTTATCTTTTCAGGAAGCAAAGTCACATTAGAGCCTTTTTCAAGATTGAAATCTTTAAATCCTGAAGATTTATGGTCTTGGATGGATAATTTGAGAGAACAGGGTGTTGATACTATAGCTATACCCCACAATCCGAATGGTTCTAATGGCCAAATGTTTGAGTTAGAAAATTGGAATGGATACCCAGTAAATGTGGATTATGCTGATTTTAGAATGCGAAATGAACCCTTAGTTGAGATGACACAAGTTAAAGGTACTTCTGATACACATCCGTTATTATCCCCAAACGATGAATGGGCTGATTTTGAGATAATGAGCGTAAGAGTTGGACATCCTGGTTATAGTAGACCTTTTGGAAGTTATGTTAGACAGGCTTATTTAGATGGTCTGGGTCTACAAGAAGAAAATAGAGGTAATCCCTATAAGTTTGGAATGGTAGGTGCTAGTGATACACACACTGGTGCAATATCTGATGATGAATCTAATTTTAATTCAAAAATAGGAATTTTAGACGGAACCCCTGAACTACGTGGTTCAGTACCTCTAAGTACGGAAATGTTACAAGCTATGGGTATAGCAGATGAAGGAGGTTCAGTTCAACTAGATGCCCTTGAGCAGGGTGTTGCAGCACGCTTAGTAGCTCTCAAGAAGATAGGAAATGATTACTACAATGATCCGCCTTTTAAAGAATGGGGAGCATCAGGATTAGCAGTTGTATGGGCAGAAGAAAATACACGTGAATCAATTTTTAACGCCTTTCGAAGGAAAGAAACATACGCAACTTCTGGTACACGCATAAAATTAAGGTTTTTTGCAGGTAAAGACTTTAAAGAGTCGATGTTAAGTGATGACAATATGGAAAAATTAGCTTATTCCAAGGGCGTTCCTATGGGAGGAGATTTAGTATATTCAGACAAGCAATCACCTGATTTTCTCGTTTGGGCTCTAAGGGATGTTAATGGCGCTCCTTTACAAAGGATCCAAATAATCAAAGGTTCGGTAGCTCAGATTTCCGGAGCACCTTCTGAAGTTGTGTACGATGTAGTCTGCTCAAATGGTCTTAAAGTAGATCCCGTAACAAATAGATGCCCTGACAATGGTGCAAGGGTGAATATAGAGGATTGTTCTATTTCTTCTGGAATAGGGTCTTCTGAGCTTAAGGCTTTATGGAGGGATCCAGATTTTAATCCTAAAGAAAAATCCTTTTACTATGTAAGAGTTTTAGAAAACCCAACCTGCAGATGGTCTACTTGGGATGCTATAAAGAATGGTTTTGAACCTAGGCCTGACTTACATAAGACTATTCAAGAAAGGGCTTGGTCCTCTCCAATTTGGTATACACCTAGCGCATAGTTAATTTATTCAAAAGACATTGAATAAGAAGCTGATAATCTTCTTCTCTATAGGATTAGGAATATTTTTACTTGATCTTTTTTTGGGTTCATACGAAACCGAAGATAGTATAGTAATTTATGATGATGAAATAGAAAGTTTAATAGCAAGTTGGCAAGAACAGGTTGGAAGAGAACCAAGTAAAGACGAGATTAGTAAGATAATAAATCAGCTAGTAGAGGAAGAGATCCTCTATAGAGAGGCTCTTAAATTAGGATTAGACAAGAACGATATTATTATAAAAAGAAGGTTGGCACAGAAATTAGGTTTTCTAAGACAAGAAATAAATACAAAAGAGCCTTCACAAAAAGATTTACAGGACTATTTTCTCAAACATAAGTCAGACTACTTTCAAGACGTCAAATATACTTTTACCCACCTTTATTTCTCTAAAGATCAACAAGGACTGAAAAGAGCACAAGAAGCACTAAGTAAACTAATGCAAACTGATGAAGAAATTAGAAGTGACCCCTTTATGGATAAAAAAAACTTTTCATTAAAAACAGATAAAGAGATTGAAAGAATCTTTGGTAAAGGCTTCTCAAAGAATTTACACAATATGAATTTAAATGAATGGTCTGGACCATTTAGGTCTGTTTATGGGAGTCACTTAATTCTCCTTCTAGGAAAAACTCAACCACAAGAAGCTTCTTTTGAAGAAGTTTTTAGTCAAGTGTTATCAGATTTCCTTCTAAAAAGGCAAGAAGAGCAAGACAAGAGCTATTTAAAAGATTTAAAGGCCGAATACAAGATAGTTATAAATCCAAAATTTACTGATTAGTATGGCATCTTGTTGTAAATCTTTTTTGGTTCTATTGTTCCTTGTTTCTTTCCAAATAAATTCACATGAATTAAATCCTGCCCGTTTAGTTTTAGAAGAAAAGGAATTAAATAAGTATGAAGTAACTTGGTTATTTCCTATTAATGCAAGTGTCAATAAAGGAGAGGTAGATTTACCTAAAATATGTGAGGAAGGGGATAAGTCATTACCTTATGTAGGAAGCAAATATTCTACTTTAGAATTGATCATAACCTGTACTGAGTCAATAAAAGCAAAAGAAATACACTTTAAAGGGTTGTCTCGTATGATTGATGCTTTAGTAACCATAAAGTATTTAGATGGATCAACTTTTGAAAGTTTAGTAAGTGTTGAAAATCCTACATTAATGATCCCTCTTGAGACTACTTTATATCCAACAAGTTATTTTAGGTTAGGAGTTGAGCATTTATTAAGTGGCATAGACCATATCTTATTTATAATCGGGTTGGTTTTTGTAGTACAAGGAATCGGAACATTAATTAAAACCATTACAGCTTTCACTGTAGCACATAGCCTAACTTTGGTTTTATCAGTTTTGGATCTGATAAGGATTTCTCAATCTTTAGCAGAGGCCTTAATAGCTTTAACTTTAATCTATCTTGCTTTGGAGGTAGGGGAGAAAAAAAAATATCTTCGTACCCCCTGGTTGATAGCTTTCGGTTTTGGTCTTATACATGGATTTGGATTTGCTGGAGCTTTAGCTCAGATAGGCTTTTCAAGCAATGAATTAGGTCTATCATTGTTGTTCTTTAATATTGGAATCGAGATAGGACAAATTATTATTATCCCTTTGGCATTATTCCTAATATGGATTCTAAATAAAATTTATATTTCTAAAGCAAGTTACCAGTTTGCTTCTTATTCTATAGGAGGTATTGGGAGTTTTTGGTTGTTAGAAAGACTCTTAAATATTATTACCTAAGTTGACATCCAAAACTACATACATTCATACGTCGCGTTGATCAATTGAATTGAACGAACATCTCCAGCAAAATTATTCTCCATTTTATTCATCACATAAGAGATACCTAATTTATTCTCTGGATCAGAAAAAGCACAAGAACCCCCATATCCTGAATGACCAAAAGCCTTCTCTACAGGACCATAAACGAATTTATGTTTATTCAGTACAAAACCATTCCCCCATCGCAGGGAAACTCTTAATACCAGGTCTTTACCTTCTACTTGAGTCTCTGTCATTTCCTTGACAATCCTTTCATCTAAAATTCTTAGAGATAAGTCTTCAGGAGTAACTAAGCTATATAGTTTAGCTAAGCCAGCTGCACTTCCTTGTCCATTTGCTGCAGGTATTTCAGCTTGTCTCCACTCTCTAGAATTATGATGATCTATAGTATTAACAGATTCTTTTAAAGCCTCTTGAGCGACAGTTAATTCTATTTTTTTATCCGCGTTTTTGTTCTGGTTATCTAAGATCTTCTCAAAAGATTCTAATTCAGCAACCCTGAACTCTTCGGCTTCAGGTAGACCAATAAAGAAATCTATATCATTTCTATCACCTATTTCTTCCCGGAAAAAGGTTCCAATTGTTTTGCCTGTTACCCTTAAAATTAATTCAGCTACCAGCCAACCATATGTCATAGAGTGATAACCACATGCGGTTCCTGGTTTCCAAATAGGTTGCATAGAAGCTAGTTTTTTGGCCATAGATTCCTGGTTATAGTAGTCATCTATATTTTTTGTTAGAGGGCTGCATATTCCTGCTTGATGGGACATTAGCATTGAAACGGTTATTTCTTCTTTCCCATTACATCCAAATTCTGGCCAATATTTTTCTACCCTTTCTTGATAATCAAGAAGTCCTTTTTCAACAGCTAGAGCAATACATAAAGCTGCAATGCCTTTGGTAGTAGAGTACACAGTAACAAGAGTATCTTCTTGCCATTTTTTAGTCTTATTTAGATCTTGGTAACCTGCCCAAATGTTTACAAGAGGTTTACCATTTTTAAAAATTGCAAACGCTGAACCTAATTCCCTTTCTTGCAGGTAAAGATCAGCAAATATCTCTTTAACTTTGGTGAACTTTGGATCACAATCTCCATGCACTTCCATACAATTCTCCTATTGCTTTAAGCGTTTTATAATTTCTTCTTCTACTAACCAAATTCTGTCTTGACCCCAAGTAGTAAAATTATTTTCCCCGTCTACTAGTTTGAATGTAGGAACTCCCCAAGATCTACCTTCATACATAATAAGCCTATTCTTTTCTAAAATTTCTTTCCATCCATCACTATCTAAATGCTTCTCAGCTTCATTCCATTCCAATTGAAGGTCTTCTATTAACTTTCTCAAATATCTTTTTTTCCCAATATCTTCTCCTTTCCTAAAAGAAGCAATCATAAGTCTATAAATATATTCAAAGCCTTTTCCCTGTTGATCTATCCAAGGAAAAAGGGAATATGCTCTTTCAGCGGGCTTACCCAAAGGACTTTTTACTTTTCCAAAAGGGACTCCATACTTCCTAGCTTCTCTAGCTGTATCTTTAAAAATATATTTAGCTTTATATCTAGGAATTGTCATATTCCTCATCAGCATAGGCAAAACTGGTTTTGTAATAATCTTTATAGGATAACTAGATTCCAATTCTTTTACTCTTTCAAATACTATTGAAGTATAAGGACTATTAAGAGAAGGATAAAACTCTAATTCGAGATTAGATTCTTGTGGAATGTTAGTTGCAATTGTTTGTTTCTTTTCTGAAATTAGACTTTTATTTAAGTTATTTTTTAAACCTAAATCTATTAATCTTTCTTCTAGATAATCAAGACGATCCACACCCCAATAGAGCTCCCCTTCATAACTAAAGGTTGAACCCATATAAGCTTCTACTTTATCCCTTTTTTCTTCGTTTGAAGAAATTACTGATAACATTCCTTGCTTTGATAGGGTTTTATCATCTACTAGAGCTTCTAAGGCTTCCTGGTTTCCAGACCAAACAAAGTTGCTAATTTCTGCTACAGAATTTATAAAGTTATCTTTGTCTAGACTACTCAACACCCTTTGACCTAAAAGAATGAGGTTATCTTCTGGTAGGGTAGAGCTAGGAAATTCTACTTGGTAAAAGGGAGCTATTCTCAAAGCATCAGAAAGACAATATTTTCTATAGAGGTTTGGTTCATGAACAGTTGCCTTTGGAGGATCTCCTACAAGTAAAGGGATTAGATCAATATCGTAATTTTTATTTAATTTGCTAATAAGTTGTGCGGTGATATGCGAATAAGGGTCTGATAGTTCATGAAAATAAAAGACTTGATGTTGTCTGCCTTCTTTTTTTCTTATTAATTCAAACTTTTCTCTTTTTTTTAGGAGAATGCTTTGATCAGACCAGTCATTAAGCACCCTTGACATTACTTTACTGGCAAGAAAGTTTCTAATAGTTGAGATTATAGTCATATCTTATTGATATTAAAGGTTAATTTACTTATCTATTTTAAAGTATCCAGATTCTAGGAGTCTTTTTATTGAGGTTTTATTAAATTTAAACAAAAGAAACAATTTCTTTAATGTACATAATAATCAGTTTCGCTCATTAAACAAATAGGACATAATTCTTGTTTGGAGAAATAAGTGGCAACATCTAAAGTTTTTGATAATTTTGTAGATTTTGGTGATAACCCATATCTTACCGGACCTCATGAACCTGTAAGAAAGGAAATTACTGAATCAACACTCGAGTGCATAGGAGAGATACCTAAAGATTTTTCTGGTATCTATCTAAGAAATGGACCTAATCAAAGGTTTCAACCATATGGTAGTTACCACTGGTTTGATGGCGATGGAATGGTACATTCCGCTCACTTTGAAGACGGGAAAGTTAGTTATAAAAATAGATGGGTTACAACTAAAGCTTTCGAAATAGAAAGTAATAAGAAAAAGTCCATTTGGCCGGGTTTAATGGATACTCCGGATAGAGCACTAGAAACTGCCTGGGGCTCTGATCTATGGTTAAAAGATAATTCAAATACCGATATTACCATCCATGCAGGAAAAGCTATTTCTACATTTTATCAGTGTGGTGAAGCCTATTCCTTAGATCCACTTAACTTAAACACCCTAGGAAGCATAGATCTAAGATCTATTGGAGCCAGACAAATGTCAGCCCACTGTTTAACAGATGAAGCTACAGGAGATTTACTTTTCTTTGATTACGCAGCTAAGCCTCCTTATATGACTTATGGTGTATTAAATAAGAAATCTGAGTTAGTAAATTTTACTGAAATAGATTTACCAGGCGCGAGACTACCTCATTCTATGGCCTTTACTACTAACTATTCTATTTTGATGGATTTACCAATGTTTTGGGATCCTAAACTTTTAAAAGAAGATATTCATAAGGTAACTTTCTACCCTGAGATCCAAAGTAGATTTGGAGTTTTAAAAAGAATGGCGTCTGGAGATACCATTAGGTGGTTTGAAGCGGACCCTTGTTATATTTACCATGTAATTAATTCGTGGGAAGAAGGTGCTGAAGTAGTGCTAGATGTTTGTAGGATGTCTACACCAGTTCCTTCTCCAGAAGTGAGACAAAAACTCTCCGGGCCTTACGGAACTATGTTAGCTTGGCTCAAATTAGATGCTTGCTACCACAGGTATAGATTTAACCTAGAAACTGGTAATACAAAGGAAGAGAGAATAGATGATTTATTAACAGAGTTTCCAACAATTAATAATCGATACGGGGGTCTACCTTCTAGATATAGCTATCACGTCTCTTTAGCTGATACTGATGTAATCTTATTTGATGGACTTGTTAAGATAGACAGCAATACAAAAAATAGTCAAACATATAAATTTCCAGAGGGAAGTTTTGGTAGTGAAATGCAATTTGCTCCCCGAAATAATTCTCAAACAGAAGATGACGGTTACCTTCTAACTTTTGTAACTAACACTAAAAGTAATAAAGGAGAGATTCAAATATTTCCAGCAGAAGATTTGTCTAAAGGCCCTTTATGTCAATTAATTGTTCCTCAACAAATACCTCCAGGGTTTCATAGTAGTTTCGTTTTACCTGAAAATTTATAAAATAAAATTATGAAGAATAAATATTTATTTTCTTGTGTTTTAACTTTACTCCTGTTCTCAGGAGTTTCCTTATCCAAGGAGTTTATTCCTGTCGAAGTCTTTGCAACGCTTCCTCAATTTAGAGACGTAGAAATATCTCCAGATGGTACGAAATTAGCTTTGTTTGCAAATTTAAAAAATGGATATTCGGCTATATATATTCAAGATTTAGAATCAAACAAAGGATTGATGCCGTTACTTTCTTCTGACAACAAACAAATGAAATTGCAAAGCTTTTCATGGTTTGATAACGAAACCCTATTAGCAGATGCTTGGTTTAGTGCCGATTTTTTTAGAACTAAAATCGATAATACCAGGCTATTGTATGTAAAAGCAGATGGCACAAAATTTGATAATGGGTCGGCCTTTCAACCTGTTTTCAGAAAAGAGCATTTTAAGAAGCTTGCACGTATTCCCCAATTTCATAATACCGTTATAGATAAACTTAGTGATGATCCTGATCACATACTTGTTTCTATTCCAATTAATAATGATAGGTATCCAGATGTAGTAAAAGTTAATGTGCGTTCAAGTGCCATTGATGTGGTCAAGAGAGCTAAATCAGATATAAGAATGTGGAAAACAGATAAAGAAGGAAAAGTTCGAATTGGTTTCGGTTTTGATAGAAAAGCAAGTAAGAATCAACAATCTGTGCTTTATAAAGATCCTGATCTAGATCAATGGATAACACTCTGGAAATTTGGTCTTTTTGATGAAAAGGAAGTTAATGTTCTTGGTTTTGGAGAAGACCCTAAGCAAGTTTGGATTTCGGCTTATCATGAAGGTAAGCTGGCAATTTTCAAAGTTAATATTGAAGATGGGAAAGAAGTTTCTAGGGAGCTGGTATATTCAGATCCAAATAGAGATGTTGAAGGCAGTTTAAGATACGCCGGGGGTTCAAAAGATCCTATTGGTGTTAGGCATTGGGACGAAAACGGAAGGTTAGTTACTTGGGATCAAGAGATAGCAAAATTTGAAAAGACTGTTTACGATCAATTTCCTGACGATCATGTTTATTTTATAAGTTTTAGTAAAGACAGAAAACGATTCATTCTCTATGTAGTGGATAATGACAAACCTGGAGAATTTTATTTAGGAGATGAAACAGAAGGGGGTTTAGATTTAATAGCAAATACATTCCCCCGCCTATCTGGTGTTGATTTACCACCTAGAGAACCAGTATATTTCAATGCGAGAGATGGCTTAGAGATTGAGGCATATTTGACCTTACCAAAAGGCCAAAATAAAAATCTTCCAACAGTTATTTTTCCACACGGAGGACCAATAGCTGCTGACGACGATGTGCGATTTGATTATTGGACTTCTTTTTTTACTTCTCGAGGATATGCAGTTTTGCAACCAAATTTTAGAGGATCATCTGGCTATGGCTTAGACTTTAAAAAAGCTGGATTACAAAGATGGGGCCTGGAGATGCAGACCGATATCGAAGACGCAACACGTTGGATGATAGATGAAGGTATTGCTGATGAAGATAGTATTTGTATTGTAGGAGGAAGTTACGGAGGTTATGCGGCTCTAATGGGTGCAGCTAACTCTAATCTTTTTAAGTGCGCAGTTAGTTTTGCAGGAGTAACAGATCTTAGTTTGTTAATAAAAGAGAGTTGGTACTATGGAACAGGCAAGATGACAAGAGAGATGATAGGCACAGAGAGATCAAAGTTGATAAAAACATCTCCTGTAAATCTTGCTAATCAAATTAATATACCAGTATTACTTGTTCAAGGAGAAGATGATTCAAGAGTTACACTTGAACATGGCACAAGAATGGAAGCTGCTTTAAGGAGGGCTAAAGCTGATTATATATATATTCAACAAGAAGATAGTGACCACTTTTTAAGTTTAGCCAAGAATCGATTAGAATTTTTTAGAGCTATGGACCTCTTTCTTTCTGAACACCTCTAAAGAAAGTCATCCCAATTTAACAATCCTCTCTTCTAACCATCCTAAAATTGGTTTTTCAATTTGATCAAGTGCTTTATATCTTTTCATTCTTTTTGGAAGATTCTCTATTGCTAAACGGAGATCGGTAAGTTTATTTAAATCATCTTTTATTGATGAAAGAGGATAAACATGAACTCTTACAGTAAAGATTACTGCATGTGATATTGGTAGTCTTCTAATAGTCTGTCTCTCTACTCTTATAAAGAGCTTATCTCCTGCATCATTTACTTTTAAATCAGATCTTCTAGTTACATCAGATTTGCTTTTTTTAGGTTGAAAAAGAGAGGGGTTATCGTAAATTGACCAATTGAATCTTTCAAAGATTCTATCTTCTTCTAAACGACAGAAAATTTTATTTACTCTCCTAGAAATTTTTTCTTTATATCCAGGAACTCCAGCATGAAGTCCTAGGAGTGACTTTTTAAACTTCTCAGTTAATGACCAATTAGAAGGAGCACAAAGAGATGCAGCGCCAAGACGATAAGAATTATTTGCATCAGGCAGCATTAACAAAAGATCTTCCTGAACTAAAAAAGAGGAAGTTTCTAAGGGTTTTAGAGGATCTTCTTGAATTTGCAGAGTTTCTCCATTTATCTCTATTTGGATTCTATTTTCTTCAAAGGTGAAATTATCTGAATAGTATTCACTAAGATAATTTTTAATATATCTCAATAATTCAATTTGAGATTCTTGCGACTCATCAATAGCTTGAAAAACTTTATTCTTATTAGAATTAAAAAGTTCTCTCTTTTTTTCTATTTCTTTTATAAATAGGGTGTCTACTTCAAGCCAGCAGGGCTCTTCTATAGGTTCAAGACCTAGTTTTACCCCGCCTGATCCGCCTTTAAATGGAGTATGAATATATTTCTTCAAAATTCATCTAATCCGCGCTTTTTTAACAGAGGTTTTATCTCAGGTTCAAACCCTCTATATCTAACATATTGGCTCATCAAGTCATCAGTATTTCCTGCAGAGTAGACATACTTCTTAAGTTTATTAGCTGTCTCTTTATCAAAAATTCCTTTTTCTTTAAATGGCTGAAAGGCATCAGCTTCTAATACTTCAGTCCAGAGATAACTGTAATATCCCATGGAGTACCCTCCTGCAAAAATATGGGCAAAGTAGGTGCTTCTATATCTGCTAGTTATTTGGTCTATGAGACCTATTTCATTTAATGTTTCTTTTTCAAACTGGTTAGCATCAGTAACTTTTTCTTCCTGGCTGTGCCATGCCATATCTAAATAAGAAGCAGCTACATATTCAGTAGTAGCAAACCCTTGGTTAAATTGTCCTGCTTTAGATATCTTATCTAAAAGATCTAAAGGCATAGATTTACCCGTTTCATAGTGCTTAGCATATTCTGCTATTACAGCAGGTTCTCTTGCCCAATTCTCCATCATTTGAGAAGGAAACTCGACGTAGTCTCTTGTAACATTTGTACCCGAAAGGCTAGGATAGTTAGCATCAGAAAGAAGTCCATGTAAGGCATGTCCGAATTCATGAAATAGAGTAGTTACTTGTTCAAAAGAAAGTAAAGAGATACCTTTTTCATTAGGAGGAGGAAAATTACAAGTATTCATTACTAGAGGAATCTGCACACCATCAAATTTACTTTGACTTCTAAAAGTATTCATCCAAGCCCCTCCACCTTTATTTGGCCTGACTGTGTAATCTGTATAAAAAATTCCTATTACTTCATCTTCTAAGTTTTTAACTTCAAATGTTCTAATATTTTCTCGATATTTCGGCAAATCAAATCTTTCATGAAAAGTTATATCAAATAGTTTAGTTGCTACGTCAAATGCTCCTTGGAGTACTCTTGTCTCACTAAAATAGGGTTTTATTTCCTCTTCAGAAAAATCGTATTTAAGTTGTCGTATCTTTTCTGAATAGTGCCACCAATCCCAAGCCGCTAATTTAAAATTAGCTCCTTCTTGTTGAATTAGTTCTTGCATTTCTTCAGCTTCCTTTTTTGCTCTATTTAGACCAGGTTTCCATACCTTGTCTAATAAATCTTTAACATTTTCAGTAGTTTTAGCCATAGTGTTCTCGAGAACAAAGTCTGCATGAGTTGCATACCCTAATATATTAGCTCTGTGAGTTCGCAAGTCAGCCATTTCTATTGCTATTTGTTTATTGTCTCTTTCGTTATTGTTATTTCCTCTTTCTATATAAGATTTATAAAGCTTCTCTCTAAGATCTCTTTGAGTAGAATAAGTTAAAAACGGGTACATACTGACCCTAGTTGGCTTAAATAACCATTTGCCCGTATATCCCTCAGATTCAGCTAATTTAGCTGCTTGGTTACGTATGTCTTCAGGAAGACCCTCTAGTCGTCTTTCATCTTCTATAATTAAACTAAAGCCTTCATTTGTTTCTTTTAATAAATTTTGACCAAATTGTGTGGTTAAAGAAGATAGTTTTTGATTAATTTCAGTAAGCATTTGCATTGATTTATCATCAAGTTGCGCTCCTGATCTAATAAAATATTTATGTGTTTCTTCAACCAATCTTTTTTGTTCAGTATCGAGTTGCAAATTTCCTCTTTGTTTGTAGATCTCGCTTACTCTTTTAAAGAGTTTTTTATTTAAAAAGATAGCATCTCTATGAGCAGATAACTTAGGTCTTATCTCTTTTGCTATTTCTTGCATTTCATCATTTGTATTAGAGCTGTTGAGATTAAAGAAAACGCTTGAGACCTTATCTAAAATCTTACCTGTCCTTTCCATTTCCACGATAGTATTCTCAAAAGTTGGAGTTTCTTTATTATTAGCTATAGCATTTACTTCTTCAATTTGCTTTTCCATACCCTTCATGAAAGCCGGCAGATAATGTTTGTCTTCTATCTTTTCAAAAGGGGGTATTTGATAAGGTGTGTCATATTCAGTTAAGAAGGGATTCATTGTTTTTTCCTCCGTACAAGAATTAAAAATAAATAGAAAAATTATAATCGCGGTTTTTTTCATAAAACTTTCTCCAAAATAAGATTAGAGCAGATTTTTTATCAACAAAAAAGGGCTCAATCATTTGAACCCTTTTTAGTAAATAAAACTAAAAGTTAATTTAGTCCCGACGCTTGATATGAGTGAACCAAGGTAGCAGCAGTTGGGTCATTAGAAGCTTGAAAAGCTGCCCATTCTTCATTTGTAGCTAATTTCACAAAAAATTCAGCTAAGGTACCCCAACTCTCAAACCCAAGCGTATAGTGGAAGTTTCCTGTCCCACCTATACCTTCACTATAAGATTCAACTCTAGCACCTAAAGACTCATGAATTCTTTTAGCTGTTGCGAAATTTTCTAATAACTGCTGAGTTTGTCCTGGAGCAGGGTCCCATACATAAACCCTAAAAACCTTTATATTTCCAAAACTATCTGCACTTACTGAGAGATCTAGATTGAGTCCTTCTAAACTACCAACAAGTTCCCCAGAAGGTTTTCTAGAGACTCTCTGAAAGAACTTTTCTAATTTAGGGCTTTTTGTAGCCGCTTCTCTTGAAGCAGCCCAGCTCGCTGGGTCATTCCAGCGCATCACGTAATCGAAGCCTTGATAGTCAGATCCAACATCTCTTGCATATATATTGACCACTGCCCCTAATTCTGTATGAATAGCAGCAGCCTCAGCCATACTTTCAATGAGATCAGTGCCTTTACCTGGGAAAGGTTTCCAGGAATATACTTCTAACATTTCTGCATAAGTAATAGGTGCAAAGAACACTAAGAAGGATATAACTAAAGTATTAATTTTTTTCATATTATGTCTCCTAAGATGATAATCTTTATATACAGTTTGAGTATAGAGTAAATTGAATTATATTTGTATGTTCAATTTTTATTAAACATGAAAACCAATATTTGCAAACAATTAAAGATTGAGTATCCAATCTTTGCTTTCTCACATTGCAGGGATGTAGTTGTAGCAGTAAGTAAAGCAGGAGGGTTTGGTGTTTTAGGTGCTGTAGGCTTTTCTCAAGAACAACTTAAAGATGAGCTAGATTGGATAGATAACCATATAGGAGACTTTCATTATGGCGTGGATGTTGTTATCCCTCAAAAGTATGAAGGCATGGATGAAATGGATCCGCATGAACTTGAATCAAAGATGATAGATATGATTCCAAAAGAACATCAAGAATTTGCTGAGAAACTTTTAGAGTCCCATGATGTCCCTCCTTGGCCAAACTCTCAAGAAAAGATGGGCTTATTTGGGTGGACCCTGGCAACTGCTTTACCTTTAGTTGATGAATCTCTTACAAGACCAAACTGTAAGATGATAGCAAATGCTTTAGGAACCCCTCCAAAAGAAGTTATAGAAAAAATAAAATCTTCTGGAAGAGTAATGGCTGCGCTATGTGGAAAACCGAAACAAGCTATCTCACATATGGAAGCTGGTATAGATTTAATAATAGCTCAAGGTTATGAGGGAGGAGGACATACTGGAGAAATAGGGAGTATGGTTCTATGGCCTGAAATCATAAAAGCTGTTTCTCCTACACCTGTCCTTGCTGCAGGAGGTATAGGTAGCGGAGAACAAATGTTAGCAGCAATGTCTATGGGAGCAGAAGGAATATGGACTGGCTCTATTTGGCTAGCAGTAGAAGAAGCTTTTGCACAGCCTGAACAAAAACAGTCCTATTTCAATGCAACTAGTGGTGATACAGTTAGATCAACTGCATGGACAGGAAAGCCTGCAAGAATGTTAAAAAATTATTGGACTGAAGCATGGGAGAAAAAAGATACACCCGATCCTTTAGGTATGCCTCTTCAAGGACTAGTAACTGCTGATGCAATGAGAAGAACCCATCAATATGCAGGCAAAGGCAAGACTCAAGAAGTAGCCTTTAATCCGATAGGGCAGGTAGTTGGACAAATTAATGAAGTTGAGTCATGTAGAAGTCTTATAAATCGACTAGTAAAAGAATATTTAGAAGCGTTAGAAAAAGTTAATTCTCAAATGCCTAAAGTTTAATTATTAGCAAGAAATATAACTCTTAAGGAAGAAAACAACACTTTATAGATATGAATTTGCGTAAAGTTATAGGGTATTCTCTAGTAGTAATTTCTATTCCACCATATATTGCTATACCCATAATTCCTTTTATGGGTTATGAATGGGGTGAAATAGCAACCTACGGAAGTATTTTGTATATAATCAGCGGAATAACGTTTTACGGGGGTGTAGCTCTTTTAGGTCCAGAAATCATTGCAAAGTTTAAAGACTTCTATAATGTTATAAAATCTAAAATATGGAATAGGACATGATTTATTCTTTTGATGAAATTATGAGTGAGCATGAGTTTCATGCCCCGAATGAAATGGCAGGATACTTATTGCATGGGGGTTTGGATAGAGAAGGGAAATATATATCGCCCAGAACAAGAAAGCGATGGACCGCTGTTAATCAATGGGCTGAGAATCTAACCAATCAAGGGCATCCTCTTTTAGATTGCTCAGTAGAAATTCTAAAATATGGGAATTATCCTAACTTTGATCAAGCTAAATATCTTTTATCCTTAGGAGAAGGTGCGTTTCTATGGAATAGCCTAACGATCACGGGTGTAATCGAGGCCAGAGGTCAAGCGCTAGCAGAAATTACAGCTCCTGACTTTCAGAGAATTATCAAAGAAGATATATCAGATAGTGCTACAGGACATATGAATAAAGGTCTTTTTGTTGCTCATGGGTTCGATGAAGGAGGCGATCCAAATAGTCAACTAGGAGCACATGACCAGATGTGGTTTGCTGCTAGAGATTTATTATTCGGACAGGATGCCTACCCTATACCTGAAGTTCCAGAGAATATAGGTAGACCAGTTGAAGAAGATGATCAATGGCCTATCGCAACCGAATATGCTGGGATAGTAGATTTTTTAATGAATGTATTAATGATTGAAGTGAGAGCAGAATGTTTCTTTCAGTTTTCTATGAATATTGCTTCTTGTGAAGATCTATTCAAAGACAGGAGAAATGATGCTCTTTTAGCTGCGGAGATGGTAAGAAGAATTAGGCAGGATGAAGCCATACATGTCGCTTACTTAAATTTGATAATCTCTGAACTTAGATCTTTTACCTTTCAAACTGAAAAGGGAGAAATATTAGGTGCTGATTTTATAGATTCTCATTGGAATAAAATGGTTAGATGGCATGGTGAAGATATTCATCATGAACTTAAAGATCAAAGAATTGAAATAGTAGAAGATACTTTAAAGAATCTAAAAAATTCAGATGCTCTAATTCAAGGTTTCCATAGATTAGCTTCTTAAAAAATCATAAATTGCTTGATTCTGTTGACCACATAATTATTGCTGTTGAAGATCTCCCTAAGGCAATTAATAATTACACTAAACTTTTAGGTTTCCCTCCAACTTGGAAAGGCTTTCATTCCGATCAAGGCACTGAAAATGCTTTATTTCCTTTAGAAAATCTTTATATAGAACTTTTAGCTTCTTGTGGCCCAGGTTCAGGTTCAGAAATGATTAAAGATTTTCTTAAAAAAAATGGAGAGGGGATTGCAGGACTTGCTTTTGGTGCTTCTGATATCAGGGAATTAAAAAAAACTTTTATTAAAAAGGGAATAAAAAAAGTAAATTTAACTACAGGCAAAGGTGAAGACATACATAAACAAAAGACAAGAACTTGGCTAAATCTTTTCATTCCTTCTTCTGTAACCAGAGGGTTATTTACTTTCTTCATTCAACATAAAACCGACGCACTTCCGGTACATAAACAAAAATTTAATTCCCCAATAAATAGGCTAGATCACGTTGTTATTAATACTAATGACCCTGAAGGGGTTATATCTCTTTATCGAGATACTTTTGGTATTAGACTTGCTTTGGATCAGACAGTGGAGAAGTGGGGGGGTAGAATGTTATTCTTTAGATTAAATCATACAACCTTAGAGGTTATAGCTAAGGAAGATGATGAAGAACCTAAGGACTCCTTTTGGGGCTTGGCATGGGTAGTACAAGACATAGAAGCAACTTATAAGCGTTTAGTTGTAGAAGGTTTTGAAGTTTCTAAAATAAAAGAAGGAAGAAAACCTGACACACTAGTAGCTACAGTAAAATCTAATACATGCAATATCCCAACACTTCTTATTCAGCATTTTTAGCTGTTATTTGATCGTAGATCCAATAAGGCAAGTAAATAAGACTAAACATTATTAAACCCAAACCAATCACTATTGGAATATGTTTAGGAGGTTCTGGCATTATATCCATAATTGAAGCTCCTTCAGGTCTGGCACCTAAGTACCAGAAATTAGCTGGTGGTCCTAGAATTAGATTAATAATGTAAATTATTACCAGGACAACTAAAGATATCATTATTGCTCTTTTAACAGAATCAAGTCGCGGTCTATTGCCTAGAGCAATAGAGGCATGACCTATAGCTAAAAGCATACCTCCGTGACTAAGATAAAAAATTATAAAAACAGGGTCAGGGAAGTCAAAAGGAGTATCAGGTTGTAAGAGTGCCATTAAACCCCCTCCTATACCCCAAAAAAAGGCTACTTCAAAAAGAATTCTTTTTTCTGTTATAAGGAAAAAAGAAATTGAGAAAGCTGATAAAGCACACATGTGAAAAGGAAGAACCCTAAATAAATCGTAACCGAAGAATTGGGTATGATAATAGGGCTTGATAAGCTCATTTAGAATTAGAATGCAAGCCAAAATATAACCGAATCTGAGTTTAAAAGCTGGAGATACTTGCCTTAAATAAAGAGGAAAAAAAATAGCTGTTAGAATTACAGCTGATACGGCAAGTAAGTGATCTTTTCCAAAAAGAATAAAGGGTTCTGCTTCCATTAGTTTCAGTAGTTTCTTAAGATGGTGTTATCCTCTAATATTATATTAATTTATAAATAGCTTTATGAGTCAAAAAAGTGAAAGCTTTTTCCCTACTTTGAAAGGGGATGAAATCTTTTCTTTAGTAAAATCCTTTTCTTTCTTTTTTTTCGTCCTAGCTTCCTGGTACGCACTTAGACCTGTTAGAAATGAAATGGCAATAGAAGGAGGTATCTTTAATTTACCATATATCTTATTAGCTATAGTTATTGTTATGGGGCTTATAAACCCAATCTATTCTTGGGTTATTTCAAAGATTCAGACTAGTCGTATTGTTGTTTATTGTTATTCTTTCTTTATTGTAAATCTCGTAATTTTTTTATTATGTTGGTCTTTTTTTGGCGAGCAAGGTAGACAATGGACAGGAAGAGCTTTTTACGTTTGGTGCAATGTCTATTCCTTTTTTGTCGTTTCAATCTTTTGGGTAACTATAATAAATTACTTTACTACAACTGATGCTAAACGTGTATTTGGAGTTGTCAGTGCTGGAGGGTCACTGGGTGCTTTTTTTGGCTCCACTACAGCTAGGTATTTTTCAACAGAAATATGTGGAAAGAGTGCCATATCTGATTTAGGACCAATTTCACTAATAGTCTTTTCAATTGCATGCCTTTTAATAGCAATTCTTCTTTCTAGAAGCCTCACTTCAGGAAGTCATCCAAAAAAGACTGATGATAGAGGGGAAGTTCTAGGAGGCTCAAGTTTTGAAGCTTTTAGGAATACCTTAAAACAAACTCAAATCAAGTTCATGGCTTTTTATATATTATTGTGGACAGGACTTTCAACTGCTGCATGGATGATATCCTTAACTATCATTCAAGATTGGTCTAGTGACCCATGTGAAAGAACTGCCTTTTTCGCCCAAATAGAACAAATAGTTACCCCTTTAACTTTAATTATGCAATTTCTCTTCACTTCATATTTATTAAGAACAGTCGGAATAGTTCCAATATTAACTATTTATGGGATTTTTCTTTTAATCGCTTTTGGGACTTATGCTACTTACCCAACAATAACTGCTGTTTTGGTGTTGACCGTTCTAATTAGGGTTTTTGAATATGGTCTAAATAAACCAACTAGAGAAACTATTTTTACTAGTCTTAATAAACAAGATCGTTACAAATCAACCGTAATGATGGATACGTTTGTAGCCAGAACAGGTGATTACTTAGGCGGTCAATCAGTGACCCTTCTAACTGTATTAGGTCTAGCTATTGGATCTATAGCTTATGCAGCACTTCCTGTTGCAATTCTCTTATCTATCGTTGGTTACAAAGCAGCAAAAAGCACGAAAATATAGTCTTATTTAAACTTTTGACTTACTTGTGTGTTTTATTAATACTGGCATAATCTCTTTTCAATTTTAAATAGGGGGTTTTCAGTGGATACTACTATGTTTGAAGGTTTAGACTTAAAGGGTGATTTACTTTGTGAAGCTGTTATCTATGTTGACCCTGAAACAACACCTGGACCTATAGGTCAAGCCGCTTGGGGTAATAGGATGATTGCTTATATTAAAGAGGGAGAGTTCTCTGGTCCTAAAATGAAAGGAAAAGTTCTTCCCGGCGGTGGAGATTGGATTAATTTAGCTTCTGGGCGACCAAACGCTATGAAAGTAGATGTAAGAGCTGTATGGGAAACAGACGATGGGGCAAAAATATACTTAAGCTACACAGGTAGGATTATCAATCCAGAAGCAAAAGAAAATGAACCAACAGTCGCTGCCTCTTCTTTAGATCCATCAGAATATTACTTTAGAGTATCTCCTACTTTTGAGACTAGTCACCCAAAATATCTTTGGCTTAACGACATAGTGTGCGTGGGAGTGGGTAAGCAGGTTGAAGGCGGAGTTGCTTACAGAATGTATCAAATTACTTAGTTGAGAAATTTATGGATAGAGTGAAAGGTAAAGTAGCTGTTGTTACTGGTGCAGCAAAGGGATTGGGAGCTGCAGATGCTCGATTGTTAGTTCAAGAAGGAGCTAAAGTTGTTCTGACTGATACCGATGTGGATGCAGGCGAAAAACTTGCAGAAGAACTAGGAAGAGACAAAGCTCTTTTTATGGAACAAGATGTAAGGGATGAAAAGAGATGGGAAGAAATCCTTAAGAATACCGAAAAGGAATTTGGATCATTAAATATTTTAGTTAACAATGCTGGGATAGTTATTCCTGGAACTATCGAGTCCCAACAAACAGAAGATTATAAATTTATTATGTCAGTGCATGTTGACGGTACTTTCTTTGGGTGTAAATACTCTATACCTTATATGGATAGATCTGGATCAGGTTCAATAATCAATATGGCCTCACTAGCATCTCATCAAGGAGAGAGGTATGTTGTAGCATACTGTGCAGCCAAGGCAGCAATAGAAGGATTGACTAGAGCAACCGCAGTTCATTGTAAACAAGAAAAGAAAAATATTCGCTGTAACGCTATTGCTCCTTCTGGTATTACCACTCCAATGGTTGAATCTATGCCAGGGTTAATGGAAGAAGCTGGACTTGCCAGTCTGCAAACTCCAGGGGCAGAGGCTACCGCTATTGGCGAACCAAATGATGTTGCTTATTTAGTGCTTTACCTTGCATCTGATGAGTCTAAATTTGTAAGTGGCACAAGAATGTGCGTTGATAATACAATGTCTGTTACTTCCGGTATGGTCCCAGCTTAGTAAAAAAAGGAGATAATCTTGATAACTTTGAATAATAAAATAGCACTAATAGTTGGCGCTTCATCCGAACCAGGAATTGGATCAGCTATAGCAAAAATATTTATAGAAGCTGGAGCAAAAGTAGTTATTTCTGGTCGAAGAAAAGACGCTTTAGAAGAAATTGCAAACAATATCGGTTGCACTTTTATTGCTGCTGATTTTACTAATGATCAGGAAGTTAAAAATCTAATAGGTGAGGTAGTTTCAACTCATGGGTCTCTAGATATAGCAGTTAACGCGGTAGGTATATACAACCCTGTACCTATAGCAGAAATGACTAGAGAGCATTTGTTGGAATATACTAATTTACACTTCATAAGTCCTACTCTTTTTATTAAAGAAAGTGCTGCAGTAATGAAAGATGGTGGATCCATTATTACTCTCTCTTCTTTAACTGTTGAACTAACAAATACTGGTTTAGGAGGATATGCAGGTGCTAAAGCAGCTACAGATAAAATTGTCCAAATTGCAGCTTATGAGTATGGACCCCAAGGAATTCGGGTTAATAGTCTTTCACCTGGTTTAGTAGAAACAGAAATGACTGAGGCCCTTTTCACAAATCCAAATATGGTATCTGCCTTCATAAAAGAAACCCCAGTTGGTAGAATGCCGTCACTTGATGATGTTGCACATGCAGCCTTATGGCTAGCAAGTGATCAGTGTATCTCTACTGGTGACAATATTAGAGTAAGTGGCGGAGGGCATTTAAGAAGATTACCAACTATGGAAGAGTTGATGGGAGAATAAAAATAATGGCTGTAAATTTAAAAGGTACAGATACTTCTAAAGCCCCTGAACCCCCTTTAGGTAATAAACCTCTTTTAGGCGAAAGATATACTTCAAAAGAGTTTATGGAGCTTGAGTGGGAGGGTATGTGGACAAAAGTATGGCTTATTGCGGGTTTAGTTGAAGAATTGCCCCAAAAAGGAGACTACATTACTTGCGAAATGGGGAGAGAATCTATTTTGTGTGTTAGAGATAATAACAACAAAATAAGAGCTTTCTTTAATGTATGTCAGCATAGAGCTAATAGGCTTGTTCAGTCAGAAAAAGGAAAGGCGAAGACATTTTCTTGTGGATATCATGGATGGCAGTACTCTTTAGAGGGTGAGCTAATTTATGTAAGAGATGAAGAGGATTTCCCCCAAGGGTCTCCTTGCGGAAAGTTGAAATTAGTAGAAATACCTTGTGAAACATGGGGAGGGTTTATTTGGTATAACATGGATGAAAACTGCAGTTCTTTACATGATTACTTATCTCCACATCAAGAACATCTCTCTGTATATCCGCTAGAAGAAATGAAAAGAACGGATTGGGTGACAATTGAAGGCAACTTCAATTGGAAGTGCGTTCAAGACAATTTCAATGAGTCTTACCATATTCCCGATGTCCACCCCCAACTAAAATATTTTCTTGATGAAAGATATCAAAGTTGTCAATTTGATCTTTATTTAAATGGAAATGTTCGTATGTTAATGCCAGGTTCAATTCCAACTCCACATGCTGAAAAGGAAGAAGATTTGATAATAGAAAGCTTAAAGCCAGATGCAGAATTTTGGGAAATGGACATAGAATCTTATAGAGGGAGATTTAAAGAATTTCGTAAAGACCTGCAAAACCAAAAACGTAAGTTATCTGAAAAAAAAGGGTATGATTTTTCTCTTTTTAATGATGACCAGCTTACTGATAATTATCATTACGGTTTCTTTCCAAATGTCTACTTTAGTATGAAACCTGATGGAAATATTTTCCTTCGTGGTAATCCTCATCCAACTGATCCTAATAAATGTTACTTCGATATGTGGTATTTCACATGGTTTCCTGAAGGGGCGAATGAGTATTATTCTAATTCCATGGGCAAGTATGTAGCTATTGACTCTCCTGTAGAGCACCTAACTGGTAAATTTGGTGAAATTAGTGCCGGACCTGGTATAGATCAAGATGTAGCGGTTTGGCAAAGCCAACAACAAGGACTAAGTTCAAGAGGTTTTAGAGGTGATTATATGCCTTATCAAGAGAGACGAATAAGATTTCATCACGAAACCATAGATAGATATATTGAAGGTTCAATTCAAGATTTTATTAAGAACAATTCTTAAATAATGTCTGAAGATAAAGAATTCATAGTGGTTGCTGACTCGACTGATATTGAGTTAGGTCAATCTGTTTCTCTAGAGGTAAATGGGGTTCAAGTCCTTCTATGTCATACTAGAGATGGTATTTTTGCTATTGAAGACCAATGTACTCATGCCAATGAACCTCTATGTGGAGGAAGGATAGACGGAAATTTAATAAGTTGCCCAGTTCATGGAGCAATTTTTGACGTAAGAAATGGTGAAGTAAAGGGCCCTCCGGCGTCAATAAAATTAAGAACTTTTGCATTGGAAATTGAAGGCACCTCCATTAGTATAGAAAAACCTGAGAAAATTTTAAGTACGGTTCCTTCACTCGGCCCAGGTTCATTTCCTCCCAGAAGAGCCTAATAAGAATTATGTCAACACAATATAAATATCTATTAATAGAAAAACCTAAAGAAGGTATATCCAGAGTGCTCCTGAATAGACCAGAAAAAAGAAATGCTATGTTTAATCCTCTAAGAAAAGAGCTATTTTCTGCTCTGGAAGATCTTGATAGGGATGAGGAAACAAGAGTCATAATTCTAGGTGGAGCAGGGAAGTGTTTTAGTGCTGGTTACGATTTGGGTTTTAATGTTTCTTCTGAATTACCTTATCATACTAGTACCAATGAAGGTTTCTGGCCTCGCCATGTAGTTGAAGGAGCTTTTAAGATATGGGATTTATCTACCCCGGTGGTTGCTCAAGTTCATGGTTATTGTTTAGCAGGAGGGACTGAATTAGCTACTTCTTGTGACCTGGTTTATGTTGCTAAAGATGCTGAGATAGGCTATCCAGTTGTAAGAGCCATTAGCCCACCTGACAATCAATTTTTTCCTTGGTTAATGGGAATGCGTAATGCAATGGAAATGATGTTAACTGGAGATTCAATTAGTGGAGAAGAAGCAGTAGAAAAAGGATTTGCTAATAAATGTTTTAGTGAAGATAAATTAGCCGATGAAGTTCTCAAGATAGCTGAAAAAATTGCTAAAGTTCCGCCTGAAATTCAAGCCATTAATAAAAGAGCTGTACATCGACAGATGGAAGTTATGGGCATGAGAACAGGTATTAGGTTTGGTACAGAGCTGCAGTCTTTGGCTATGCATACAAAAGCTACTAGAGAACACCTAAAAGAACTATCTAAGGGTATAACTGATGCCCTCAACAAACGCGACAAAAAATTTGGTGATTATCGTACCTCTAAGAAAAAGAAGTGAAGCACTTTACCTTTTAACTCTTATCGTTATTTGTTTATTTTCTTGTTCTAAAGAAGGTGAATTAATTGGTGCAGCTTGGGAAGGTAATGCAGATTTTATGTATATAACAGAAAACAAAATGAAAATGCATTATGCAAGCTATATCCCTGGAAAATCAGTATTTATAGGAAGCTTTTATGAGGTGCTTGAAGAAGGTTCTAATAACTTAATTGATAGAATTGAAGTGAAGCAAGTTGAGATAGAAAAAAGAACTGATGGTACTCCTTATTGTAGGATTTGGGGTAATATAGAGACTTCTAATGAGATGAGTTATCTGTTAGCTGATACTTGTAGACCTTTGTATCAAAGATAAACAAAACTTATTATTCAGGATAAAATATAACTATGACTAAAAACTCAGGTGTATCAATAGATAAAACTTTATTTGACTGGCCTTCAGACAGCCCTCATCTAAAAGGTTCCAAGTGCAGTGATTGTGAAGCAGTAACTTTTCCTACTCAAGATGGATGCCCGAGATGCTGCGGTACAAATATGGAGAAAATACCTTTAAATACTAAGGGAACTTTATGGAGTTGGACTGTTCAAGGCTTTTTACCAAAATCTCCCCCTTATGCAGGGCCAGAAACTCTAGAGAACTTTAAGCCTTATGGTGTAGGATATATTGAATTAGATGGTCAAGTTAGAGTAGAGAGCAGGTTAACAGAGTCAGATCCAGAGAAACTTGAGATAGGCATGCCTATGGAATTGGTTTTTCATAAGTTTATAGAAGATGAAGAAGGAAATGATGTTATTGCCTTCGCATTCGCACCAATAGATGGAGAATAAAGATGACCGATGTAGCTATTATTGGAATTGGAATACATCCTTTTGGCAGAACAGAAGGTGTTAGTGGGCAGGATCAAGGAATCTATGCTGCTAGAGAAGCCCTAAAAGATGCTGGAGTGGACTGGAGCGATCTAGAGTTTGCTTATGGAGGAAGCGCTGCGGCTGGTGCAGCTGATTCAATGGTAAGTAAAATGGGTTTGACAGGTCTTCAGTTTATTAATGTTGCAAATGGATGTGCTACAGGTGGTAGTGCTTTGCAGTCAGCTTATATGGCAATAAAATCAGGAGCTTTTGATATTGGTATTGCAGTTGGGTTTGATAAGCATGAAAGAGGAGCTTTTAGAGTAGATTCGCCAGATTGGTATGGTAAAACTGGTTTAGCACTAACCACTCAATTCTTTGGAATGAAAATTCAAAAATACATGTCAGATTATGGAATTTCAGATGATACATTAATTAAAGTTGCCGAGAAGGCTTTCAGAAATGGATCTTTGAACCCTAAAGCTTGGAGAAAACAACCTTTGTCATATGATGAAATAAAGAATTCACCTATGTTAAGTCATCCTTTAAGAAAATATCAGTTTTGTTCACCTGCTGAAGGAGGAGCTGCAATCATTATGTGTAAAGCAAGTATGGCTAAAAAATACACATCTACACCTCTTTATTTAAAAGCAGCAGTAGTAAGAACTAGAAGGTATGGATCTTTTGAGGTCTTTACAAAAGGCCAGGCAATAGATCAAGCTGAGAGTCCAACAGTAGATGCCTCCAAAGCTGCTTATGAAATGGCTGGAGTTGGACCAGAAGATATTGACGTTGCTCAATTACAGGATACAGAAGCAGGTGCGGAAATTATGCATATGTCAGAAAATGGCTTATGTAAAGATGGCGATCAAGAGGAAATGATTCAAACAGGAGCTACTGAGATAACAGGTAATCTTCCAGTTAATACTGATGGTGGCTGTATTGCAAACGGAGAACCTATTGGAGCTTCAGGTTTGAGACAGGTTCACGAAATATGCATTCAACTTAGAGGGGAGGGAGAAAAAAGACAGGCACCTGGTGATTTACGTACTGGTTATTCTCATGTATATGGTGCTCCAGGTTTGAGTGCTGTTACTATTATTCAAAGATAATAATAGTTTTAAATAAGCCCGTCATAAGAACCACCGTCTAACTGGATATTTTGTCCAGATATAAAGCCTGCGTGAATACTGCATAAAAAGGAGCAAGTTGCACCAAACTCTTTTGGGTTACCAAAACGATTTGCTGCAATAGAAGAGGTTATCTCAGCTCTTGCTTCTTCTCTAGTAATCTTCTTACTTTTCATCAATAAGTTTGTCATAAAAACCTGCCTATCAGTGTCAAATCTTTCTGGTAATAGGTTATTAATGGTAACGTTATTAATCGCAACTTCTTTTGATAGTCCCTTAGCTACAGCCGTAAGACCAGCTCTTGCAGCTGTGGAAAGACTCATGAGGGGATTAGGAGACTTAACCATTGCGGAAGTTATATTGATGATCCTTCCAAAATTTCTTTTTTTCATACCTGGAAGAGCATACTGAGTAAGAGAGATAGCTGATAACATATTAGATTCGATAGCACTTAACCAGTCAGCTTTTTTTGTATTAAGAAAATTTCCAGGGGGAGGACCATCGTTATTATTAACCAGGATATCTATATTAGAACAAACTGGCTTGAGCAGCTTTAAACCTTCATCTGTATTTAAATCAGCAACTATCATTTCTACTTTGCCTGCATTAAATTTCTTAAGATCTTCAACTGTTTCTTCTAAATTTCTTTCATTTCTTGAGTTTACAGTTACGTTCACCCCTTCTAATACTAAGGCTTCAGCACACGCCTTTCCTAAACCTCTTGAAGATGCGCATACAAGTGCTTTTTTTCCTTTAATGCCCAGATCCATTATCTAGCTCTTAATCTATTTTTTAAATCAATTGTTAATTCTTGAAAAGATACTCTATCTGAAGAACATCCAAAAATATATTTATCAGGTCTTACTATAAAGGTTTCTCCCATTTGCATATAGCTACTAAGCCAGTGATTTTGAAGAATCTGATCTTCTTCTATTGTTATTATTTTAGTGTTTAATTTGTTATAGAAGTCTTCTTCTTCTCGTGATAATTCTATTTCTTTTTTTGAAATAATAGCAAAGCCACTTCCAAGCAAATTATCTTTTCTTTTAATTATTTTATTCTTCTTGATTTCTATAAATTGAGGAAACAAAGAACCAGATCCCATGCTTGGATCTGCTATTCCCCCAAAAAAAAGACCCTCATGAAGATTTGGAATAATATAAGAAGCATAACCTTTATTTACCAGTTCTTCTGGAACATCGTCAGGATTTTCAGCAGCGGCATAGGCTGCCATTAACTTACCGATAGATACGGAATTTTCTACAATGAATTGAGCATGAGGTCTTCTTTCAGTTTGATAAGAATTTAGCAAAGCTGTTACAAAGTCTTTTTCCTTTAAGGCTAATACTAGTTTCCAAGCAAGGTTACTTGCATCCCTAAAACCTGTGTTCATACCCTCTCCCATAAAGGGTGGTGTTTGATGTGCAGCATCTCCTATTAAGAAGCAGTTTTGTACCTTAAAATCTTTTGCTAAAACAGCATGAAACTTATAGATAGCACTTCTTAGAATGCTATATTGATCAGGTTTTAACCATGGCTCTATAAGCCGCTGAATAGTTTCTTCCTTTTCTATTTCTTTTTTATCTTCATCATCTAGAATAAGAAATTCCCATCTTTTGTAGGGTAGGTGAGCAGGAATATAAGTTGCTAGTCTTTTTGGATCACAGATTTGAGCTGCCATTTGAGACATTGCAATTTCTTCTTTTAGTTTAACATCTACTACCACCCATTCTCTGTTGTAGTCCAGATCCTCTTGTTCAATAGCAAGTAAATTTCTTACAGTACTGGAGCTCCCATCTGCTCCTACCAAAAAGTTTGATGTAAAAAGAGATTTTTTATTAGTAATGAGATTTTCAGTTTCTATTTCTACTACAGACTCTTTTTGTTGAATATCAATTAAATTCTCTTCTAATAATATTTCTATTTCAGAGTCTTCTAGTATATTTCTAATATTTTGATCTGTTGTCGGTTGGTGAAAGAAACTTATAGGGTTCCATGCATTTTGAGTTATTAACCCTTTTATCTTTAATGCTTCACCTATTCTTTGATGTTCGCTATTAATGAACTCTGCACCCTCTACCGGAGTGCTATTTTCTGAATAAACATGCTCCAAACCTGCACTTTGCATAATCCTTAGACTCTCATCATTAATAGTTATAGCTCTTGGTAATTGAAATATCTCTTTATCTTTTTCTATTCCTAATACTTTTAAACCTTCTTCATTTAATAAGGCTGCAAGTAGACTTCCAACAGGTCCCAATCCAATGATTACTACATCAAAGTTTTTATCCACTAGACTTCTTAGACTGTTTTTTCTTAGTATTAAAGATACGTAAAATTTTATATTGTGAGATGGTGTCCTCCATCCACAAGAAAAGTTTCCCCAGTGATAACTTTTGAAACATCTATGAATCCATAGATTACTTCTGCTACTTCATCTGGAGTTACTGCTAGACCAAGCGGGGTATTGTCTTGAATATTTTTAAGTGCTGCATTATAAAGTTCTTCCCCCAATCCTTTTTTTAGCCATTCTCCCTGGATAAAACCCGGACAAACTGCATTAACTCTAATCGGTCCAAGATTTCTGGCCATCGATTTAGTCATAGTATTTAGAGCGCCTTTTGACGAAGCATATGCTAATGAGCTCCCTATACCTTTTATACCTGCAATTGATGAAACATTCACAACACTTGGGTTCTTACTGTTAAGAAGAGATTCTTTACAAGCTCTTACCATCTGAAAAGGACCCACTACATTTACTTTATAAATCTTTAGAAAATCTTGTGCATCTAGACCCTCAAGATCAGAGTGGTCAAAAACAAATTTAGTAGTACCAGCATTATTAACTAAGCTATCTATTCTTCCCCATTTATCTAGAGTTTGACTTGCGGTTTCTCTGCAAGAAGAATCTTCTGAAACATCTGCTGAAAGTGCTAATGCTTCTGCTCCTAGATCCTCACATTTTTTAACTACTTTATTTGCATCTTTAATTGAACTTGTACAGGTTATAGTTACATTCCATCCTTTTTTAGCTAAGAAGATAGCTGTTGCTTCCCCGACGCCCCTACTGCCACCTGTTACTATAGCTACTGGTTTTTCTGAAATAGACATAAGCTTAAACTCCTTCTTTATTTCCAAAGGTAGCAGATATAGGATCTCCCCATTGTGATGGTCCTAATTCAGGATTTTTAGGATCTCCATCTCCTGATGCATCTATTAATTGCGGAGGAATTGTGTTGTCAAAATAATCTCCATCCGTTTGATGTTCATGTATTTGTTTGAAAGGGCTACGCCAATAATCAAAAATTTGACTTCCTTGATAATGTCGACCCACACCCCATTCTGATTCATAATTGAATTCTTTAGCATGTTTTTTTAATATTTCATGACCCATAAAGACATCATCTATACTTACCATCTCAAATGATACGTGATTTAAACCCGGAACCCCTTCTGATTGTAAGTTAGCATCCAGCCAAAAAATTGAGTGATGATCAGTAGGTTCAAGCCCTCGATCTAATCTAGCAAATATTCCGATAGTCATAGAATCTTCTGTTATGGGAGGGGGAGGGACTTTGATAATATCAGTTGCAATGATCCCTATGTGACTGTTGTACCATTTCAAGGCTTCTGGGATATTTACTGAATTTATACCATAATGACCAAATCTTAGGATTTTAGGGTATGTCCCTTTAGAGAATCTTTTAATTTCATTAATTCTATTCTTTTGACCTCCTTCATTAGATGCATGAGGAATCAGCTCTTTATCTATATCTCTTTCTTTTGTTCCAAATAAGACAGCAACTTCCAAGCCGTCAGGATCAATACCTTTAGTAGAAAATCCTCCTCCTGGTGTTTGAAGCTCTTCAATATCAGTAAAAGATTCAGCTTTACTTAGTTTTTCTAGATCTTCTAAAGATTCAGCATTAAATGCTGCTCCTATAAATTTTTTTTCTCCCTTCTTACATACTTCTATAAATTGTTGAGGACCCTCTCCCCTCATTAATAGAGTATCTTCTGTTTTTTGAACGGTATGCATCCCAAAATGGATTAAAAACTGCTCTTGAATATCTAAATCTGGACATTGAAGAGTAGGGTAAGCAACCTCTTTTACTTTTATACCTGACATTATTTATTCTCCTGTTAACTGTGAGAGTCTAGATTCTTTATTAGCCATTATCAATTAACTATTACCATTTTGGTAGAATACTGTTCCTGTAGCTCAAAATATAATTTTAGGAGAATCTCATGAGATTAATAACTTACCTAAATGAAAGCGAGGAAGGCATCGGATCTCTAGAAGAGGATAATATAATTCCCTTTTCTCAGGACCAAGATATTCCCAATAACATGTTAGCTTTTCTTGAAGGGGGAGAGGAAGTTCTCAATATAGCCAAAAAACTTTGTGAACAAACAAAAAGGAAAATACCACTCACTAATATAAAGTTAAAATCACCCATACCTAGACCTCCAAAAATTCTTGCTATTGGATTAAATTATGCTGACCATCTTGAGGAGGTTAGGGCAGCTGGAAGGGAGATGGAAGAACCTGAAGTTCCTATGGTTTTTAATAAACAGTCTCTTTCGGTAGCTGGACCTTTTGAAGAAGTACATGATCCTAAAGTGTCTGAAATGTTAGATTTTGAAGGAGAACTTGCTTTTATAATAGGAAAAAAATGTAGACACATTCCAAAAGAAGAAGCACATAAGGTTATAGCTGGATTTGCCATTGCTAACGATCTTAGTGTCAGGGATTGGCAATTGAGATCACCAACTTTTACCATGGGAAAATCTTTCGATACCCATTGTCCCTTTGGTCCCGCAATAGTTACTTCCGATGAGATCTCTGATCCGCATAACTTAAGTATCACAACAGAAGTAAATGGTGAAAAAAGACAAGACTCTAATACAAAACATCTAATTTTTGATTGCTACACTTTAGTTGAACATCTTTCCACAGCTTTTACTTTAGAACCTGGAGATCTAATATTAACAGGAACACCAGGAGGAGTAGGGGTAGTGGAAGGAAAGTTTTTAAAAGCTGGAGATGTCATTAAGATAGCTATTTCAGAATTAGGCTATATAGAGAATAAAGTTATAAATGAACCTGATAGCACTAAGAAATATTAAACTTTCTTAACTAAATGACCATTCCATTTTGGTTAAAACTTTCTATTTTTTTGGTCATATTTATGACTTCAATAATCTTGCCCTTATTATTACTTGAACCTCAAATTCTTAAGTTAAGTCAAGATCTTTTAGACTGGACAAGCGGCAACCTATTTAATACTTCTTTAATCATTATTACTGCCTTAACTGCTGATGTTTTCTTCCCAATACCCAACGGTCTAACTAATACTTTAGCAGGAGCTACTCTTGGGTTTTCAATCTCATTTGTGGTTATTTGGCTTGGTCTAACTTTTAGCTGTTTAGTAGGTTACTTGATGGGGATGTTAGCTGCTAGACCTTTAAGTAAAAGACTAATTGGAGAGAAGGACTTACTACAAGCAGAGCGACTATCAAATCAATTTGGTATTTTAGCTCTAATTCTTGCAAGACCTGCACCTTTTTTTGCTGAACTAACAACCCTAGCTGCTGGGATGACCAATATGTCGTTTAAAACTTTTATACTAGCTACTTCATTATCTAACCTAGGTGTATCCCTAGTTTTTTCTGCTCTAGGTACAGCTGCTTTAAAAAATGAATCTGCAGCTATAGCCTTTATTGGGGTAGCCTTATTACCAGCTGTATGTTGGTTTGCTTTTTTTCAATATACGAAAAAAAAATAACTATTTCTTAAAATTTTGATAGTCCTTCACATGAGAAAGTTGTTCTACAAAATTATCTTGCAATCTCTGCATGCCGTAAATCCACCTGTCCCTATCAGCAGCTTTTCTTTTAACGTATTCTAGAACTTCTTCATGAGGTGTAACCAAAAACCGATTGTTTCTTATAGCGTCAATTACATCTTCAGCAGCTACATTAGGTTCTATCATGCCATCCACTCCCGCAACCCCCGGCCCTTGTGCAGTCATTGCTGTTCTAACGGCTTGAGGACATAAGCAAGATACCCCAATACCCCTTGAACCATAAGTGATTTTTATCCACTCTGCGAAACTTACAGCTGCGGCCTTAGTTACTGAATATCCAGCACTCCCTAATTGAGTTAATAATCCTGCTGCGGAGGCTGTATTCATCAAATATCCTTCACCTTGTTTAAGCATCTGAGGAATAACATTTTTTGCTGCAAAAACATGTGACATGACATTAACTTCCCAAATATTTTGCCAATCTCCTTGTTTAGCTTCTATAAAACCTGGTGCACCAGATATGCCTGCATTAGAACAATAAATATCAATTCCCCCTGAATATTTATTAGCTTCATCAATAATTCTTTTAATATCTTCTTCTTTTGCTACATTTGCAACTACACTATGACCATCTATTTCTGCAGCTGTTTTGCTTACTCCCTCTTCATTAATATCTACAGCTACTACAGAATCTACTCCAGAGTCTTTAAAAGCATTACATAAGGCTTTACCTATACCACTTGCCGCTCCAGTTACCACAACCCTTTTATTTGTTATTTCCATTAGTTCTCCTTAGACACCCAGTTCTTTTATTGCCTCTTCTCTCATTTCTTTTTTAGCAATCTTCCCTGAAGCTATTCTTGGCAATTGTTCAACCTGTATCCAAATAAATTCAGGAATTTTAAATTTAGCTAAACGTTCTGATAAAAAGTTAGATATATCCTCTTTACTTAATTTCATGTTGGGATTGGTAGCTATTTTTGTAGCAAGCTTTTCTCCAAGTCTTTCGTCAGGTACTCCGAATACCGATGCTTCTAGGACTGAAGGGTGTTCGTAAATAGCTGCTTCTATCTCTAAACACGCTATATTCTCTCCACCCCTTATAACAATGTCTTTTATTCTATCTTTTATATAGAGAAAGCCATTTTCATCTAAGGTACCAACATCACCAGTTTTAAACCAGCCTTCCTTATCCAGTACTTCATCAGTAGCGTCTTGGTTTTTCCAATAGCATCTAAAATTAGAAGTAGATTTAATAGCTACTTCTCCAATTTCACCAGTTTTTAAATCTTTGTTCTTTTCATCTAAGATTCTTACTGAAGTTAAAAAAGGAGTAGGGAATCCAGCAGAGGTAGGTCTTTCATAGAGTAAGGATCCTCCGGCATTTGTTCCTGCAGCATTAGTTTCAGTTAATCCATATCCTATTTGAGCTCCTTTATCTGGAAATTCCTTTTCTTGAGCCTTTAGTTGTTCTGGAGGTCTAGCGGCGCCACCAGCCCCTAAATCTAAGAGGCTTGAAAGATCTATGTCTGGATTTTGTTTATGTGCTTGTAGTATTTCCCATGCCATTGTGGGTACTCCACTAAAAGTAGTTACTTTATGTTTTTCTATGAGTTTAATAGCCTCTAATGGATCCCATTTATACATTAGAACTATATTTCTTTTTAATAATACCGACAGAAGAAATATAGAGTGAGAACCTGTAACATGGAAAAGTGGTACAGCAGCTATTGTACAAGGGTGTTCAGGAATTTGTTGACCTGCTCCCGAATCAACACTAGATGCTATAAATCCTAACATCAACCAGGATATGGGAGTAGAAATTATGGATCTATGTGTTGAGACCACTCCTTTAGGGAATCCAGTGCTTCCAGAAGTGTACATGATACTGGCATCATCTTCTGGAGAAACTTCTACTTTAGGAAAATGATCCATTGGTTTTACTACCCTTTCGAAGTTGACGGTATTTTTAAAATCTTGTCTTTTACTTCTCACACTTATTCTTGGAATATCCAAGACTAAACCTTCTAGACTGGTGATGCGTTCTTCATCACCTATAAAAATTTTTGAATCACTATGGGTCAATGCATATTCTAATTCCTTTGCTTGCCACCATGAATTAAGAGGTACAGCTATTGCTCCTATTGAAGTTATGGCAATATAAGAAAAAATCCATTCGGGATAATTTCTCATTGCTAATGCGACTCTATCGCCTTTTTTTATTCCATATTCATTTATTAATAAATGCGATAATCCTGCAGCTTGGTTTAAAGTTTCTTGATAGGAATATTGTTTCCCTTCATAAGAAATGAAATTCCACTCTCCATGTGTTAATCCAAATTGGAAATATTCAAATAGATTCTTTGGAGCATTAGCAAATACATGATATTTATTTCCTCTTATAGTCTGCTCTGCTAGTTCAAAGAGGCCATCTTTAGTAAAGTCTAGAGCAATTTTCTCTCTTACCTCTTTTTTCGAAAGATCGTTCATATCCATTTTACTTTCCTGTAAATTTAGGTGCTCTTTTTTCTATAAAGTGAGCTACTCCTTCTTTGAAGTCTTCCGTATCAAAACTTTCTATCATTGCTTTCATAGAGCTCTCAAGATTCTCATCAATTGTTTCTCTTTGAGCGTTATAAATTTGCTCTTTCATTATCCTAACGGATCTTGGAGAGACACTCTCAGCAAGTTCTTTAGCATATTCAAATACAGAATTATCAAATTCTTCTTCTGAGAATGTTTGGTTTACTAATCCCATCTTCTCAGCTTCATCCGCAGTAAATTTTCTAGAAGAAAATAAAATGTCGTTAGCTCTGGCTATACCTACTAATCTAGGTAATATCCATCCAACTCCCCATTCGGCTATTAAACCTCTTTTTGAGAAAGCGCTTGAGAACACTGCTCCTTCTTTTGCAAACCTGATATCACAATACAATGCCATTATGAAACCTACACCCGCAGCTGGTCCATTAATTGCTGCAATAACAGGTTTAGGTAAAGTAGGAAAATAACTGAATCCACCATCAAAACCTTTTACATTATTTGCAGCATAATTTCTTTTTTCTGCTTCTCTTTGTTTTCCTTGTGATTTGCCTTCACTTGTAGCAGCTAAGCCATCCATATCAGCTCCTGCACAGAAACCTCGTCCGGCTCCAGTAATAATAATTACTTTTACTTCATCATCTTTACAAGCATCATCTAGTTTCTCTCTAAGACCAGCTCTAATTCCGTCATTAACTGCATTAAGACGATCTGGCCTATTAAGGGTAACGGTAGCTACTCCTTCTTTTTTCTGAAATAAAACAACTTCGTCTTCCATTTTTATCTCCCACTAAACCGTAGATCCACCATCAATTACTAGGGTATGACCGTTCACAAAACTTGCAGCTTTAGAAGCTAGAAATACAGCCGCCCCTCCAATTTCATCAGGTTCGCCAATTCTTCTCATAGGACAAGTTGCTGTAGCCTGTTTTAAAATTTCTGGGTTCTCCCATAGGGCTTTTGCAAAGTCAGTTTTAAATAGACCTGGTGCTATGACATTACTTCGGACATTAAATTTACCAAACTCGGCAGCCAAGTTTTTAGCTAACATAATATCTGCTGCTTTAGATACATTGTAAGCTCCAATTACCGTACTGGCTCTAATACCCCCTACAGAAGAAATAAAAATAATACTTCCATCTTTTCTATCAATCATTTCAGGGATAACCATTTGGCATAAGAGATGGTTACTTTTTATATTATTGTTCATAACTTTGTCAAAAGCTTCTTCGGGTATATCTTGAATGGATCCAAAATAGGGGTTAGTTGCTGCATTACAAACTAAGATATCTATTTTTCCGAATTGGCTGTTGGTTTCATCCACTAAAAGTTTAAGAGCAGTTTTATCTGAAATATTGCACGGAATAACAATAGCCTCTCCATCTGTTTTTGAACAAGCATTATTTATTTCTTTTGCTGTTTTTTCGCACATCTCTGCTTTTCTACTTGAAACTACAACTTTTGCTCCTTGTAGTGCCATTTGCATAGCTATAGATTTCCCAATACCTTTTGATGATCCCGTTATAATTGCTGTTTTACCAGTTAAGTCGAACATATTTTCTCCTTATTTCTTAATAATGTTTACTCTACCTTATCTATCTTAAACATTAAATGGCAACAGTAGTTGAGGTAAACAGAATGTTAAGAAATTTAAATTAATTAATTAATTCAATTACCTTAAAAGGCTTTTTTACCTATTCTCTATAGATTAATCTTCTTTATAAATTTTAATTGTTTTACCTTCTTCTTTGGAATACATCCCTCTGACCATGCCAGCAGTATTGAAAGGGGCAGACATTTTTCCTGTCGAATCTATAGCAATTATACCTCCCGCTCCTCCTGTCTTAGAAAGTCTCTCTACAACAGCATTAGCGGCATCTTCTAGAGACATCTGGAGATACTTCATTTTGTTGCAAACTTCTGCTGCTGTTAGTTGTCTCATGAAATATTCCCCATGACCTGTTCCTGATACAGCACAAAATCCATTTTCAGCCCAAGTTCCAGCACCAAGAATAGGCGAATCTCCAACTCTTCCTGGCCTCTTGTTAGATCTTCCACCAGTTGAAGTAGCTGCAGCTAAATTCCCTTGCTTGTCTAAAGCTATTGCTCCTACTGTTCCTAATTTTTTATCTTTCTTGAGTTTTCTAACCCTTTGAAGATTTTTTTCAGAGTGAAAGTAAGAAGGATCTACGGTTTTAATTTTATTCTGTTTTGCAAAATCTTCAGCACCCTCACCAACCAGTAATACATGAGATGATTTTTCCATCACAGCTCTTGCTAAGCGAATTGGATTTTTAATAGTAGAGACAGAAGCAACAGCTCCTGCCATTCCATTCAAGCCATCCATTATAGAAGCATCCATCTCTTGAGTTTCCTTTGAAGTATAGACTGAGCCTCTTCCTGCATTAAAAAGTGGAAAATCTTCTAAAATAGATACAGCTTCTGTTACAGCATCTAGACTACTTCCACCTGATTTGAGTATTTCATAACCCTTAATTAAAGCTTCATTAACTCCATCTTTGTATGCTTTCTCCTTTTCAGCGGAGAGATTCTCATAAGATCCAGCTCCTCCATGAATGACAATCCCGAAGTTTTTATCTCCACCTTCTTCTGAAGTCACAGTATTAATGAAGAGTAAAAAGAAACAAGCTTTAAGGTAAAGCGATATATTTTTCTTTAGCGTCCTTTCCATTTTGGCGGCCTTTTTTCAGCAAACGCTTTAGGTCCTTCAACAAAATCTTCACTCTTAAATAGTTCTCCAACAGCGGAGTACTGTCCTTTTATAGATTTTTGTAGATCTGCTTCACCTAAACTTTGATAAGCAACCTGCTTGGTAGCTCTAATAGACATGGGAGAACATTCTTCAATTTGTTTGGCCCATGATCGAGCGGTTTCTAATAGTTTATTTTGTTCTACAACCTCATTTACGATTCCTAACTCTTTAGCTTCAGAGGCTTCAACGTGCCTTCCTGTTAGCATCATACCCATGGCTGCTTTCATACCTATTTGTCTTGGAAGTCTTTGCATTCCTCCAGCTAATGCAGCTAGACCAACTTTTGGTTCTGGTAAAGCAAATCTTGCATTATCTGAAGCAATTATTAAATCGCAGGCGAGCGCTATTTCCATGCCTCCTCCCATAGCTACTCCATTGACAGCTGCGATAATAGGCTTATTTAGATTAAACCTATTCGTTAACCCTGCAAAACCGCTTTCAGGTATAGCAGTCATTTCGCCTCCAGAGGCTTGATATTTAAGGTCGTTTCCAGCTGAAAAGGCTTTATCTCCAGCTCCTGTAATTATTCCAATCCAAAGTTCTTCATCATCAGCAAATTCATTCCAAACTTCGTGAAATTCTTGCTGTGAGGGAGGATGTAAAGCGTTATAGACCTCTGGCCTATTAATGGTTACTTCAAGAATATGACCATCGATAGAGGTATTTAAAAATTCATAATCATTTTTCATTCAATACTCCTTATAATAAATATTAAGAATAGCAGTCTCTTCGTTTATAGTCATTAATGCTCTAATGAAAAATAATATGAATATAGGAATTCTTTTAACAGATCATGTTTTAGAAAACTTACAAAAAAAACATGGAGACCAAGGAGACTTCTATATAAATCTTTTTAAAAATTTAGATCCTTCAATAGAAATAGAAATTTATGATGTAGTAAAAGGAGAATATCCTGACTCAGAAGAAGACTGTTCAGGTTATATAATAACAGGGAGTAGGTTGAGTATTTATGATGATGAATCTTGGATTAAGAATTTAGAAGAATATATTCGCTTACTTCATAAAAAACAAAAGAAATTATTAGGTATTTGTTTTGGGCATCAATTAATAGCTCAAGCTTTAGGTGGTGAATCTGGAGATGCAGCTGAAGGGTGGACCGTTGGAGTGCAGCAATATAATTTTGTTACCCAATTCCCTTGGGTAAAGACTAACAGTCCTTCAATTGCTTTAATTCATAGTCATAAAGATCAAGTAAAAGTCTTACCTCGCAGTGCTAAATTAGTTGCTGGAAATAAACAAGTTCCAATAGCTATGTATTATATTGATAATCACATAATGAGTATGCAAGGTCATCCTGAATTTACTTCCCAATACGCTTTAGATGTTGCTTCTAGCAGAAAAGAAATTTTAGGAAGATCTTTGTTTCAGTTAGCTAAAAAAAGTTTACTGGAAGATACAACAGATAATATGGAGGTTGCTCAATGGTGGATAAATTTTTTCAAACAGAATTAACTGGGTCTCTCTTTATCTTCAATGGTTATTCTCTCCATTCTTCTGACTTGCGGCCAATAGTTATTATCAGGTTTATGAATAACTGATCTATTATCCCAAAAGGCTATTGAATTAACCTCCCAAGAGAATCTACATTGGAATCTTTTTTGTTTTATGTGGTTAAAAAGAAATTGCAATAATTCTTCAGACTCTTCATCAGCTAAGTTTTTAATTTTTAGAGTAAATAAACTATTTACATAAATAAGCTTTCTTCCGGTAAAAGGGTGAGTTCGAATCACGGGATGTTCTACAGGAGGATTATCGATTAAAGCTTGAGCTAACTTTTCTCTTCCATAAGGTTCTGAGAGGCTTTCTTTAAAACCATGCTCAAAACTATGAATTGCTGTCAAAGACTCTAATGATGTTTTCATATCATTAGATAAATCATTGTAAGCAGCTGAAAGACTAGCAAATAGTGTGTCTCCTCCTTTCTCAGGAATAACTTTACCAAGTAAGATGCTACCCAGCGGAGGAATCTTTTTGAAAGTCATGTCTGTGTGCCATTTCTCTATTTTAGATGGGTTTTTCTCATTATTCTCTAGGATAGTTATCTCAGGGAAATCTGAGACAGTAGGGTAGACAGGATGGTTTTGTAGTTTCCCAAAATTTGATGCAAAAGCTCTATGTTGTTCTGGAGAAATATCTTGATCTCTAAAAAATATGACTTCATTCTCAGCCAAGGCCTTAATAATAAAATTCTTAAGGTCGTTGTCTAAAGGATTCTTTAGATCAATTTCTTGAATGGTAGCCCCAAGGGCAGATTCTTCTTTTATAATTTTTGCCATATCTCAACATACCTATTCTAAAATGAATATCGAAAAGGTTAAAATATAAATATGGATTTAAACCTGTTATTGATAAGACACGCTAAATCAAGTTGGTCTAATCCTAACCTTTCAGATTATGACAGGCCATTGAACAACAGGGGAAATACGAATGCTCCCTTAATGGGTCAGAGGATAAAGGATTATAAAATTAACTTAGATTTAATCATTTCAAGTAGTGCAAATCGAGCTCTTGCAACAGCTGAGTTAATTGCAAAAGAACTTAGCTTTGATGAGAGTAAACTTATTTCAGAACCTAGACTTTATCATGCTTCTAGAGATATATTTATAGAAATACTATCTTCACAATCTGCTAAATCTATTGCTATGGTTGGACATAATCCGGGCATACAAGACTTTAGTTATTGGTTGTGTTCAGAACCCACTAAAAATTTTTCAACTTGTGGAGTAATTTATATTTCCTTTAAGTTAGATGATTGGTCTGATATGTATAGAAATTGCGGAAAATTTGAGACCTTTGAGTATCCAAAATTGTTTAAATGAAAAAGTTAAATAAGTCATCTTACTTATCATTAATATTATTAGTGCTGATAAGCTGTGGTGGAGGAGGGAGTTCTTCTTCTCAAGAGGAAATAATGACAATGCCCCCATCTAACTCTATGAGCCCTACGGTGAACACTTGGCCCGATGTATCTTGGCAGGTCGTTGAATCCGCTTTAGCAGGTATGGATAAATCAAAATTGGATCAAGCACTAGATTATGCGTTTAAAGAAGATAGAAATACCCAAGCAGTGGTAATTGTTAGGTACGGAGTTATAGTTGCTGAGAGATATGGGGAGGGAAGCAACTACTTGTCTAAAGCTACCAGTTGGTCAAGTGGAAAAAGTGTTTCTAGTGCTTTAATAGGGATTGCTATTAATAAAGCCTATATAGACTCAGTAGATGAGAAGGTCTGTAAATACGTAAGCGAATGGGATTGCAACGAAGTAGTTTGCCTGGCGTTAGACTGTCCTAAATCAAGATCAGAGATTTCTATTAGAGATATTTTAGAGATGAGATCAGGTTTAGAGGATGAGGGTATAGGTGGTGCAGGAATTTATACTTCAGCCGATGATCAATTATTTTTTGCTTTAAATAGGCAGGCAACAAAGACCAGTGGTACGGAATTTCTTTATTCAAATTCAGACTCAATGATCCTCTCTGGAATTCTAGAAACTTCAACCGGTATGACAGCAAGAGAATTTGCAGAAAGAGAATTATTTCCCAAGATAGAAATGACTGCTGACTGGTGGTCAGATAAGGCAGGTCATACTATGACTTATTGCTGTATAGATGCAACTACTAGAGATTTTGCAAGATTTGGTTTGCTCTTTGCTAGGAATGGTAAGTGGAAAGAAGAACAAATAATTTCAGAAAAATGGGTAAATGAATCAACTTCTTTAGCCCAAGGAGTAGATAATTATGGACTGCATTGGTGGATATTTCCTGAGAATAATCTAATCGGAGCATTGGGATTACATACCAATGATATCTGGGTATATAAAGATCTTGATTTAGTGATAGTAAGGAATAGCAAATATACTAGATTTGGTACAGAGAGTGTACGTTCAGGTCAAAATATACAAGTCACACAAGCCCCTGAAAGTTGGGATAACATAGAGTTTTTGGGGTATATAGTGGATTCAATTACTAATTAGTCCATAAAATGCAAATTTAATAAGTTTTTTCCTCAATGACACAGAATTGTCACATAAAGACCTCGTTTTCTTTTATTATTGTTGAATTTGTCACATAATTGACATATATTAGTCATATTAATGACTTAATTTTGTAACAAAAAAGTCATTTATTTATGAAATTAAAAACATAAGGAATATGAAAAAAGTAAGAAAAATAGGCCAAAAAATAAACAAAGTTATGAAATCTGGAAGGATAGATAAGGTCTATATGAAAGTTTGTGTTGGTCAGGAGACAAATTAATATAGTATAAATAATTCTGATTTGCTTAAAGTAAGAAATTAACTATAACTTTGAATTAAAAAAAGGAGACTTTAGTCTCCTTTTTTAATTAACACTCTTACTTTCTTTCTAGCTGAGATACAATAATTTAGATACCAACTCTCACTTTATAAAATAACTAATGAAAAAAGGTATTACTTTTGGAGCATTTGATTTATTTCATGCAGGTCACGTTATGATGCTTCAAGAAGCTAAAAAACAATGTGATCATCTAATAGTCTGTATACAGACTGATCCATCCGTAGATAGAGAAGAAAAGAATACACCCGTCCAAAGTATAGTAGAACGACAGATACAGGTTTCTGCTTGTAAGTATGTAGATGAAATTATTGTTTATGATACGGAAGAGGATGTATTGAATATCTTGGGTTCCGTAGAATGGGATATAAGGATACTTGGAGAAGAGTATAGAGAAAAACCCTTCACAGGCAGATCAGATACACTAGATAAATGTTACTTTAACTCTAGACCTCATGATTTTTCAAGTTCTGAACTGAGAGAAAGGGTTGCAAAAAAACATTTTAAAACTAGACAATAATTAACTTTAAATCTTGAAATTATTATTAGTTTGTCACATTATGACAATTTAAAGTCATATGAAACCAAATATCCTAATAGTTGAAGATGAGCCTGATCTCCTTAAGACGTTAGAGTTTAATCTTCAATCTGAAGGTTACCAAACTCAAGGTGTAACAAGAGGTGAAGAAGCCTTAAAAAAGGCCTTAAATGAACCTAAACCTGATCTAATTGTTCTAGACTTAATGCTCCCTGATATTTCTGGTTTAGAAGTATGCAAAAGAATTAGAAATTCAGATATTGGACAAGATATCTGTATTCTTATGCTAACTGCAAAAGGAGAAGAAGTTGATAAAGTTGTTGGTTTTGAACTTGGTGCAGATGACTACGTAGTGAAACCTTTTAGTGTACGAGAATTAGTGCTAAGAATCTCAGCTATCTTAAAACGTAATAATAAAAGCGAAGCCATTACTGATGAAATTGAGATAGGGGATTTAAAAATAGATATCTCCGCCCATCGGGTTTATATTGGAAATATTGAAGTAGATTTAACTTTAATAGAGTTTAAGTTATTGCTCTATTTATCAGAGAGAAACGGCCGCATGCAAACTAGAGAAATGTTATTAGAAAAAGTTTGGGGTTATAACAACTCAATTACCACTAGAACTGTTGATACACATATCAAAAGGTTAAGAGCCAAGCTTGGAGATTTAGGAAATAAGATAGAAACTGTGCGAGGAGTAGGCTACCGCTTTAATTACATAATATAATCTTAGTTTATGGATATCAGGTGGAGAATTTTCTGGTCCACTTTCCTATCAAACTCATTGATAGTTTTAGTGCTGGCCCTATTAATAGAAGGTAGGGTAGAGGACTATATATTTCTATTTTTTTTCTCGTTAATAGGACTAACTATTGGGCTCTTTCTTAGCTATATTACTTCCTCTTACTTTTCAAAAGAATTCTTAGGGGTCATAAGAAGTGCAAGAAACCTTGTTAAAGCTACAGGAGTTAAAGGCACAAAGAGGGCTGGATTAAAGAGAATTCGAAATACTATGAATGAGATAGCCAATGAACTTAAAACTGAAGTTTCTTTTATTGCCTCTGAAAGAAATCAGTTTGGGAGGGCCCTAGAAGAAATGGGTCAAGGTGTTGTTTCAATAGATGATCAAGGAAAAGTACAACTATGCAATCCCGCATTTTCAGAATTATTGAATACAGCTCCTTTAGCACCTGGAGAAAATTTTTTAGATAAAGTAAATAATAAAGATTTAAAAAAACTGATATCTGAGGCCTTGCAAGGAAAAGTTGTATCTAAAGAAATCACTCTGCGAGATCCTAAAACAAAGGTATTGTTTGCTACTGCCTCACATAATGAGACTAATGCTGATACCCTCTTAGTCATAAATGATATTTCAAGATTAATCCAGCTTGAGACTGTACGCTCTGATTTCATTGGTAATGTTTCACATGAACTTAGGACTCCTATTAGTGTATTAAGTGCAACTGCTGAAACAATTCTTACTTTAGAAGATAACCAAAAAAAAGATCTTCAGTACTTTACTTCTGCGATAGTTAAGAATGCAGATAGAATGAGACGAATTGTAGATGACTTACTTTACTTAGCTCGAATAGAAGCAGGTGAATTCCCGATAGATATCAAAAAAGTAAAAATTCTGGATAATGTTTCTTCTGTAGCTCTAAATTATGACGATATTCTATTAAGCAAAAATATCAAACTAGAACTAGACCAATCATTAAACATTGCTTGTTCTGCAGATATCCCAGCTTTGGAATTAGTTATAAGCAATTTTCTTTCAAATGCTATTGCTTATTCACCTGAGGGTGGGACGATTAAGATATTTACCAAAGAAAATAGTGGAAGAACTAAAATATACGTTCAGGATCAAGGTCCAGGAATCCCAAAGAAATATCACGCAAGGGTATTTGAAAGGTTTTTTAGAGTTGATAAGGGCAGGTCTCTAAAAGAAGGTGGCACTGGTTTAGGTCTTTCTATAGCCAAGAATCTTTCAAAGTTAATGTATGGGAGTGTGGGTGTAGAAAATTTACAAGGTAAGGAGGGTGGCTCAAGATTTTGGATAGAACTTCCTTCTTAAGTCTAAGCTATTTTATAGTCATAGAATAATTCAATATTATTAAGATAATAATCAAAAGCTATTGCATCACTTAGACTCCACTCAAGAGCGCAAACAGAATTTATAGAAGTCTTATCTAAAATTTCTAGAAAAATCTTACCCGCTGGAACAATAACGTCAGCTCTATCTTCTGCTAAACCAAGTTGGTTGATCTTTTCTTCTATAGAAAGTTTCTCTAATTCAATTAAAAGGTTCTTCAATTCTTGTTTATCTACTGGATATCCTTTCTTTTTATTTAAAAGTTTCATTAAAGATCTTATATTCCCTCCTATGCCTACCAACATTTCTACAGGAAGATGATTAACTTTTTCTAACCATTCATACAATCTGTCCCACTCTACTCTGTAGTCCTTATTTTCTAGGCATCTCACTGCCCCTAAATCAAAAGAATCGAATAATACTTCATCAGAATTTACAAGGACTTCTGTACTTCCTCCTCCTACATCCACAATAAGTGGGCATGTTGGCTTAGACTCTATACAACTTAAGTTTGTATATTTCAGATAGTAGGCTTCTTGTATACCACTTATTACGTTAACTTTGATATCTGTAGTTTCTTCTATTAGATTGCAAACCTCTGCGCTATTCTTTGCACCCCTCATAGCCGAAGTTGCACAAATACCAATCCATTCAACTTTTCTTTTCTTTGCTTTTTTTATAATTCTTTTTAGTTCATGGATTAGTTTTGAAGATGTTTTTTCACTAATTTCTCCAAGTTCGAGAACATCTGTTGCTAGCCTAATAGAAATACGGCTAAAGGTATCAAGTTCTATAGGGTGCCCTCTCAGGGATGTATGCTTAAGTCTATATTGCTTATATTTAACTGCATTAGAGCCAATATCTATAGCAGCAATTTTAATATAGTCTCTATCAACGGTCTTTTTCACTAGATAATTTTCTTAGGGTTTGAAATTGCGTGTAACTCAAGTTTTGAAATTCTACACCGTTGATATCTAGATGATAATTATTGATCTTTGTTGTCCAGCTTTTAGGCTTGTGTAACGTTTTTCCTAGATAATCAAACTCGTTTAAAAGATATCTAAGCGCACTTAATCTTGCCACCATTTTGTTGTTTGCATTGATAACAGCCCAAGGTGCTGCATGATGAGAAGTTTCTTCAAACATCTTGTTTTTAAAAAAAGTAAATATTTCCCATTTATCTGCCATACGCAAATCATTTTCACTTAACTTCCAAAGTTTAAGTGGATTAGTTTGTCTCTCTTGGAATCTAGATTTTTGTTGTTCTTTTCCAATAGATAAATAAATTTTAATAATATCTATTCCAGAAGAAATTAAATCTTCTTCCCAAGAAACGACTTTTTTCATGAAGTTGGCGTATTGTTTTTCAGAGCAATAACCCATAGTTACTTCAACTGTTGCTCTCGTATACCAGGAGCGGTCAAAAAATACTATTTCACCAGCTTTTGGCATATGTCGTTTATATCTTTTAAACCATCTTTTAGATTCATTCTTAGTCGGGATACCCAGATGAATATATCTAAAATGATCAGGAATTAGATGTCTAGCAAGAAGATTTATAGTATCAGTCTTACCGGCAGCGTCTCGGCCTTCTAGAACAACAGCAATTTTCTTCTCATAATCTATAGCCCATTTTTGAAGTTTTGAGAATTCAATATGCAATCTTCTCTTTTCTTCAGAGTAGAGGGCTCTATTTAAGGTTATATATTCTGATACGTCATACTCAATCATTTATTTAAGGCCATTGTATAAGACAAAGAGATAATAAATTAGTGCTAAGAATATTAAAAGCACGTTCTTTAATTGTCACCAAAGTTTAATTTAATTGTCACCAAAGTTTAATTTAATTGTCACCTTGTTTTTTTACAATGTGATCATGAAAAAAATATTACTTGTTCTTGACTAGCTAATTTATGAAGATTAAAGGTCTTTTTCTATTAATAACTTTACTGCTTTCTTTTTCAGTTCAATCTGATACTACTGCTTATGGAAAATTATTAGTAACACTCGAATCCCAAGACACAATAGCCGGAACAGATTTAAATGAGGAGAATAATGCTTCTAGATTAGGAATAAAAGGAAATAAAGAATTAAGGAAAGATCTAGAGTTAATTTATCAAGCTGAATATGAAGTAGACCCAGTGGATGGGAAAGCAGATGAATCAAAAGGGCGCGTTCTTAAACAGCGAAATACCTTCATTGGAATTAAAAGTTCTTTAGGAACTTTATTTTTAGGAACACACGACACAGCTTTAAAAAAGTCTCAATCAAAAATTGATCTATTTAATGACCTTGCAGGAGATATAAAAAATATTTTACAAGGAGAAAATAGGATGAGTGAATTTATCGGCTATACAACTCCTACTTTAGGAGACGGGTTTTCTGCAACTTTTAATGCTATCAAGGGTACTGAAGATGAAGAAGACAATAGTATTGGAGATTCCACTTCCATATCTCTAAATTATAAAACTAGTTCTTTCTACGCAGCTATTGCTTTTGATTCAGAACTAAAAGGCTACGATACGACCAGGGTATCTTTTCAAGTACCTCTTAATAGAACTCAGATAGGTATTATTTATCAAGATACAGAAGAATTAAGTTCTGGCTTAGAAGAAGATGGTTATGTTTTAAGTCTTTCTCAAAAAGT
>CAJWPI010000002.1 GCA_913045055.1 uncultured Gammaproteobacteria bacterium | reverse complement strand
TTTGTTCTATTGCAGCTGCAACAATTCTTGATATACCTATTCCATAGCAACCCATCTCTGGATAAATATCTGTGGAGTTATTTTGAATTTTTAAATTAAGACTTTCAGAATATTTCGTTCCTAATTTGAAGATGTGTCCTACTTCTATACCTCTTTTTAGTTTCAATTTTCCTTTGCCATCAGGGCTAGGTTTTCCTTCTAAAATATCTGGATTTTGGTCATCTTGACTATTAACAAGAAGCTCTGCATTGATTGCATAATCACTTTTATCACTAAAAGCCAGAAGATCTTCTCCTGATTCAGCTAAAACGTGGAACTCTTCAGAATCTGAACCCCCAATAGCTCCGCTATCTGCTTTAACAATCCTGTAATCAAGTCCTAAAGAATCAAATATATCTATATAAGCATTTCTCATGGTCTCATAACTTAAGTCCATATCTTTCTGAGAAATATCAAAAGAATATGCATCCTTCATAATAAATTCTCTTGATCTCATTACTCCGAATCTTGGTCTTATCTCATCTCTAAAATGAGTTTGTATTTGATAAAAAGTTTTAGGTAATTGTTTATGGCTTCTTATCTCAGATTTACAAAGATTAGTGATAATTTCTTCATGAGTAGGACCTAAACAAAATTCTCTTTCATGTCTATCTTCGAAGATTAAAAGTTCTTTTCCATATTGTTCCCATCTTCCTGATTCTTTCCATAATTCTCCAGGTTGGACTATAGGCATAAGCATTTCTAGTGCCCCTGAATTATCCATGTTTTTTCTAACAATCTCTTCTACCTTGTTTAGAACAAGTTTTCCAGTAGGAAGCCAGTTATAAATTCCTGAAGCTACTTGTCTAATTAGACCTGCTCTTATCATCAATTGATGACTTATAGTTTCAGCTTCTGAAGGGTTTTCTCTTTGAGTAGCTAAAAGTAGTTTACTTGCTAACATTAAATTTTCTTTATCAGTATGAATATTAACACCTCATCTTTTAGTTAACGAGCTAATAAGGTTTAAATTGGTATAATTTGAAAAAAAATAGCTATTTATGCCCACATATATTTTTAAAGATAGAAAATCTGAGGAGATCTTTGAACTTCAAATGAAAATATCTGAGTTGGATAAGTTTAAACTGAAGAATCCAAAACTTATTCAATTGCCTACAGCTCCTTCTTTTAGATTAAAAGGATCTGGGTGGTATGAAACAGATTTTAAGACCGGTAACAAAAAAAATATAGCAAAAGAAGATAGCAAAAAGGAAGCTGTTAAAACTAACAACAGCAACAAAAAGAACACTAAAGATTCAAGTAAGAATAAAAAAGAAAAGAGAGAGAAAACTAAAGTTAAGGAAGGATAAGAAATAATTATGTCTTATAGAACCCATAAATGTGGAAAAATAGATTCAAAGCTTGCTGGCACAGAAGTAGAAGTAGTAGGTTGGGTAAATAAAAGGAGAGATCACGGAGGAGTAATCTTTTTCGATCTTAGGGATGAATCTGGTGTAGTACAGGTTGTCTTTGATCCTGATAATAAAGAAAATTTTTCCCTAGCTGAATCTTGCAGAAATGAGTTTGTTCTTTATGCCAAAGGCTTGGTGAGGGAAAGGCCAACAGGAACAATAAATCCAGAATTAGAGACTGGGAAAGTAGAAATAATAGGTTCTGATCTTCTTATTTTAAATGATTCTATTCCTGCTCCTTTTCAATTAGATGAGTATGCTTCTGTAGGAGAAGATACCCGTTTAAAGTTTAGATTTTTAGATTTACGAAGGGCTGAAATGCAGAAGAATATTAGACTTAGATCTTCGACTTCCATGGTTATTAGAAATTTTCTTGATAAAAATGAGTTTGTTGAAATAGAGACCCCTCTATTAACCAAAGCAACCCCTGAAGGTGCAAGAGACTACTTAGTACCTAGCAGAACTTACCCTGGCTCATTTTTTGCTTTACCCCAATCTCCTCAATTATTTAAACAAACCTTAATGGCTTCAGGGTTTGAGAAATACTATCAGTTTGCTAGATGCTTTAGAGATGAAGATCTTCGAGCAGATAGACAACCTGAATTTACTCAGATTGATTTAGAGTGCTCTTTTGTAACTGCAGAGAATATAAGAGAACTTGTAACAAACTTGATAAGCAGAATCTTTCAAGAAGTGATGAAAGTTGAACTTGGTAATTTCTTAACTCTTACATATTCTGATGCAATAGAAAGATTTGGCACAGACAAACCTGATTTAAGAAATCCTTTAGAGCTTCTAGAAATAAAAGATCTTTTTAAGAATACAGAATTTAAAGTCTTTAGAGAAGCTGCAGATTCCAAAGAATCAAGAATAGCCTGTTTATCTGTTGCAGGCAGTGAAGAATTTACTCGAAAGAAAATAGATGAATACACTGAATTTGTAGGTAAATTTGGGGCAAAAGGCCTTGCATATATAAAAGTTGATGACCCTAAGAAAGGAAAAGAGGGCCTTCAGTCTCCAATAGTTAAATTTTTGGAAGATGAACTTATAAATAACCTGTTAAAAAAACTTAACGCTAAGGCAGGAGACATCATCTTCTTTGGAGCAGGTCAAACTAAAATTGTTAATGACTCATTATCTGCTTTGAGGGATAAGTTAGCTAAAGATTTAAATTTATTAACTTCGGCTTGGTCACCTTGTTGGGTTATAGATTGGCCAATGTTTGAACTTAACTTAAACAATGAAATAACTCCGTTACATCATCCTTTTACAGCTCCTAGATGCACTATTGAAGAACTTAAGAAGGACCCCTTAACTTGTTTATCAGATGCCTATGATATCGTCCTCAATGGAATAGAATTAGGAGGGGGGTCTGTTCGTATTCATGACCATAAAATGCTGCTATCTGTTTTAAAAGTGTTAGGAATTGATTCGGTAGAGGCAGAGAAAAAGTTTGGATTTCTTTTATCAGCATTACAACATGGCTGTCCACCTCATGCTGGATTAGCTATTGGTCTAGATCGACTAATAATGCTTATGACGAATTCTGATTCTATAAGAGACGTGATAGCTTTTCCTAAGACACAGACGGCCTCTTGCTTGATGACTAATGCCCCAGGAGAAACTTCGTTGGAACAATTAAATGAATTACGCTTAATTGTAGATAAGGATGACTAATTATGGCAGGGCATTCAAAATGGGCAAATATAAAGCACAGAAAGGGTAGACAAGATGCAAAGAAAGGTAAGATCTTCTCTCGCCTTATCAGAGAGCTTACTGTAGCCTCAAAACTAGGAGGACCAGTTGCAGAAGATAACCCTAGATTAAGAAGTGCTTTGGATAAAGCTTTGTCAGCTAATATTCCTAAAGATACAATTGAAAGAGCTATCCAAAGAGGATCAGGCAGTACAGATATTGATAATTTAGAAGAAACTTTATTAGAAGGATATGGTCCTGGAGGAGTAGCAATAATTGTTGAAGCTATGACAGATAATAACAATAGGACAGTAGCAGAAGTTAGACATGCCTTCACTAAAGCTGGCGGAAATTTAGGAACTGATGGTTCAGTTTCTTACTTATTTAGTAAAAAGGGTTTAATCCAAATTCAAGGAGATTCTAACATTGAAGATGTTTTTGAGATTATTGTAGAAGCAGGAGCAGAAGATATAGAAGAGAATGCAGATAAAACTTTCACTATTACCACACTCCCTCAAGATCTTGAATCTGTTAATAGAGCTTTAAGGGAAGCAGAAATAGAGACTTTAGATTCAGAGATAAGCTTAGTAGCAGAAACTAGTGTTAGTACAGACCTAGAAACCTCAGTAAAAATTTATAGACTCTTAGAAACTCTAGAAGATTTAGATGATACACAGAATGTTTATTCAAACGCAGATTTTCCTGAAGAAATAATAGAGCATTTGAACTAGTTATGACAAATTCTAGAAATAAAGGTGCTTCTTTTGAGAGAGAAATAGCTAATCTATTAAATACAGATTTAAATCTCTCTAATTCCATCAAGAGAATATTAGAACAGACTAGAGAAAAATACCTACCTGATCTTATTTTGGGAAGATGGTATATAGAATGTAAAAGGTATGGTGCAGGTGCTGAGCCGCTGGAAGCTTGGTGGCAACAAGTTTTAGACTCTTCTCAAGATCGTGGTATACCTGCTTTAGTATATAAATTCAACAGAAGGCCTATTAAGGTCAGAATCCCTTTAGGTGCTATAAATCCTTCTATATCCTTAACGGCTCCATTTACTGCAGATTTGTTGTGGGAAGATTTTATTTTTCTACTTAAAGAGCTATATCAAGAAGATATTCTTAATCATAATTTAAACAATTGAGTCACGAATTAACCTTAAGAATTTATTATGAGGATACGGATGCTCAGGGGGTAGTTTATTATGCTAACTATCTTGGATTCTTTGAGAAAGCTCGTACAGAATATTTAAGAAAAGTCGGCTATGGACAGAAAACTTTAATGAAAGAAGGTTTTATATTTGTAGTTAGACATATCAGTATAGACTTCATCAAACCAGCAAGTCTTGATGACAGTATTGTTATAAAGACTAAACTTATAAAGTTAGGTAAGGTTAGTTTTGATTTCTCACAAGAAGTATTTCTAACTTCAGGAGAAGCGCTTTGCAAGGCTTTCATTCAATGCGGTTGTTTGGGTGTAGAAGAATTTAAACCCGCCCCTCTACCTTCCTATTTACTAAAGGGTATGAAAACTTTATTGTAAGAAATATTATGGATAATTCAGTTATAGATTTATTTCTAAATGCGAGCTTTATAGTCCAGTCTGTTATTACGCTTCTGCTAATAGCCTCTATCTTGTCATGGATGGTGATTTTTGAAAGATGGCTTTACATTCAAAGATCAGAAGAAGAGTTCTCTGATTTTGAAGAAATGTTTTGGTCAGATATAGGTGTAGAGAAAATTATGGAAATTAGAAAAGAGGAAGGCCATATTCCCTTAGGAGCAGAAAGCATTTTTCAATCAGGTTACTTAGATTATAAGAAATACAAGTCTCAAAACCTTGAATCAGATTTGATACTAGAAAGTGTTCAAAGAAGTATGCGTGTTTCACTAAACCATGAGCAAACCTTATTAGAGAAGAATCTTCCATTTTTAGCTACTGTAGCCTCATCTAGCCCTTATATTGGCTTATTTGGTACAGTCTGGGGGATTATGAATTCCTTTAGGGGCTTGGTAGAAGCAAATCAAGCTACACTTACAGCAGTTGCTCCAGGAATTTCTGAAGCTCTAATAGCTACCGCTGTTGGATTGTTTGCTGCAATTCCTGCTTTAATCGCTTACAACAGGTTTGCATCTAAGATAGATGCTCTGATTTCTCTATATGAAAGTTTTATTGAGGAGTTTTCATCAGTTTTAAATAGAGAAGAGCGTAAGAATAAGGCATGAGGAAGAGAAAGTTAGTTTCAGATATAAATGTAGTTCCTTACATAGATGTCATGCTAGTTCTATTGGTTGTTTTTATGGTATCAGCACCCTTGATGGTACAAGGAATACTTCTAAATCTCCCAGAGGCTTCAAATGAACCCTTACCAAGAGAACAACAAGATCCACTTATTATTTCAGTAGATTCTAAAGGGCAATTTTATTTGGAAATTCAATCTAGTCAGAACGAACCTCTAGCTCTTATACAACTTTCAGAGAAAATTTCTAGCATTCTTAAAGTTAATCCTTCTCTACAGGTAGTTGTCAGAGGAGATGGACAGGTGGAATATCAAAGAATAATAAGTCTTATGTCAGAACTTCAAAACACGGGTGTGGATAATGTCGGGTTAATAACAAGCCCATCAAGAAAGTCTAATGAGTAATTATTACCCAGGCTTATTTATTTCTTTTCTCCTCCACTTAGGCCTTATACTTTCTATGGCAGATATTTTCGGTTTCAAGCTTAATTATTACACCCTTTCTTCACCTTCTCCAATACCCGTTTTTCTTGTAAAAGAGAAGTCAATAAAACAGCAAGAGGTTAAAAAAAATATAATTTCGGTATCAAAAAATAAGGTAGTAGAAAAAGAAATTTCTGTTCCCATATCTAAGGAGGATCCAAGAATAGCTTTAGAAGAAATAAAAAGTTTGATGTTAAGCAATAAAGACAGCCAGACTGAAAGTACTAGTTTTGAGAAGGTATCCTTATATTCAAACTTAATAAGAAATCAGGTTATGCAGAGATGGAATAAACCCCCATCAGCTAAACCCGGCATGTCAGTTGAATTAAAAATTATTTTGGTCCCTACAGGAGAAATAATTGATGTGAGAATAAACAGAGGAAGTGGAAGTGAAGCTTTTGATAGATCAGCTCTTATAGCAGTTGAGAAAGTGGGGCAATTTGAAGGAATCCAAATGCCAAGACATCTTTTTGAAGAGTATTTTAGAAATCTTACTCTTATCTTTAATCCGAAGGAATGAATAAATTTTCTGTAAGATTAAAGATTTTATCAATATTTCTTCTTTTAACTTCTGAAGCAATATTTTCTCAATTAAAGATAGAGATAACTGAAGGAATCAGAGAGCCCATAAGGATAGCAATCGTACCTTTTTCTCAAAACTCTTCCTCTACTCAAAAATTTAAACTTCATTCAATTATTACCAAAGACCTTGAGTCTTTTGGAGAATTTGAAGCCATTAAATCAGAAGATATGTTGAGCTACCCATCTAATCAAGAAGAAGTGTTTTATAGGGATTGGAGGCTATTAAAAGTTAATTACTTATTGATCGGTTCCTTTGAAGAATCTGAGAAAGATAATGAAATCAAGGTTTCTTATAATATTTTTGATATATCAAGAGAGAAAAGGTTATATACCGGTCTAATTAGTAGCCAATCTAATTCTTGGAGAAAATTAGCTCACAGGATCAGTGACAGGTTTTATCAAAAGATTAATGGAATTCCAGGTATATTTACAACCAGGATAGCGTATATAGAAGAACCAAAGCTTCAGGAAGAGAAGTATCATCTTAAAGTTTCTGATATTGATGGAGAAAATAACTCTTTAGTTTTTTCTTCTTCACAACCTTTAATGTCTCCTGACTGGTCACCAGACTCTAAAAAATTAGCTTACGTATCATTTGAAAATGGTTTTTCACAAATTTTTATTCAAGAACTTGCTTCTGGAAAAAGGCAATCTATTAAATCTTCAGGTGGGATAAATAGTTCCCCTTCTTGGTCTCCAAATGGGAGATATATAGCTGCAGTTCTTTCAAAATCAGGTAATCCTGATATTTATATTTACGACTTAAATAAGAATTCTTGGAGGCAAGTAACTGATCATTTCGGGATTGATACAGAACCTACATGGTCAAGTAATGGAAAGAAAATTCTTTTTACTTCTAATAGAAGTGGATCTCCGCAGATTTATGAATTAACTATTTCTAATGGAAGGATAAAAAGGAAAACATTTGAAGGTAGTTACAATGCAAGAGGTAGATATCTTCCTGGTGGCAGACATATTGCTCTGATTCATAGAAGAAAGGGTCTTTTTCATGTAGCAATACAAAACATTAGAAATGGAAATTTGAAGATATTAACTGATACATTTCTTGATGAATCACCTACTATTTCTCCAAATGGGAATATTATTATTTATGCTACAAAGAAGAATCAGAGAGGTATTCTTGCAGGAATAACGGTTAATAATATAACTAAATTTATCCTTCCCTCCATCATGGGAGAGGTGAGGGAACCTGCATGGTCGCCCTTAGTTAATTAGAAAGTTTAGGAGTATAATGTTGTAAGGAGGACATTATGAACGGACTGGCAGTTTTTTTTGCATTAGGTATAGCACTTTGCAGTGTAAGTGGATGTTCCGTCGGACCAATATTGGAGAAGACAAGCAATGAATCACAAGTTTCTTCCGTATCAGCTGGTTCATACAAAGAGTCAGTTATTAAATCATCTAGTACTGTTTATTTTGCTTATGACAAATACAATTTAGGAGAGGAATCTCTTCGAGAGGCTAGAAAAATAGCAGCTCAAATGAAGAAGAACACTTCCTTAAGAATAAGGATAGAAGGACATTGTGATGAAAGAGGAACAAGGGAATATAACCTTGCCCTTGGCGAGAAAAGAGCAAATGCTATTTCAGAGATTCTTATCCTTAATGGGGTCTCCTCAAGAAGGGTAAATGTAGTTAGTTATGGTGAAGAAAGGCCAGTTTCTCCAGGCTCTAACGAGACTTCTTGGTCAAAGAACAGACGAGCTGTTTTAAAGATTTATTAAGTTTTAACGAATAATTGTTTAAGATACAACCTTATCTAATATCCTTCTTACTTGCTTTTTCAATAAGCTTATCTTCAAAAGAAGAAGATCAGGCTATTAATTTAATTTATCAAAAGATTGTTGCATTAGAACAAGAAATAGCTTCATTAAGGAGCTTAGTTGAAGAAAATGCCTATTTAATAGAAAAGTCACAAGAACTTCAGAAGCAAAGGTATATGGATCTAGATCAAAGATTACATGAACTAAAAATTCAATCTAATTCTGAAGAAAAAAAATTACTTTCATATGAACAAGAAGCATTGATAGGACCCGGTCCGGAAATATTGCTTTATAAAGAAGCTTTAGAATTATTTCAAACTGGTAATTATGCTCAATCTCTTGAAAACTTCAGACAACTAATCATTGATTTTCCTGAAGGCGAATATGCACCTGAAGCTTACTTTTGGTCAGGAGAATTATTTCTTTCTCAACTAAAATTAGAAGATGCAAGAGAAAATTATTTAGTTGTTGCTAATAAATACGATCAGCACCCTAGGGCTGCAGATTCTTTATTTAAACTATCTGAAATTGAGAAAAAATTATTTCAGTTAGACGCCTCAAATAATTATTTAATCGATTTAATAAACAAATATCCGGATTCAGGTGCAGCCCAGCTAGCAAAAAATACCTATGAATTAGGAGAAGAAAAGTCGAATCCAAAAGACTAAAGCTATAGAATGTACTCAATTTTTTGGGCCGTTAGCTCAGTTTGGTAGAGCAGTTCCCTTTTAAGGAATTGGTCCTGCGTTCGAGTCGCAGACGGCCCACCATAATTAGGAAAAATGAGGTATATTTTAATAGCTTTTGGTGGAGCTTTAGGTGCGGTTTCTAGAGTTTTAACATCAGAATTAATTACATCAAAAATTTCTTCTTCTTTTATCCCTTTAGGAATTCTTTCAGTAAATCTATTGGGATGTTTTTTTCTTGGTATAGTCCTAAATACTCTACTTTTCAAACAGTTAGAGTTTTATCAGCCTTTTTTTATATTAGGATTTCTTGGAGCTTTCACTACTTTTTCAGCTTTTTCTAGAGAAACCTTAGATCTTATCAGCCAAGGTCTTTGGGCTAGTGCTCTTGGTTATATATTGATAAGCACGATAGGATGCTTGTTAGCAACTTGGCTTGGTTTACAACTATCAACTAGATAAGTTTATTTTCCTGAAAGCTTTTCAACTATTGGAATGGCAGACTCTGCTGCATTATCTGGAAAAGAGATATAACTTATTCCATAAAGTTCTCTTCTTTTTTCTAGCTCTTCACAAATATAATCAACTGATCCTATTAAAGCGTGAGGGAAGGAGAGTATTTCTTCCTCAGACATTCCCAGCATTTCACTAAAGGATTGAGCAGTCTCGGTTTGTTTGTCAGTAACTACAGTTAGATATGCACCAATCTCTAATTCCAGTTCTTCAAATCTATTGCCAGCTCCATCTTTTACCCATTGGATTTTTTTTTGAGTCTCATTAGCTGTATCAGTTTCTCTAGAACCAGCTAAGTGACCAGCACTGTTATTGTAATTAATGCTTACAATATCTGCTTCACGTCCTGCTATCCCTAAAATTCTCGGAGCTCCTCCACCAATCATTAGGGGTACTTTTCCTTTAACAGCTGCAGGCAGACTTTGGTAACCGGTAGCTTTTACTTCTTCACCTGTAAAATCAAGATTATCTCCCTTCATATGAGATTTAACTATAGAAATTGTTTCTTCTAATCTTTTTATCCTTTTACCTGGAGGATCAAATGCTATACCTAGAGCTTCATATTCACTAGCTACCCAACCTGCTCCTAACCCTAATTCAAGCCTACCTTCAGTAAGAAAATCTATAGTCATTGCTTCTTTAGCAAGAACACCAGCTGGACGGTAGCTGGTACAAAAAACTCTGCAACCGACTTTGATTGAATTTGTAGCGGAGGCAGCTGACATAATTGCAGGGACTGCTGCTATGTTCTGTACAGGATGGGCAGCTGCTTCAAGTGCAGGACCTGGACCTAGATAATGGTCTGCTAAATGAAAAGCAGAGAAGCCTGAGTCCTCTGCTTTTTTTGCTTTTTCCTTCCACTCTTGAGCTGAATTTGCTTCAAAAGCTTGCCAAGAAAATCTAAATTTGTTTTTACTCATAAAATTTCTCCAATCACTTAATTTTTAAACCTTTTGTATCTCTTAAAATTTGTCTGTAACTATATCCTTTCTGACCTTTGTTACTCAAGATAGAAGAAGCTTTTTTTCTTAACCAAGTTATACGCTTATCTGGATTCTTTTGGGCTAACTCTCTAATAGTATCAATTATCTTCTCTTTTTTTATAGCTGTTTTTATTGAAGACGTCCTTCCTTTGATTCTAGTAAAATTAATTTTTGATAAATTTGGTAAATAACCCTTTAAATTAGCTACTTCAACTGCATCCATCATTAGCATTGTGTTGTATACGAGATTACTTTTTTCTGAGTCTTGATCTTCTATATTAGATTTTTCTAAAACTTCTAGAATTAAACTAGCTCGAAAAATGATGTGGGCTGCTAGTCTTAATTGTTCTGATAATTCTTCATTATCTAACATTGGCAAGATATCATCCCATTTTGTAGACATTCCATCTTGAGCTAACATTTCAGCTGCAAGAGCTGCTAAATCTTGAACATTTTTTAGAGGGTCTAAAGCTTCAATAGCCTCTTGAAGTTTTTTTGAATCTAATTCTTCAGCTTTCTGAGGGTCTTCTTCCATTTATAACTTTAGTTTCTCTTATAATATTACTTTATTTCTGGTTATATGTATTTTAGTAACTTGATTTGAAAGCATGTATTTAGTAACAAAGATTTTAATAACTGCAATAATTGTTGTTGCTGTCTCTGAGATAGCTAAACGTTCTACCTTATTTGCAGGAGTGCTGGCCTCTATTCCTTTAACCTCAGTTCTAGCCATTACTTGGTTTTATTACGAAACAAAGGACTTAAAGTCTATTTTAGATTTATCTAATAGTATCTTGTTAATGATTCCCCCATCTTTGACTTTTTTTATAGTTTTGGCCTTTTGTCTAAGATATAAGCTAGATTTTATTTACTCTCTGCTTATTTCTATTTTATCTACTGGTGGTGTTTACTGGGTTTACATTTTGATTCTATATCGTATAGGTATTCGTCTTTAGTTAATTTTTGTTTAGAATTAGGTATTTGGAGGAGAAAAAATGAACAAGATGGCAAAAGATTATGAAGATGTAACGCAGTACCCCCTAGATCCTGAAAGAGAGAAAGAACTTATTGAACTTCAGAATGAGTGTACGTTTATGTGGACCAATAAAGAAGGACACCCCATAGGGGTAATAATGAGTTATTTAGAACATGAAGATAAATTATGGTTGACTGCAACTAAACATAGAGTGAGAGTACCTGCTATTAGAAGAGATGGAAGGAGCTGCATTTGTGTAACAAGTACTGGCACAGAAATGGGAGGAGGTAAAACAGTCACCTACAAAGGTTTTTGTGTTATTCATGAAGGAGATAAAGAACTTAACGATTGGTTTTATCCTGCTCTTGCAGAAAGGCTTTATGGGCAAGCTTCTCAAGCAAAGAGAGAACAATTTGCTCAATTTTTAGATTCTCCAGGTAGAGTTATCTTTGAATTTAAAAGTGAGAAAAAGATAGTTTACGATGGAGATAAAATGTGGGCTGCTACTCCTGATGCAGATGCACCAGGAGGATGGGAATCCTAATTAGATGAATCTATATATGGTTCATGTAGGGTTTTACGATCCTTCTGTAGGGGAGGGTTTGTATGAATCTCATATGAATTTCTTTGTAGCGGCTACTGATGTAAAAGAAGCGAAGACCAAAACACTCGGGATTACTGAATTCAAAGATAAAAAGATGCATATTGATGGTATTAAAGAAATTTCTAGTGTGGATGGTTACAAAGTTGTTTTAAAAAAAGGTTATGAAGAGAAAAAGGGTCAGACTCTTTCTTACAATGAATCCAAAAAATTATAATTAGAGGAATTAAATATGATTACTGTAAATGCTATTTTAGAAACAAATTCTTCAAATATAGAAAAGATAAAATCTTCTATAGAGGAAATGGAACAAGAAACACTTAAGGAAAAAGGGTGTCAAGATTATGTATTTAGTGTTGAGCTTAATAATCCAAATGTATTAAGAATAACTGAAAGATGGGATAGCATGAAAGATCTGGAAGACCATTTTCAAACTCCTCACATGCTAAAGTTTCAAGCTGCCTTAGAAGAAAATCCAGTTGATAAGACTACTGCTTTCTTTTATGAGTCTAAAGAAGTAGTACCTGGCGGTTTAGATATGGACGCTTTTAATTAAAAGACAGGAAATTAAGCTTCCCAAGGGTCTGTTGAGTCAGGAGGAGAGAAAGTTCCTGCAAGTATCCCACCATCGACAACAAAATCTGCCCCATTACAGAATGAGCTAGCATCTGAAGCTAAAAAAGCTGCCATTTCTGCTATATCAGTAGGGGTTCCTATCCTTCCTAACGGGTTAGAATTAGCCAGAGCTTTTCTCATATCAATTCCCCACTCTCCTTCAGGTCTTAGCATTTCGGTATCTATTGGTCCTGGAAGTATGGAATTTACTCTTATTCCGTATTGTCCCAATTCAAGAGAAGCTACTTTAGTTAAAGCTCTGATAGCAAATTTACTGGAAGCATAAGGGGCAAGTCCTGTTACACCATTTAGTCCTGCTGTGGAGGAAATAGTTATTATGGAAGCTGTTTTAGCTTTTTTTAGAAGAGATAAAGATGATTTTATAGCTAAAAATGTACCTATTTGGTTAGTGTTGACTACTTTTAGATATTCTTCTAATTTTAGATTCTCAATATTTTTAGGAGCAGGAGAAATCCCTGCATTACAAATAAGAACATTAAGGTGATGAAATGTAGCTTTTATGTTTTTTATTAACTCTTTCCAGTCTTCTTCAGAAGCAACATTTAGCTTAAAGAATTCTGCCGAAGCACCTAATTCCTTTTGTAATTTTACGCCTTTTTTTTCGTTGATATCCGCTAAGATTACTCTAGCCCCTCTCTCAACAAAGAGCCTGGCTTCTGCTTTTCCCTGGCCTTGTGAGGCCCCCGTAATGAGAGCTATTTTCCCTTCTAGCTGTTTTTTTCTTTTCATGTATCTTTCCTAGCTTTATCAACCACTTTCTTTACTGAGTAACCAGTTATTTTTCCAATTTCTTCTTTTGGTAGTTTATATAGCTCTTCAGAAAATATCTCTACCCCTATAGGGGCTTTACTTTTAATTAGGTCTAAATTTTTTATAAAACCTATTACATCATTTACACCTTCATCAGGTAACAATCTAGCAGAAATAGTTTCTTGTACAATATCTTCCCATTTATCTTTCAGAACACCATTTATTTGAGTGCTTATTATTTTATTGCCAGGTATGACAAGAAGATCCTCAACACTTCCTCCAGATCTATGATGATGCCAAGTATCGATCATTAATCCTCCATTGGGTTGGTTTGCATATTTAATTACCTCGTAGGCAGAGTCAAGGTTAGGTATTCCAGACCAAGGAAGAAACTCTAAAGAGATAAGTAGATCATACTTTATAGCCTTTTCACATAGAATAGAGAAGGCTTCTGATACCTCCTCTATAGGAAGTTGAGGACCCCATGCTTGAGCTATGTTAATTGATCTAGCACCCAAAGAAGTTGCCATATCAAAAAATAATTCTTCATTCTTACTATAGTTTTCCCATTCATATTTGGAGGCTTGCTTTTCTGGAGCAGAACCAGGGAGCCATGATAAGAGGGCGTCAACTTCCGCTATGACTATACCATTATCATTAAGTATAATTTCCATATCATTAATTGTAAGGCCTCTCGATAATGCATCTTCGTAGAAAGTTGCCATCAAGCTGATGGCATCAAAACCCCCTAAGTTAGCTGCTCTAACTAGATCTTCAAAACTATTTGAGCCTATAGTGGCACCACATAACACTAGGCTGTTTTCATTCAACATGGTCTAATTGTGCCAGTGAAAAGTTAAATATGAAACTATGAAATTTGGAAGTTTAGGAATAGCAAAAATTTTGGAGGAAGGTTTAATAAGGCCTGCTCAAGATCATCCAGAGATTAAGGTTATTGCAGTTTCTTCTAGAGAAGAATCTATAGCTAAAGATTATGCACAAGTTCATTCTATTAAGAAATATTATAGTGATTATAACTCTCTAATTATTGATAAGGATGTTGAGGCTGTTTATATACCTTTACCCAATGGTCTTCATTATGAATGGGCTGTAAAAGCTCTGGAAGCAGGAAAACATGTATTGTGCGAAAAACCCCTTTGCTCAAACGGCTTTGAAGCATTTAGTTTATTTGAGTTAGCAAAAAATAAGAATTTAATTCTTTTAGATGCATATCATCATTCTTTTCATCCAACTTTCATAAGAGCAAAAGAAATAATAAAAAGGGGAGATATTGGAGAGATTAAAGAAATAAAGGGAAGATTTACTGTCAACATACCACGACCTGATATTAGGTTTGATTACAACTTATCTGGAGGAGCATTTATGGATCCTGGATGCTATTTAGTGCATGCCTTAGTGCATTTCTTTGAAGACTTTCCTGAAATAGTATCCACGGAAGTAAAAAGGGACAAAACAGATTCTCGAATAGATATTAAAAGTAAAGCTGAGTTATTAATAGGGGGAAAGACGAAAGCAGAGATTTATTCTTCATTAGAATCAAAAAAAGATATGGAGATATGGATAGAATTTTTAGGAGAAGAGGGTAGCTTAAAAATTGATAACTATGTGAGAAGCGAGTGGGGAAAACTTTGCTTAAGAGGGAAAGATAATATAACAAAAGAAGAAAGTTTTTCGAGTAAAAGCACTTTTAGTCATCAATTAGATAAATTCTTAACCTTGGTACAGGAAGGTCCAAATGAAAATCTTGCAAATGAATCAAAGAAAATTATGAAACTTTTAGATGAGCTTTATATATTTTCAGACTTGCCCATAAGAGGGGAGGAAATACAGTAAAACATGGATAAAGATAAAACTCGTGAAATAGTTCTAGGCTTCTTCCAGGCTGTTAATGAAGGAAATTCAGAAAAAGTTCTTGAGGAATATTATCATCCTAATATAAATTATTGGATTCCTGGAAGTTCTGTAATTTCAGGATTTCATAATCTAGAATCTCTTGGAAGTGTAGGATTTGAGTTGTTGAAGGCTTTTCCAAAGGGGTTACAAATAGAAGTTGAGACTATTTTGGTAGATGGGAATATGGCTTCTGTTACTGCAAAAGGAAAGGCTGAATTTTCAGACGGTGTTCCTTATGAAAATGAATATCATTATTTCTTAAGATTTGAAGGAGAGAAAATTATAGAAGCAAGGGAATATATGGATACCCAGAAATCCTTTGAGATGGTCCAGCACGCAAACAAAATTAAAAAATGATAGATTTTGACCCCTATAAAGAAGATTTTATGTCTGGTGATAGGTCTATTTTTACTCAGCTTCGCGAAGAAGAACCCGCTTACTATAGTGAAAAATATAATTGTTGGTTTTTTTCTCGTTACGAAGATGTTAAAGCCATTAGTACTGATTACGAGCATTTTAGTGTGGAAAAAGGAGTGACCACCAGTCAATTGCTCTTGGGGGAACCTACTGGAGCTGAAACTTTTGCTTTAATGGATTTACCAAGACATAAATCTCACAGAAGTTTAATTCAACCTGAATATTTAAGAGGAAAAATTTCTGAATTTGAGCCAAGGGCAAAAGAGTTTTTAATAGATTTTATGGCTCCGCTTCTAGATAAAGGAAATTTTGAAGTAATTCACGATTTAGTATTGCCAGCCTCGTTAAGGCTAGTTAGCAGTTTTATTGGTCTACCAGATTCTCTTGCAAAGAAAGTAAGAGATCTTCTAAGAATTTATTGGACTAGAAAACCGGGGCAGATAGGGACAACAGAAGAAGGATCAAAGGCAATGGTTGAGCTTATTTCCTTAATAATGCAATTTATAAAAAGAAGAAGAAATGCTCCAAAGGATGGAGAAAAAGACCATTTATCTATTTGGTTAGATGCCGAAGTTGAAGGCAGAAAGTATTCTGATGAGGAAATAGCTAACTTAGTAATGACTATGATAATAGGAGGTTCAGATACAGTACCTTTAACGGTTTCAAATACTTTATTATTACTCGACAAGAACCCAATTTTTAAAAAAGCTGTTAAAGAAGACCCTTCCTTAATCCCTAATGCTTACAGTGAGACTATAAGGTATGCTCATCCTAACAATATGCTCGGCAGAACAGTTATTAAAGATAGAAAGTTTTATGATAAAACTCTTAAAGTAGGAGATAAAGTTATGATGTTATTTGCCTCTGCATTAAGGGATCCAAGAGTCTTTAAAAAACCAGATCAATATAACATTTATAGAGATATATCCAGCGCTATTACTTTTGGAATAGGTATACATAAATGTGTCGGAGAACACTTAGCACGATTAGAGGGTAGAGTCATTCTTGAAAATATATTTAAGAACATTCCAAATTATCAAGTTAATTATGATGGTATAAAATATCTTTATAGTGAATTTGTGAAAGGCCATTCTGCAGTTCCAATATTTTTCAACAACTAAAAAAATAATTCTTAAAGAAGGAGAGATTATGGAGAAAGAATCAATTAAAAGATTAGAGATAACGGCAGATAAATTAGAGATACAAGATGTTATATATAAACTTGCAAGAGGTATAGATAGATGTGATGAGAATCTTCTTACTGAATGCTTTCATGAAGGAGCAACAGATGATCATGGTCATTTTAAAGGTACTGCAAAAGAATTCATAGAATGGGTAATTCCTCTACTGAAGACTATGGAAGCTACTCAGCACTGTATATGTAATATTTTAATAGATCTCGAAGGAGACAAAGCCAAGACCGAAAGTTATTTTCTTGCTTTTCACAGATTAAACAACGAAGAAGGAGATTCAGATATGGTTGCTGCTGGAAGATATATAGACAATTTAGAAAAGAGAGATGGTTTGTGGGCTATTACTCATCGTCATGCAGTTTATGACTGGAATAGGCTTGATCCTTCAACAGATACTTGGAACGAAGGCCCAGCAAAAGAGCAGCTTGATAGAGGTGCTAGAGCACCGCTAGACCCTATTTACCAGAAGAGTTAGCAGTCTTTGATATTTTATTAACAAAAATAGGTGATGACCAAGCCCTCTCCTCATTAGGAGCTAGGCATTCATCATCTTGTGATGTTCTATAATCCCCATAACATGGATTAACTTTTATGCATTCCCCTTTTTCATCAAATTCACATCTTAAGTTTTCTGCATTAATAGCTAAAGAAGGTTCCTGTATAGCCCTTACGTAATAAATAGCAGTTCTGTTTAGATTAATAAATTCTGGGTCATCAAATTGCACGGTACATCCATCTTGGTTTTTAGGACAATTCATAACTTTCCAGGGATCTTGTATTAGATTATTAATATCTTCCCCTTCTGATATTTGCGGGAGTATTCGAATAACCTCTATACGTGAAATGATTTTTCTTTCATCTGAAGGGTTGTAGCATTCACCACCACATAATTTATCTAGACGTTCTGGACTTAGAGAATTAACAGAGAACTCTGGACAGCCAGGTTTTTGAATAAAAGCACCTATTGCACTTACTTCAAAAGTTGGGGCAACGTCTACAGAACCTTCACTGCCCATCGGCAATTCTCCTTTTGCAGAATTTAATAAATCAAACCAAAGCAATATTCTGTCTCCGCTTGTACCATAGGTTTCTTTTTTGTTAAGAGCACTCCATATTTCTTCTTTCGATCTACCCGATGAATGAACAGCTGCAAGTCCTCCGGTTGTAAGAAAAGATGAGAATCTTTGAAGATCTGGATTTCTAGATAACCCAGGGAGAGCATAAGCAACTTCAGGTTTAGAAGGACCATTGCCATCAGTATTTTTCAATCGATATACTTCTTTGTAACCTGTACCCGGCCTTGAACTATGAACATCACTCGAAGCTATAAATCCCCAACGATAATTTTTTGGTTGATTAGGATTATCAAAATTGGTTTTTGCTAATGAGTATTGGACAGACCCTTTAGGTCTATAGTTGTAAGCAGGAAGGAAGCAATCAGTACATTGTCCAGCATTTAGCCACTCTTCCATTGTAGTATCAGATACTATTTGTTGACGATCGTTTACGGATGCTTCAGCAAATGTTTGCATAATTTCCTTACTTTTTTTATCACAAACATTTGAATCATTCCCTTCTTTTAAACATCTTTTATAGGTTATCTCTGCTGCTTTTCTACAAGTTGGTTGATAATCTTTAGAACTTTCAGGACAAGTTATGTTTCCATCGCTGTTAATAATAACTGCTCTAAAATCTCTATATTCTTCAGAATTTCCATGACCCGACATCACCTCAATAAGTAGTTCTCTATTTTCTTGTGGATTCACTTCAGAAAGTTGTTTATCCCAGGATTGACCTGTAGGGGTATAAATTCCCCATGCATTTCCATGGGGTATAACCAAGTGCTCTACATTTAGTTTCTCAAGTTTTAAAAATAGTTCTGAGGGAGTAGAGGCGTCTTCATAACAAAATTCATCCCATAAAGACTCATCTCCAGAGCAATCTGGAATAGGTTTGTATTCTTGATTGAAAACAGCAAAGTTAGCAAGTCTTTGTTTATCTTCTTTTGAAGAGATTAAATCTGCCACTCCTTCTGATATATCAAATAAAGGCACTCTTCCTCTTATAAAATCACTACCCGTACCTGTCGATGCTATTGGCCTCAAAGGGACTTTATCATCATCTTCTTCTAAAAGAATAATGTTCTTATGTCCGTAATGTTCATTTCTATTAACTGCAGCTTGGGTCCATTCCCATCCAAGAAAGGTTACCATGTCCTGGTTTTTTTTATCTAAAGACACTGCATTACAAGCTCGAATAGATTCTTTTGTTGATTTCCATTTTCTAGGAGTAGTTGCTTCAGCGTGATCATTGATTGACCAAAAATCTACTGAGGAACAAAATCTTGCATAATCACAAGCATCTCCTACTGGGTGGGCCCCTTCATTCCTACCGTATTGAATAGGCAAACTCCATAGATTTGCATCTGTTGAAAAAGTACTATGCACATGTAAATCCCCAAAAAGTATTTCTTTAGACCTATTAACTCTCTTTAAAGAAGCAATTTTTTGAATTTCTGAACGTTCTTTGATTATTTCTTCTGGTATTTGCTTCTCAGTAACTTCTCCTACTCCTTCTAAGAATCCTACAACCTTTTCTTCTGAACAAGAAGTTAAAAGGATTATTATCAGAATCCCAAAAAAATATTTAATATAAGAATCTAGGTTCGTTTTAGGCAAAGCAAGCATTAGATCAACTCCTATTAAGTTTTATACAAATCAACAAGATTTTCTTTTTATTAAATGTATAAACATTAAGGTTTTAAAGGTCCTTTAGCTATATATTTATCTATTGTCTGATGGAAATGGCGTAATCTGCTCTCTTGATAATTAGCTAGAGTTACTTTCCCCTTCTTTGATGTACGCATTCCAGACTCTACTTCAGGAATATTAGACATATCTTGGTCAAAGATAAGACCTAAACCACCAAGTTCTTCTGCATCTGCCCAGCTTTGATCTTCTTTTAAATACTTTATTGGTAGAGGTTCATATTTTTGCTCTGATTGAGGATTTTTATTATTTCTTTCCAAGAAAATCACCTCCATTATAGACGAATCAACTCTAGTTCCATTTGGTCTAAATCTATAAATTAAGTTATTTGGAAATCCTCCCCAAGGAGAAAAGTTAGGAAAAACGTTGTAGACCAATGCATCTAACATTTCTGCATCTGACTTATCTGAAAAATCATGACCATTAACAGCTGTTAAGTTTTCTCTCATAACTCTTGCAGCTACTTTTCTAGCTTCTTCACCTTCGGGTACTAATACTTTATCTTCATTTTCAACTCTACCCGAGCCGTAAAAAATAGTATCCAAAATTTCTTGCTCAGTTACTTCTTCAGAGTGAGGGCTTGGTTTACCAGTCAGGGCTATGTTTCTATTCATATGATCACCGTAGATGTCATAACGTGCGTTTTCATCTGTCGTAAAAGGTCTAATTTGAGGATGAATTTCGGATGCATGAAAAGACTCCATGAAGGCTTCCATTGTAGTTTTCCAATTTCCAGGAACCACCCTAGATACATGAATAACTTTTTTACAATCTCCAAGATTCCATCTTTTATGATGTTCCGGAAGAGGGTCTAGATAATTTTCTAGAGACGGAGCTTTATCATTCATGTTTATAAATACAAATCCCTCCCAAATTTCTACTCTAACTTCTGGAAGTTTCCATTCTTCTTCTTTTACATGAGGAAAATCCCAATCCGCCGGGGTATGTTTTAAAGTTCCATCCAGATTCCAGCAATATCCGTGAAAAGGACACTTAATATCAGGTGTAGATGTTCTATGAGTCCTTAATTTCCTTCCTCTGTGCAAGCAAGAATTGTAATAAGCAGAGATTTTATCCTTACTAGATCTAACTAGTACAAAGGACCAATCAAGAATATCATAAACTAAACTATCGCCTACATTTGGAATATCTTCGACTCTACAGGCAAATTGCCAAACCCTAGTCCACATACATTCAGCTTCTTTTCGAAAGAACTCTTCTGAGGTATATCTTTCCATTGAAAGGTCATCAGATCCAAGATACTCAAAATGTTCTTCCAACAGTAAGGAAGGTACTTTCTGAGAATCCTCATCTAGGTATTCTGTATAGCTCTTATACGGAGAACGAGCTTCTCCTATTTTTGAGGGTTTTTTTTGTTTTTTTAGTTGCTCATTCATGTTTTTAATTAATAGTAAAATCTTTAACCAGTTTCAGATATTTTTTTAATAATCTAGCTGAGATTTATTTATTATTTATTGCCCAGTCAATACCTCTTCTTAAAAGATCATAAAATACTGGTAGATCCCATGAACATCTTTCTACTTCAGGATAATATTCCATTAGAGGTTCCATATCATAATGACCTCTGCAGTGACCTAAAGTAAGGTACAAAACTGCTCCTTTACCAACTGGATGAATGTAAAAGACTGGCCATCTTCTTTTTTCCCATTCGCTATCTACAAAGTTCTCTGTTGTTCCACCAAACTCAGTATCTAGCAGGACCTCATGTTTCCCATGCAGATCCATTAGGTACAGCTCATCTGTAGCTTCAAAAGGCTCTACTCCTTCTACTAAAGGATTTTTTGGATCAGCTACTTCAACTGTATAGGGTTCAATAGGGGGATGAGAGATAAATTGAGAGCCAAGAGTCTCCATGAAATGTGGGGCCCATCTTGGGCTTTCAACTCTACCATCAGAGAGAAATCTAAGAATAGAATTTGTGCCATGTAAGGCATACCATCTTTTACCAGAAGAAACGTATTCTCGAAGAAACTCTTGTTCTTCTAGACTCGGCATGACATCACAGGTGTAGGTAATTAATAGATCAGAATCATCTATAGCTTCCATATCTCTATAGTTTTCTGAGACCCTAGTTCTTATCCTCTCGTCCTCACCTAAGATCTTAAGAATCTCTAGTCTAGCAAAATCTATATCATGATATTTTCCACCTGCAACAAGGTACGCTTTAATTTTTTTGGGATTTGTCATTAAAAATGCACCCCTTTAGTGAAACCTCCATCAACTACCACATTAGTTCCAGTAATATATCCAGCTGCGGGGCTTCCTAGAAATACTACAGCATTTGCTACATCTTGAGCTGCTCCCATTCTTCCGGCTGGTATAGCTGACAATGTTGCTTTATAGAAGTCTTCCATGTTGTCTTTAATAAAGTTCCACGCTCCTCCTTCTATATAGATAGGACCTGGGCTAACAACATTACAATTTATTCCTTGTGGTGCTAGTTCTTGTGATTTTGTAGAAGAAAGGTTCATTAAAGCAGCTTTCATAGCACCATAAGCACCAGCTCCAGGGCCATTCTCAATGGCAGTAGTTGTTGAAATAATAACAATACTTCCTTTAGATTCAGAAAGGGCAGGGGTTACAGTATCAATTCCCCTGACAGTTCCCATTACATCAACTTCAAAATTTGCTTTCCAGCCTTCCTCTTCATTATTTCCCCCTCCCGCACTTACGTTAGCAACAAAAAGATCAAGCCCTCCTAATTCTTCAACAGCAGAAGCAATCCAGGCTTTATAAGAATCTCCTTCTCCTACATCAGCTACTCCTCCTGTCACCTTATTTCCATTAGAAGAAAGACTATCAACAGCAGTTTTTACTTCTTCTTCATTTCTTGCACAAATAGCTATATCTACTCCTTCTGCTGCAAGTGTCTCAGCTACACATTTACCTATACCCCTGCTGCCACCTGTTACAATAGCTTTTTTTCCTTTTAAACCTAGGTCCATTTTTTTCTCCTTTTATCTTTTATTTTTATAAATGTAATCATCAATAGTTGCATGAAAATGTCTTATTCTGAGCTCTTGGGATCCTAACCAAAGACCATCATAGCCTGCGGAATTCATACCTTGTTGAACATTAGGTAAGTTATAGGCATCTTGATCTAAGACCAACCCTAAAGATTCTTCTCCATGTTTAAATTGTCTATGTAAAGGCCTTTCAGGTTGTTCAGGAATTTTTGCTATCTTTCCTCCTCCAATTCTTCTTTCCCTTTCTGTCACTCCTGGAATGTTAGCATCTGGTTGCATAACATAGTTTTGGAGGTCAAAAAGACACTGATTAGGGTCAGTTGGATGAGGTCTTTGTCTAAACAACATCATTGATTCAGGATAGATATTTAACGTAATATTTGGAAAAATTAAATAATGGAAGTCATCAGATAGTTGATCATCATTTAATTCAGAAAAATCGTATCCCATCTCCTTCCCATGTTTTCTCCTGTGCAATTGGATAGCCCTTCTTACTTCAGTAGCATCTCCTTTAAATTTGGAGGGGTCGATACCTGCCTGCTCCATATACAGCTTTAAATCATCTGTAATAGTTTTTTTATCTTTTATATGGCTACTAGGAGTTCCAAAAGGAACCAAATAACGATTGTGTTTATCGTAACAATCTATTTGTATATCTAAATCTTCTATCCAACTAGTTAATTCTGGGTGGGTTTGGACGACGTGGTAGGTTTCATTAAAGGCATCTACTGAGGTTTTCCAGTTATAAGGCATCTCTACAGTTACATCATTAACTATAAACTGCCTTTCAAAATGATAAGGATTTAAATGTTCATTTATTATTCCTAGATATTCCTCTAAAGGCTCAACATCCTTATTTAAACTAAACCAAACAAAACCTATAGCAGTATCACAAGGTAATTCTTTTAATTTAAGTTTGTCACAAGGTATTCCCTGAGGGAAAGTTTCTTCATCTGGAGCAAATTTTAATTCACCATTAGAGTTGTATCTCCACCCATGAAAACTGCAACTATGTTCAGAATTATTTCCTTTAATAGAATGGACTAATCTATTACCCCGGTGCTGGCAAACATTATAAAAAGCTCTAATTTTATTATCATCTCCCATAGAAATCAGGATAGGCTCTCCTAATATTTCTGTTGTAATGTAGTCGCCTGGATTTTGTAGGTCTAGTAAGGGACCCCCCATAAGCCATACTTTTTTCCAGATATTCTCGACTTCCAGATCCATAAATTCTTTTGAGACATATCTTTCTTTAGCAATAATATCCGTTCCATAATCAGGATCTGTCTGTTTATCTTGATCGGAATAGTACTTCCAATGTTTAGCCATTTCTTCTCCTTAGATAGTTTCGTTAATAGAAGCCATAGGAAAGTAATAAAACTCCAAACATACTTTTTTCATTATCTTCCCCCCAAACAAAAAGGAATTCTTTATAAGTAAATAATGGACTAATTTCTTAGAAAAAACAACTTAGGTTTTACCAAGAACCAGCTACTAAAGCTCCTCCATCTACAACTAACCCATGACCTGAAACAAACTCCCCTAAGTCAGAAGCAAGAAAAAGCGCCCCCTTTGCAATATCAATAGGTTGGCCTAACCTTTTAACTGCTGATCTATTTGTCCAAAAATCCTTATATTCATTAACTTTAAAAGCTTCTCTTGTCATACCAGTCATTATAGCTCCAGGCTGAATATAATTTGCTGTTATTCCAGCAGGACCAACTTCAGCAGCTATTGATTTTGTTAATCCTGCAACAGCATGCTTAGAAGCTGCATAAGCTGATAATCCTGCATCTCCCAGAGAGGACATAATTGAACCTATATTTATTATTCTTCCAAATTTACTTTTTTTAAGATACGGAAGAGAGCAACGTGTGATTTTAATTGTTGCTTCAACATTTACAGCAAAAACTTTATCCCATTCCTCATCTTGCATTTCTTCTATAGGACTTCCTGAGACTACTCCTGCATTATTCATGAGTATATCTAGCCCACCTAGAACTTCTTGAATAGTATTGGAGATTATCTCAGGTGCTGAACTAGATGCAATATCTAGCTTAAAACCCGTTATAGAATTATTATCTTTGAATTTTTCTATTATTGAGTCATCTAGATCAAAGGCAAGGACTTTAGCTCCATTCTCAGCAAAAAGATTAGCGCTGGCTTCTCCAATACCGCTAGCAGCACCTGTTATAACAGCTAGTCTGTTTTCTAATAAATTCATTATTCGTTATTCTCTTTTATCCATAACTTTGATTCAGGGCTATTAAGCCAAGTTATTGAATTTTTTACAAGAAGTCTATATGACGGATTTTGATATGTCGTGGGTGAGTCACCCATCTGAAGATAAACTATAGGGCTATTAAGGTAACTTTTTATCCAGGCAACATAAGGGTAACCCTTTGTATGTGACCAACCTTTATTGCTATACATTTGACCTTCTATAGCGCTTGTCGCTGAAAAAAAGTTTTTGTCTGTAAAACTGAAATCGCTTTTGATTAAAGGAGTAATGGAATCTTCAAAAATTTCAGCTAGATATAACTCATCACACATATCAAATTCAGACGATAAGCCTTTAGTTATAGGATGTTCTATCAAAATCTTGGCTTTATAATTAACTTCATGTCGATATCCAGAATCTTGCTTTTCTTCACCTTCTATTTTTTTAGATCTGTATAGAAATCTTCCTCCAATAATTTCTCCATACTCGTCCCAACTAGGCCAAGAGGCAATTGAGTGATGCAGAAAGAGCATAGGTTTACCGATTTTAACTAGATCTAGGAAACCCTTTTTAAATTCTTTACTTGGAGCTATTTCTTTTCCTGGATGATTTTCATGAAAGTCTATACCAGGCATGTCATAAAAGACTAAAACTGAATAATCTTTAGCATTTAATGGATTGAGAATAAGTTGAGCTGCCGGATGTTCTACATGGGTGTATTCCACATTTTCGAAAGAGTCAAATAATTGAAAAAAAGAACCTTTATCAAAAGGATGTCCTTTTGTAGTAAGAAGAATGGAAATTGGTTCCAAGATTATATTTTGAGTACCAGACTATTCACTGAGCATTTCTGACAACATTTGAGTATCTAGATATTCTATTAATGAAACTATCTTATTATTTTTAACCTTCCATACATGGCAGTATTCATTATTGTAAGCTTCTCCTTTTTTTGTTGTAGAACTACCTGTAGATATAGATACTATGGTATCCCCACCATCAATTATTTCTTTTAATTCTAACTTGATAGGATCTTTAAGGTAATCCATTACTCTACCAACTGTAGCCAAAAATTCAGTTTTACTATGTGCTTCGCCTGACAAAGGTGTATTGCCAGTCATTTTAAAATACATATTTTCATCAAGTAAGGTCTCGTAAGATTCAAAGTCACCTTCTTTTAACATTTCTAGAGCTTGATTTACTATTTCTACACCTGTTGTCATCTTTTTTCCTTTCTAATTATTATTTTTTTACATTTACAACTTGAATTTGTGAGAATTCATTTAAACCCTCTTCCCCCCATTCTACACCTATACCGGATTCCTTAGCTCCAGATAAAGGAATATCAGGACCTATCGCTGCATGTTGATTAACCCAAACCGAACCAGCTTGTAATCTTTTAGCAATTTGTGTTGCAAAATCTATATCCTCACCCCAAACTGAACCTCCCAAACCATAACTAGACCCGTTGGCCTTTTCTATTACTTCTTCAAGCTCGCTGTATTTAATTATGGGTAACACGGGACCAAATTGTTCTTCGTCTACCAGACTTATACCGTCTTCTATATCTCTAATAATTGTTATAGGTATAAAAAAACCCGGGTTTTCTGAGAATTCTCCACCTGATATAACTTTCCCTTTTTCTTTTGCTTCTTTAATGAGATTAATAACTTTTTCATACTGTTTCTTATTTTGAAGTGGACCAAAATTTATACCTTGCTTAAAACCATCACCAATAATTGCTTTGTCTGCTTGATCTTTGAGAGCACTGCACATCTCTTCATAAACACTATGATGTACGTATAGTCGCTTTATTGCGGCACACACCTGACCTGTATTTGCCATTGCTGAATTAAAGATGTCTTCAGCTATTTTTGAAGGAACAGCATCTTCTAAAACAATTGCAGCATCGTTACCACCTAATTCTAGAGTTAGGCGTTTCAAGGAAGGACCACCGCTCTCTGCTACTTTTTTTCCTGTTTCCGTAGATCCAGTAAAAGAAATCTTATTTATACCTGGGTGGCTAGTTATCATAGGGCCAAGTTCATTTTCATCTGTTAGTATATTGACTAATCCTTTTGGAATAATCTCTCTTATAATCTGACCAAACATACAGGTTGATAAAGGTGTAGTGGGAGCTGGTTTTAGTATTAGTGCATTACCAGCGAGAAGAGCCGGAGCTGTTTTATAAACTGCTATCAAAAGAGGAAAATTCCATGGGGCTATAGCTGCTACCACACCTAAGGGTTTTCTGTGAAGCTCAACAATTGACGAGGCATCTTCTTTAAGACTTTTATTTTTTAACTTTTGAGAAGCAAAATATTTGCAAAACATTACAGCAAATTCTATTTCACCCCGAGCAAAGTCTAGAGGTTTTCCTTGCTCGAGAGTCAACAATCTTGCCAGATTTTCTGAATTTTCAGAGATTTTTTCTGCTATTTCATTAAGTAGTTTCTGTCTAATAGCTATATCAGACTCCCCCCAAATTTTTTGAGCCTTTTGGGCAGCTTTTACAGCTTCATCAAGATGTTTTTCTGTAGCTTTAGAGCAAGAAGCGAATACCTCTTCTGTTGAGGGATTAATAACTTTAATTACTTTATCAGTATTTACTAACTCACCGTTTATCAAGATAGGATAATGTTCAGAATTCATATCTTTAAGACCAGCCTTCTATAAAATTATCTAACACAGGTTGCACTTTGCATTCCTTCGGGATGAGAGCATCCCCAATAACCTTATCTAATTCTTGGTGGGTATAATAAATTCTTCTCTCTTGGTAGTTAAGTGGGACGCTTTTGAAGCCTGGAGATTCAAGAGATTGTTGTATCCAAGGTATATTTAAAGTGTCTTCAGAGAGTATTACATCAAACAAATCCATTCTTTCTTCCCAATAGTCTTTATTAGGCAATTCACCTTTTCCCCAATCAGGAGAAAACCAATGCACATCCATTCGGCAAGTATTAAGTGTTACAGGCCAAAACTGTAAAAAAGGAAAACCAGTAGGATTTAGAGGGGTGACTATGTTAGGAAAAAAGTTGAAGGACAGATTGTTACTTCTAGCTAGTTCGCTAACAGTCTCAATTTCTAAAGGTGCGGAATCTTTTACTTCAGCATATGCATCAGCAGTAGTGTTTTCTTGTTCTTCGGTTACGCTTAATCCATCAGCAGATAGCTGAGCTCTATTTGGAGTAGTCATAATGGAGTGCCCATTAGGCAAAAGCGCCATGACTGCTCCTCTATGATCCAGAAGTTGTGCAACAGACTCTGGATGAACGGTGTTGAGATGGTAAACTTCCATAAATGCGTCTTGGCAGACTTTCCAATTGGAACTTACATCCCAGGACCTTTTTCCAATATATCTGATTTTATCTAATTGAAACTGTTCCATTATCTTGTTTACTACACCTAAATTATCTAAAAGAGGCATGGCTTCAGTGTCTTGATTTAAAAAAATTAAATTTCCCCATAACTCACACCTTACTGGAATGAGGTTTTTACAACTTTTATCTAGATTCTGCCAATCTCTCGAATCAGGAACAAATTCAAGATTTCCTATTAGGTCATAAGCCCAACTATGATACTGACAGACAAATCGTTTAGTATTTCCTGAGTCTTCTCTAACTACTGACGAACCTCTATGTCTGCATGTGTTATAGAAAGCTCTAATTTGGTTGTCTTGAGCTCTGACTATAATTATAGGAACTCCAGCATCTTTCCATAATAAAAAATCTCCTGGATTTTTTATCTGGTCAGTATGTGCTGCATAGAGCCAACATTTATTCCATAGGGCATCTTTTTCTAGATCATTAAATGATTCATTTACATATCTTTCTGCGGGAATCTCAGGTAAATCTTTAAAATCCTTAGGGGGTGCTTTTCTAGAGAATTCTTTTTTAGAGCGAAGCAATATTTCTTGTTCAATTTGTTCGGAAGATATCGCCATATTTTTCTTATTCAGGTTCTTCGACATGTTTTCTAAGAGCTTGTAAAAATGTTGCCCCCACAGCTCCATCTATAACCCTATGATCACAGGATAAAGACACACTCATGATATCTGATGATAAGGGTTTTCCATTGGAAGAAATTATTTTTTGAACAGAACTTCCAATAGCTAGTATAGCTCCTTGAGGAGGGTTAATAATTGCTTCAAAATGTTTAACACCAAACATTCCTAAATTAGAGACACTAAATGTTCCCCCTAATATTTCTTCCCTGTTAAGAGCTCCCTTTTGTGCTCTAGTTGATAGATCCTTTAGTTCTTCACTTATTTCTTGCACTGTTTTTTGATCAGCCTTTTTCACTATTGGAGCTATTAAACCTCCTTCAGTTGCCATCGCTACGGAAATATCGGCATGATTAAATTGTCTAATTTCTTCCCCAATTAATTGTACGTTTGTTCTTGGTTCGTCAATTAAAGCTCTGGCAACACAATGAACAAGAAGATCATTAAGAGATATTTTAGATTGTTCGTTGCTCAGTTCATTCTTTTTCTCTATTAATTTATCAATTGAGTAATCAGCAGTTAAATAGAAGTGAGGAATGGTTTGCTTAGACTCAGTTAATCTTTTCGCAATAGTTTTTCTCATACTAGTGAAGGGAATGGAAGTATAGGGATTATCTAAATCTTCAACTAGTCCATTCTGAGGGGTTTGAGTAACTCCTTGTGAAGCCAATTCAACATCTTCTTTTGTAATTCTGCCATTTCTTCCTGATCCTGAAACATTTTCTAAATCAACACCTAGTTTTTTTGCTAGTCTTTTAACAGCAGGACTTACTTGCCCAACACCTGGTGTTGAAGTTACAGATGTTTGAGAAGGAGAAGTTTCAGATTCTTCTGATTTTTGACTTTGAGAAGGAGATGCTAGTTCTATAGGTTTATATTCTTGTATAAACTTCTTTATATCATCATCAGATTGAGATTCATCAGCAATAATCCCTATTAAAGCTCCTACTGGAAGAGTGTCTCCTTCTTTTCCTATTAATTTCCTTAGTATTCCTCCAGAAGGTGATTCCAAGACATTTACAATTTTTTCTGTTTCTATTTCAGCTATTTCATCTTTTTCTTTTACTTCATCACCTTCAGAAGCATTCCACTTTACAAGAGTGCCTTCAGTCATAGTAAGGCCCCATTGAGGAATAGTAACTGGTTGTATCACCGCCATAAAATACTAGTTACTTCCTATAACTTCTCTGCAAGCTGAAATTATTCCTTCAGTTTGAGGAATAAAAGCTTGCTCTAAAGAAGGAGAAAATGGTACTGGAGTGTGGGAAGCAGTTACCTTTTTTATTGGGGCTTTAAGAGCTTTAAAAGCTTTATCTGCGATTAATGAAGAAATGTCTGAAGCAATACTGCACCTAGGAGTACTTTCATCTACAATTACTACTCTTCCCGTTTCTTCAGCCGATTCTAATATTGATTCTTCATCTAGCGGAGAAGTAGTTCTAGGGTCTATAACAGTACATTTAACACCTTCTTCTGCTAGTTTATCAGCAGCTTCTAGAGCCTTTGGAACCATAGCTGAAAAGGCAATAATTGTTAAATCTTCTCCATCTCTTAGCCAGTTAGCTTCTCCAAAAGGAATGACATAGTCTTCATCAGGTACATCTCCGGTCATAGCGTATAACAATTTATGTTCACAAAAAATAACAGGATCATCATCTCGAATAGCCTGAATAAGAAGTCCTTTAGCATCATATGGGTTAGAAGGCATCACAACCTTTAAACCTGGAACAGAGGTAAAAGTTGAAAACATAGTTTGAGAATGTTGAGCAGCAGCGCTTAATCCAGCTCCAACTGCAGTTCTTATGACCAGTGGAGTTGTTGCTTTTCCTCCAAACATATATCGAAATTTAGCTGCTTGATTGTAGATTTGATCAAAACAAACCCCAAGGAAATCTACAAACATGAGTTCAGCAACTGGTCTTAGGCCTGTCATAGCAGCTCCTGCAGCTGTTCCAACAATAGCAGATTCAGTTATAGGTGTATCGACAACTCTTGTTCGACCATACTTTTTTCCTAATCCTGCAGTAACCCCAAAAATTCCCCCAATGGCTTCTACATCATCTCCTTTTGTCCCTGCACCTCCAGCAACATCTTCTCCTATAACTATTACAGTTTCATCCCTATCCATTTCTTGATGAAGAGCTTCATTTAGAGCTTCTGTATAAGATTTTTCTGGCATTTTTTTCTCCTTAATAATTTAAATATACATCTGAGTTGAGTTCTTTAGCATCTGGCATGGGAGCAGATATTCCAGATTTGGCAGTTTCATCTATTAATGTTTCAACTTCTTTATCTATTCCATCCAGTTCTTCTTCTTTTATATCAAAATCTGTTACTACTTTAGCTCTGAAAATTTTTAAACAATCTTTCTCTTCTCTTAATTTATCTAATTCACCTTCTGCTCTATAGTTTTGTGGATCACCTATAAAATGTCCTCCAAATCTCACAGCTTCAGCTTCTATAACTGAAGGGCCTTTCCCCTCTCTAGCATCTTTTATAGCTTTGCCTGCAGTTTCATAGACATCAAAGAAATCAGTACCGTCTACTTTATATGTAGGAAGACCAAAGCCTTCTGCTCTTCCTGCTATATCTTTTGAACCAACGGCATAATCAGCTCCAGTATGCTCACCATACCCGTTATTTTCGAAGACGAAGATAGCTGGGACTTGAAGAACGACGGCCATATTCATAGCTTCAAAAGTTGTTCCTTGATTTGAAGCTCCATCTCCAGAAAAAGCTATGGCTACGGTTTTATTACCCAAGGTTTTGGCAGTTAAAGCGGCTCCCACAGCTGTAGGGGGAGCTCCTCCTACTATTGCATTTGCACCAAGCATACCTTTGCTTAGGTCAGCTATGTGCATAGAGCCTCCTTTACCTTTACAAAGCCCATCAGCTTTCCCCATAATCTCATGCATCATTCCCTTAACATCACAGCCTTTAGCTATGCAGTGGCCATGACCCCTATGGGTACTTCCAATCTTATCTTCATCACTAAGATGGGAACAAATTCCTACAGCTACAGCCTCTTGTCCAGCGTAGAGATGTACAAACCCAGGAATATTTCCTTGCATAAATTCTTTGTCGCATCTTTCTTCAAAAGAACGAATAGTTTTCATAGTTCTATAAACTTTTAATAATTCTTCTTTTTTCATAAATTTTTCCTTTTCTTTAATTAAAGACCTAAAACTGCCTTCGCAATTATGTTTTTTTGAATTTCTCTAGAGCCTCCATAGATACTTGCAGCTCTAGAATTCTGATACCTTCCTGCTTGAGTTATAAATTTCTCTGACCCTACAGGAGCTTCATTGTTTCCTAAGGTATTGTCGTGTTTGGGAATTCCAAAATATCCAATTATATCTAGGGTTATTTCAGTTATTTCTTGTTGTAAGTCAGTAGCGAGATTTTTACTCATGGAAGATTCCGGACCTGGGCTACCTCCTTTTTTCATACTAGAGAGAGTTCTTAGCTCAGTATATTGGAGGGATTGGGCTCTAAGTTCTAGTTCACTTATTCTTTTTATATAGGCAGGGTTAGCGAGTAAAGGCTCATCATCATCTATGATTTCCTCAGCAAGTGACTTGGCTAAATTAATTGCTTTAAAAGATCTAGCTGAAGCAGAGGAACCCCCTCTTTCAAATTCTAGAAGATACTTTGCAACTGTCCAGCCCTCACCTTCATTACCTATACGTTGATCAATACTGGCTTCAGCATCGTTAAAAACTACTTGATTAACATCATGATCTCCTGAAAGCATTATTATTGGCTCAACATTAACTCCATCTTGTTCCATATCAATTAATAGAAAGGTAATACCTTGTTGGGGTTTTGTTGAGTTATCTGTTCTAACTAGACAGAATATCTTATTTGCAAAATGAGCATGGGTTGTCCAAATCTTAGTACCATTAATTATATATTTATCATCTTTAATTTCAGCTTTGCATTTTAAGCTAGCTAGATCTGAACCAGAACCAGGTTCACTGTAGCCCTGACACCAATAATCTTCCCCGCTGATAATTCTAGGTAGATAAAAATCTTTTTGTTCTTGAGTTCCGTAACCTATTAGAACAGGTCCAAGCATATTAAGACCCATAGGGATTAGGGAAGGGGCACCTGCATTTGCACATTCTAAAGAAAAAATATATTTTTGAGCTGGATTCCAATTGGTACCTCCATATTCTTCTGGCCACGAAGGAACTAACCAACCTTTTTTAGCAAGAATAGATTGCCATTCAAGCGCTACTTCCTTATCTGGAAAGACTGCAGTAGTTCTTTTTGCCTGTTCAATTAGATGTTGAGGCAAATTAACATCGAGAAACTCTTTAACTTCCTTCTGAAACTCTAACTCTTCTTGATTAAATTGTAATTCCATAAGGCTAAGACTGACCAGTCATCTGTTTTTGGAAAGTTTCTAAATCAAAATAATCTCTCCACTTTTTTATTTTATTATTTTCAATCTCGAATGTTCCCATGACAGGTATGCTTATCTTTCTACCATCTTTAAAATTGAAGTTATCTAATCTTTCAGTCAAAACTTTATTTCCTTCTTCTGCTATCGCAATTAATTCCCAATTAATAGAATCACAATCTTTTAACCCATCTACAAATGCACTTGCTTCGGATTTGCCATTTAAAGGTTCCATTGGAATATTATGGTAAAAAATATCTTCTGCGAAAAAATTAACAACTTTTTCTAAGTCTAAATTATTCCAAGCTTCTATAAAGTCTTTAATCAAGTCTTTGTTATTCATAAGTTATACTTTCTCAAATTTTATTGGGAGTTCTTCAAGACCTCTAAGCAATATATTTGGCATATATTTCAGCTGATCAGGGTCAGCATCAAATGAGAAATTTTTGAGTTTTTGAAATAATGTTTGCCAACCATTCACCATTTCTTGTTTAGAAAGAAGTTGACCAATACAGACATGAATTCCAAAGCCGAAGGCTATATGGCTCCTAGCATTTTCTCTGGTTACATCAAATTTCATTGGTTCTTCAAAGACTTCTTCATCATGGTTTGAAGAAAAGAATTTAAGAAGTACTTGACTGCCTTTTGGGATAGTAACACCTCCTATTTCATGGTCTTCTGAAGCAACCCTCCACATATTTGAAGTAGGGGTGGCTAATCTAAGGGACTCATCTACAAGATTAGGTATTAATGAAGGGTCTTTCTTAATCTTCTCTTGTTCTTCAGGGAATAGGCATAGCTGTCTCATAGCTTCAGCTAAAGTTGCTGTCGTTGTTTCATTACCTGCTACTAAGAACTGAGTGCAGAAAGAAATGCTTTCTTCTGTAGTTAAATATCTTTCATCTTCATATTTAGCATTTGCGATAACTGATAACAGATCATCTTTAGGATTCCCTCTTCGGGCTTCAATTTCTTCAGCAAAAAAAGCATGTTCTTCTGCAATTCCATTATGTGCTTCTATAAGTTCTTCATCAGACGCCACCCCAGACAGAGCCGTAACTGAATCTAAGGTCCATTTAAAGCATTCATCTATTCTGTCTAATGGAATTCCTAAAACATGTAAAATTACGGATAAAGGCAGAGGTCTAGCAAATTCTCGTATGAAGTCACAATTTCCATTATCAGCAAATTTTTCAATTAAATTAGAAGAGAAATCTAAAATCCACGGCTCATAAGCCGCAATCTTGTCAGGTACAAAAAAATCTTTAACTAATTCTCTATATTTTTTATGTTCTGGGTCATCTATTGTTAGGAGAGTGCCTTTACCTAAGTTAAAAGCTTTTCTTCTTGCTTCTTTTACCTCTTCTGCTTCACTAGAATCAGCGTTTAAAATAAATTGGCTTGAAAAAATATCTTTCTTTCTTGCAGCTTCCTTCACTAATTCATATTTAGAAATAATATAAATACCAGTTTCAGGATCCTTATATACAGGTGCCTGCTCTCTCAGCTCTTTATTATAATGATAAGGACATTCTAAGATTTCCTTATCAAATAATTGCATATCTTCAAGTTTTCTAGAATCATCTAGAGGATTGTTTACCATGACTTCTCCCAGTGATAAAAAAAAAGATTATGCCAGTATAGTAAAAAAAGACAACGAGGACTTTCTTATTTCATACCAGTTCAAGTAATTAAAATGGTGCTGGTCTAATAGGGTCTTTTCCATCCCAGCTTTCATGACTTTCTCTTAGTAAATCGAAAAACCCTTGTGTGCCTGGGTTTTCTTCATACAGTTCTATATGGCCACCCAAGTCTTTTTCAGCATCTAACCAGCATACTCTTGCTGAAGTAGTGAAGGCTGTAGTCTCTATATATCCATTTCCTGTTAATCTTTTATACTCTTCATCGTACTTATTCGTAAAGATACACCAATGGTGAAAGCCTTCTTCTTCTGGCTTAAACATATCCCTGAAGGTAGAAGGGCCATCATTATGTTGAACCATGAACTCTATTTGCGCAGAACCTGCCTGACCGAAAGCGTAAGTCATATCAAGATCGCATGGCTTCCCTTTATAAGTGCAGTCATCTGGTATATGGTGCTCTATAACAAAGAAAGGACCAGCTCCAAAAGCATCTGCCCATTTATGGCAAGAAGCCTCTAAGGACGCCATGTCTTTCGACATAAAAGCATACTGAAGAACATCATGTCTCAAAATTTTCATATCTACCTCGTTTTTTTTATTTTTAAATTATAGTTTTTTTATCCTATCAAAACCAATCAATGTTATTTGTTGTAAAATTATAACTACAATCTTCAGATAATATTTACTGGGATGTAAGCTATGAAAAATAAAGAACTTAATAAAGCAGCGAAAAGGATGTTAGATCTTATAGATTCTGGAACAACTTCTATGACTTCAGAAGATGTTGCACCTTATTACGTTGACATCAAAACTTATACAGATAATGAGATATTTGAACTAGAGAAACAAAAATTATTTAAAGAAAGACCTTTGCTCATGGCATTCTCAAGTGATGTAAAAGATTCAGGGGATTTTATTACTAATGAAGACACCGGAATTCCTATCATTATTACTAGGAATAAAAAGGGTACTGTAAAAGCTTATCTAAACGTTTGTAGGCATAGAGGTGGAAGGCTGCTTGATAAGCCTTGTGGAAATCAATCTAGAGGCTTTGTATGCCCTTACCATGCATGGAGGTATGACCTAGATGGCGACTTAATTTCTATTTACGGAGAGGAAACTTTCGGAGAAATAGACCGTTCCCTCCATTCACTTATAGAGCTTCCTGTAGAAGAAAAATATGGTTTGATTTATGTCCAACCAACTCCAGGACCAGCTCAATCCATTGATGATATTTTAGGTAAGGATTTAGGAAACCAAATGGAATCTTGGACTTTAGATTCGGTACATTTAGTAAATAGAGGAATTTTTGATATGCCGACTAATTGGAAACTTGCTATGGATACATTTGTTGAAGGTTATCACTTTGGTCCTCTCCACCCAGAAACTATTGCATTAGGTTCCTATTCCAATGTAATGATATATGATCGCTATAATTATAATCATAGGCTTGGTTTTCCTAGCTTAACAATAAATGAATTAAAAGATAAACCAGAAAAGGATTGGGAGGCTTTTAACCATTTTAGTTGGGTATATTTTCTTTTCCCCAATATTACCTTCTTTGTAAATAGTGCTTTTGTTTATTTATTTGAGCTTTATCCAGGAAAAGAGGTAGGTGAGCATTTAACAAGATTTTCTACTTACTCTAGATTCGAAATGAAAACAGAAGAAGAAAAAGACGCAGCACAAGAGCATTTCCAGTTTATCTATTCAGTTGTAGAAAATGAAGATTATTGGGTAAGTGCAAATGTGATGAAAGGATTCAAATCCGGTTTACACCCTTACTCTGTCTTTGGCAGAAATGAACTATCTTTAATAAATATGCATGAGGCTTTTAGGGAATCTGTGGGCCTAGACCCAAGCGGCGTTAGATTAAAAAGATCAAGAAAGTAGGTACATGGGAAAACTTGATAATAAAGTTATTCTCGTTACTGGAGCTGCAAGAGGTATAGGTAAAGGATGTGTCTCAAAAATTCTTCTTGAAGGTGCCAAGGTCATAGCAACTGACATAAACAATGAACTGCTAAAAGAATCTGAAAGTGAATGGTCAGAGAACGCAAATAAATCAATTAGAACCAATATTTTAGATATATCTTCTGAAGAAGACTGGAAAAGAGTTATGTCTGATATTGAAGAAAAAGAAGGGTCCATACATGGATTAGTAAATAATGCAGGGATAGTAAACCTTAAAACAATCGAAGAAATGAGTCTTGAAGAATTTAGAGAAACTCAACGCATAAACTTAACAGGTACGTTCATTGGTACAAAATTATCAGTAGAAATGATGAGGGCTAAAAATGGCGCTAAAGGTAGCATCGTTAATATCTCCTCCATTTCTGGTCAAACCGGTACATTGAATTGCACTGCTTACAGCGCTAGTAAGGGAGGTGTAAGAATGTTAACCAAGGCTGTAGCTCTAGAAATAGGTGCAAAAAGAGAATTTATAAGAATTAATAGTGTACATCCAGGAGTAATTATGACACCCATGCAAATAGAAAGAGCAGGGGATGATAAAGAGCTTTGGGAAGATGTAAGAAAATCAATACCTTTAGGCAGGTTAGGTAAACCAGAAGATGTAGCTAGTGCAGTAATATATTTACTTTCGGATGCATCAGAATTTATGACTGGAGCTGAATTAACAGTTGATGGTGGAATGCGAGTAGCTTTATCAGGAACCACTTTAAATGACTGATTTATCAAATAAAGTTGCAATTGTAACTGGGGCTACCTCGGGGATTGGTAGAACTTGTTGTGAAGTTCTAGCCCTTGCTGGTGCTAAAATTATAGCTACAGGAAGGAATGAAGCCAGAGGTGAGAAGACAGTTAAAGCTATAAAAGATTCAGGAGGTGAAGCGATTTTCTTTAAACAAGATGTTTGTTCTGAAAATGATTGGCAGAGCTGCATTAATCTTACTAAAGAAAATTTTAATCGATTGGACATTCTAGTAAATAATGCTGGAGCTTTCTTTATCAAATCTCTTGAAGATACAACAGTTGAAGAATTTAATTTATTAGTTTCAACTAACGTTGAAAGTACATTCTTAGGCATGAAATATTGCATGCCTGTCATGGATGAAAAGGGAGGAGGAGCTATAGTAAACGTATCTTCGCTTATGGGAGTGGTTGGACTTCCTGATGCATCAGCATACTGTTCTACAAAAGGCGCTATTTGCGGCATGACAAGATCTGCTGCCTTAGAAGCTTCCATGAATGGTAGGAATATAAGAATTAACACAATGGTACCTGGGGTTATCTGGACTGAAATGCTTATAGGAAGTTATGGTGAAGATGAATCAGTGAAGGAATTCTTGACTGAAGAGACGCCTCTCAAGAGATTAGGAAATACTAATGATATAGCTAATGCTATATTGTATTTAGTATCGGAAGAGTCTTCTTTTGTTACTGGAACAGAGTTAATAGTTGATGGTGGCAGAGGGGCTGATTAGTTATGATTTATTAGGGAGAAAATTATGAAAAGATTTGAAGGAAAGTTAGCAGTTATTTCAGGAGGAGCTTCTGGAATGGGAGCTGCTACAGCAAAAGGTTTTACCTCAGAAGGTGGATCAGTTATATCAATAGATATTGATGAAGAAGGAGGAAAAAGGGTAGCAGATGAAATAGGTGAGTCCTGTGAGTTTTTTAAAGTAGATGTAACAAAAGAAGAGGACTGGAATGCTTTAGAAAGTCATCTAGGAGAAAGATTTCATCAAATAACTAGTGTAGTCAATGCTGCTGGAATAAGCGAACCCGCTACTATTGAAGATGAAACGGTTGAACACTGGGACAGAGTACATGCCATAAATGGTACATCGGTTTTTTTAGGTTGCAGATTTGCTGTTAAGGCAATGAAAAAGAACGGAGGTTCTATAGTCAACTTTTCATCATCTTTGGCAACTAGCCCCCAACCATTTGTTCTTTCTTATAACTATAGTAAAGCAGGGGTTTTAGTAGTAACACGAACGGTAGCTCTTCATTGTGCTGAAATGGGTTATGATATCAGATGTAATGCTGTGCAACCTGGTGCGATAAATACTCCCATGATGCAACGTTATTTAGAAGCAGCAGAAGACCCTAAACAGCAACTAGCTGATTTCTCAGCTTCTCACCCTATGAACAGGGTAGGCGAACCTGAAGAGGTGGTTTCATCAGTTCTCTTTTTGTGTTCAGATGAGTCTTCTTTCACTACTGGAGACTCTATATCAGTGGATGGAGGAGTTATTGCTGAATAATGACTGATACAATTTTTCAAAAGATTATAGATAAGGAATTACCAGCAGATATTGTTTATGAAGATGATATAAGCTTGGTTTTTAAAGATATTAATCCTGTAGCACCTACTCATCTATTAATCATTCCAAAAAAGAGAATAGAAAAAGTTTCTGATTCCACTAAAGAAGATGAGGAGTTACTGGGACATTTGCTCTTGGTAGCTGGTGAGGTAGCTAGGAAATTGGGGTTAGAAGATACATTTAGGCTGGTTATAAATAATGGGGAGGGAGCTCAACAAACTGTTTTTCATCTACATATACACCTTATTTCGGGTCGAAAACTTTCTTGGCCCCCAGGTTAACCTAAGTTAATTCTTTTAGAGCTTCTACGGTTAAATGTATATTTTCAATTTTTGTCCTTAGGCTTTCATTTAGCTGGAAGTTATTCCCAGCAAGCTCTAGAGCATACCTAAGGTGCTGAATTGCTTGGTTATAATTCCCTGTAACATAGAAATATTCTGATCTAGATTGATGAAGACCTAATATATTTTTAGAAAGCCCCTGTACTTCTGCTAACCAATACCAAACCTGAGGGTCTGATTTTCTTCTTAATGAAAGTTTTTTTAAGATCTCTTCTGATTTTTCAAAATCAGATTGGTTTAATAAAGCTCTAGCATATAACATAGAAAGAGGGTAATTATTAGGGTTAATTTCTAGGAGTTGTTTACCAAGGGCAGTAGCCTCCAGATTATTTCTTGCATTTATGTGCACTTCCAACAAAGCTGTTTGAAGCATAAGGTTTTCTGGATCAAGATTTAGATTTTCTCTTGCCATTTCCAGAGCGTCACCATGCTTATTATCTTTTGAAAGAGCTAGTGCTAATCCGTAACCAGCTATGATTTTTTCTCTTTTTGTCTTTGCTTTTCTTAAATTTTGTTTCAGCAGAGCAACAGCTTGACGAGGAAGTTTAGAAAAATGGACTAAGGTTCTAGTTCTAACTAAATGATATTCAAGACTGTCTTTGTAATTAGAACCTTTTATCTCATTAGCTCTAATTTTTGAATCACTTATCCGTTTTTTTGTTAGTGGATGTGATCTTAAAAATTCCAGTTCAGTAGAACCACTCATTCTGTTTAAAGATTGAAGTTTCTCAAACATTCTAGGCATACTTTGAGGATTGTAACCTGCGCTTACTAGGTTTAAGAAACCTATGCGATCAGCTTCTTGCTCATTGCTTCTACTATATGATAAGGCTTGTTGAGCTAATACTTGTTGACCTGCCAAAGCTGCTTCAGGTGTGCTTGCTGCAGCTACAGCTATACTTGCAAGTATGATAAGAGCATTAGCTAAACCCCTGTCCTCTTGTCTTTGAATTCTTCTAGCAAAATGTCTTTGGCTTAGATGAGCTAATTCATGTGAAAGTACCGACACAAGTTGCCCTTCTGTTTCTGCATGAAAAATTAATCCTGCAGCAACTCCTATTATTCCTCCAGGAGCTGCAAAAGCGTTTATGTTTTTTTGGTCTATTAGAACAATTTCTAACCTTTTATCTTGGAGTTGGCTATACTCTGATAATCGATAGATAAGGTGTTCTAAATAATCTTGTGCAATTGGATCATTCAGTTCAGGGGTTGATCTTCTTAATTGTGCTATCCACAGTCTCCCTAGTTCATATTCTGATGCCAACGAGATAGCAGAAGATGAAGTGTCACCTAGTTCTGGTAAATACTCTTCTTCAGAAGTAGACGACATTGAGAAGCAAGCAAGCAGCAAATAAAGCCCAATTCTTTTGATTGAATAAAATAAAACTTTATTTTTGCTCATAGGGTTATAATTATGTAGAAATATATAGAAAAATAAATCTTTGGACCAATAATCTTTAAAGCAGTTCCATTGAATATTAATGAAGGATTTAATAAAAAATTTTATAGATCGATTCTTTTTTACCCAAGAGACTGTTTATTTTGCTCTTTTAATTTTTATAACAGCTGTTTGTTTAATTCTTTTTGGAAATATTCTTCTTCCGATCTTAATAAGCTTAGTAATTGCCTTCTTATTAAACGGTTTAGTTGTAAGTCTTGAGTCTTTTCGTCTTAGTAGGTGGTTATCTCTTGCTTTGAGTTTAATAATCTTTTTTGGGCTTTATGCAAGTATGATATTAATCCTACCCTCTATTGTTTCTCAAATAAATTCTCTACTACAGACCTTACCCAACATTTTTACTACCTTCCAGGAAAATCTATCATCACTGACACAATCTTATCCAGACATCTTTTCTGAGGAAGAAGTTAGAAGTTTATTAGCAAATCTTTCATCTCAGATAAATACTTTACTTTCAGGAGCTCTTGGACAGATAGCAAGCACTATCTCGTTTGCTTTTAACGCACTTCTTTATGCCATACTTATTCCAATTATGGTCTTTTTCTTTGTTAAAGATAAAAAGATTCTACTCCCTTTACTCACTTCTTTCTTGCCTAAAGAAAGAAAGCTTATGGATTCAATTTTTAATGAAATGAATGAGCAATTATTCAATTATGTAACTGGCAAGTTAATAGAAATGTTAATAGTAGGCGGTGTTAGTTACTTAGTTTTCTCTTACCTGGCATTACCTTATTCAATTCTTCTATCAATATTAGTTGGTCTTTCAGTGATAATTCCTTTTTTTGGAGCTATATTAGTCACAATACCTGTTCTTTTGGTTGGAATATATGAATGGGGTTTATCAACCGAATTTTATTGGCTCTTGGCTTTATATCTAACAATTCAAGCATTAGATGGAAATCTTTTAGTACCTCTTTTATTTTCTGTAAGGAATAAATTGCATCCCGTACTTATTATAGTAGCTGTTTTATTTTTTGGTGGATTATGGGGTTTTTGGGGAATGTTTTTTGCTATACCTCTAGCTACATTTGTTAAAGCTATAATAAATTCTTGGCCCAGAAATGAATTAACTTAGGTTATTCAGTTAGATTCTACTTCTTTTAGGACTTCTTCTGCGTGGCCTTTTACTTTAACTTTTCTCCATTCTTTTATAAGTTTGCCATTTTCATTGATAAGGAAAGTACTGCGATCAATTCCCATATATTTTCTACCATACATATTCTTTTCTTTAATAACATCATATTGTTTACATATTTTCTCATTCTGATCAGAAATCAATTCAAAAGGGAAAGATTGATTTTTTTTAAATTTCTCATGCGATAACAACGAGTCCCTTGATACACCAAAGATTATTGTATTCGCCTTAGTGAATTTTTTGTAAAGATCTCTAAAATCTTGACCTTCGGTTGTGCAACCTGGAGTGCTGTCTTTTGGATAAAAATAAAGAACAACTTTCTTTCCTTTAAGAGTTGATAGATCAGCTGTGTTATTGCTCGTGGATGCACCCTTGAATATGGGTGCCTTTGTTCCTACTTTTGGTGCTTTCATTTATTCTCCTTTTACTTCAATATGTTAAATTGTAGTTGTTATTTATCCAAATTAAAGAGTTTAAAATTAAAAAAATAAAATCATGTTTTACCAGAAAGGTTGTCTCGTAGCATTAGTAACTCCTATGGAAGTTGATGGCAGTATAAGTTGGCAGCATTTAAATAACCTAATAGATTGGCATATAGAATCGGGTACTTCAGGGATAGTGGTAGTGGGAACTACTGGAGAGTCTGCTACTGTAAACGTTACAGAACATGTACAAATTATAGAAATGGCTGTGGAGCATGCTAATAATAGAATACCTATTATTGCTGGAACAGGGGCTAATTCTACAAAAGAAGCTACTTACTTAACTGCAGCTGCTAAACAGGCAGGTGCCTCTGCAGCACTTCTTGTAACTCCTTACTATAATAAGCCCACTCAACATGGATTAATAGACCATTACTTAGAGATAGCCAATGAAGTTGATTTACCCCAGATTCTTTACAATGTCCCCTCTAGGACTGGGTGTGATATGTTACCTGAGACAGTCTTTGAATTGGCTCAACATAAAAATATAATTGGGTTGAAAGAAGCATTACCTGATTTAAAAAGATTAGAAGAGCTAAAAGATATTTTGAATACTAAATCTTTTCTTCTCTATTCAGGAGATGATTCAACATCTACAGAATTTTTGATAAAAGGGGGTCACGGAACAATATCAGTAAGTGCTAATATAGTTCCAAAAAGGATGTCCAAGATTTTTGAGCTGGTTAACAAAGGCCTTATAGAGGAAGCAAAAGAAGTAGATTCAAAATTAAGTATTCTATATGAAGATTTATTTATAGAATCTAGCCCTATACCTGTAAAATGGGCACTAAATAAATTAGGAAGAATCCCTGCGGGGATTCGATTGCCTTTAACAGTTTTAAATCAAGACTTCCACAATAAGATAGAAAAGACTTTGGCTAAATTAGGATTACTTGACTAGATGATTATTTTAAGAATTTTATTAAAAAGTTTTTTTCTGACTTTTTTAGTTGTTTTATTTTCTTCTTGTAGCTGGCTTTTCACAGATCATAAATATGATTATTTAAAAGAAGAAACTCTAGATCCGCTCAAAATTCCAACCGACAAAAGTGCTCGTCAAGTTATTGATTTTTACTCTGTTCCTGAAGATGAAGATCAATCTTTTAATGCTAATGTTTATGAAGTGCCTCTTCCAGAACAATTTTTTTCTTCTGGCTCTAGTAATGAGATACGCTTGCACAAGCTAGGTGAACTAAGGTGGTTATATGTTGAATCGCTTCCTAGTAGTGTGTGGCCTTTAATGAAGCAATTTTGGTCAGCCAGTGAATATGGCATTGAAGTAGAAGATCCTAACTTAGGTGTAATTGAAACAAGACCGATAGAATTTGAGGGAAATGTATCTAAATTCAGAGTGAAAGTAGAGCACGGCATTAGATCAGCAAGTTCTGAAGTTTTTATATCTCACCTTCAGCAAGCAGATGCAGAATCATGGGTTAGGGTAGATTCAGAGAAAAATTTGGAAGACAGTGTACTCAGGGCTGTCCTTAATTTTCTGTCTCAATCATCTTCTTCTCAAGGGACTTCATTAGTAGCTCTTAATCTTAATTTAGGTCAGAAAGCAATTTTAAAACAAGATCTAAATGGTGCTAGTTACATAGAAATGAATCTAGAGTTTTCTAGAGCTTGGGCAGCTGTAGACAGAGCCTTAAAAGAAGCAGTTATTTCCGTTAAAGACCTTGATAGAAAAAATGGAGTCTTTTATGTAACTTTTTCCCAGAAAGAGGAAAAGGGTTTCTTTGGTCGACTTTTAGATTTTAATAAATCTGATATGGAACAAAATTTTAAAATCCTTGTAATGGTTGAGGGTTCTAAATGCATCGTGAAAGTAGAAGGTGATAATCCTGAATCTTTACTTTACGAAAGAGAACTTCTTTCACAAATTAATCAATCTTTATCTTAAAATAAACTTATATGACAAAAATAGAAAAAGGTGATTTAGTTAATTCTGGTAAGGCTAAGTCTCTATACAAAACTTCAGATCCAGATTTGTATATCCTTCATTATAGAGATGATACTTCTGCTTTTGATGGCGAAAAAAAAGAAAGTCTAGAAGGTAAAGGCAAAACTAATAATAAGTTTAATGCTTTTATAATGCAGGAGTTAGAGAAACAAGGTGTCGCTACCCATTTTAACGAACTGCTGTCAGAAACAGATAGTTTAGTAAAGAAGCTTAAAATGATTCCTGTGGAATGTGTCGTGAGGAACATAGCAGCTGGAAGTATTTGTAAGCGCTTGGGATTAAAAGAGGGATTAGAACTAAACCCTCCTACCTTTGAATTCTTTTACAAAGATGATGACCTTCATGATCCTATGATTAACGATTTCCATATAATCTCTTTTAAGTGGGCTACTGAAAATGAGATAACTCAAATGAAAGAAAAAACTTTTCAAGTTAACGAGATTTTAAAAAGACTGTTTGCTAATGCCGGAATGATATTAGTTGATTACAAACTAGAATTTGGGTCTTATAAAGGTGATTTACTTCTTGGAGATGAATTTACCCCAGATGGTTGCAGGGTTTGGGATTCTGAAACAAGAGAAAAATTAGACAAGGATAGGTTTAGGCAAGATCTTGGTGATGTAGTTGAGTCCTATAAACTAATTGCTGAAAGGTTAGGTATAACTTAATTCCTATTTCTTATCTTAAAGATTCATTTATTTTCTTTAAGCTCTCACTACCTGGACATAGCTCCTTTTCAGAAAGTTTGTTAAGAGGGGTATCAGTTAAGTTAAGAATTTCTTTTAAATCATTAGAATCTTCATTTATATAAAGCAATCCAGTTAAGACATTTCCTTTTTCAATGCTATCTTGAATAGCATTCACAGCCATCTTTCGATTTCTAGGGTCATATCCAGAAGAAGTTTTTTCTAGACGAAGCCTTGACCCATCGTGTAAAGAAATTTCTATTTCTGAACCTGGTTGATAGTCTACTTTAATCTCTTTACCGAGGGGAACAAAGTCAGTCCTTGATAAGGCCTCATTATGCTCTCTTATATAATCAAAACTTTTGGTAGACGTATTATGGTTGTTGAAAGTAACGCATGGAGAAAGAATATCTAGTAATGCAAAACCTTTCTGTTTAAAAGCTGCTTTGATAAGGGGAACTAATTGCTCTTTATCTCCAGAAAAGCTTCTTGCTACGAAACCAGCCCCTAATTGTATAGCTAAGGACGCTAGATCTATGGAAGGAAAAAGATTTTCTTCTCCATATTTACTTTTAGATTCTTTATCATTAGTAGCAGAAAATTGCCCCTTTGTAAGACCATAGGTTCCATTATTTTCTATGATATAGGTCATGTTAAGTTGCCTTCTAGCCGCATGTACAAATTGACCTATACCTATTGAAGCGCTATCCCCATCCCCTGAAATACCTAAATAAAGCAGTTCATGATTGGCTAGGTTGGCTCCCGTTCCAATAGAAGGCATTCTGCCATGAACAGAATTGAAACCATGTGACTGATTCAAAAAATATGCAGGTGCTTTAGAAGAACAGCCTATACCGGACAGTTTTGCTATTTGGTGAGACGATAAACTTAGTTGAAAACAAGCCTCTATAATAGCTGCACTAATAGAATCATGCCCGCATCCCGCACAAAGACTTGATACCTGACCTTCATAATCTCTCCTTGTAAGGCCTAACTCATTTATTTCTAGATTAGGATGATGGTTTAAGGGTTTTTTTATATAAGTCATTATTTATTTAATCTCCTGAAGAAGCTAATTTAACTGGGTCGCCTAATATATGTGCTTTTATCTTGTTTGATATAAAGTCTGCAGTAATAGGCTGACCATCGAAAGACAAAACTGATACAAGTTTATCTGGAATTATTCCTCCCTCAGCCATAAGTAAAGTACGCATTTGACCATCTCTATTTTGTTCTACAATAAAGAGAAGATCATGATCCTCTATAAACTCCCAAACCGATAAATTAAAAGGGAAAGATCTTAATCTCATAGTATCTAGCTTAATAGTCTGTTCATTGAGAATATCCAGAGCTTCTTGCATAGCAACTTCAGTACTTCCGAAGTAAATAACTCCCATTGAACTTTTATTAGAAGTTTGTCCGAATACAGGAGAGGGTACATGTTCAGAAGCTGTTTGGTATTTCTTTAACAACCTTGAAAGGTTTTGAGCATTAACTTCACCATCTTCTGTATATCTTGCAAATTCATCATGAGAAGTACCTCTCGTAAAATAAGCTCCTTTTGAAGGGTGTGTACCAGGATAAGTTCTATGTGGAATTCCATCTCCATCAACATCAAGATATCTTCCAAACTGCTCAAGATTTTCAAGATCAGTTTTATTTAATACTTTACCTCGATCATAAGTTGTTGAATCTTCCCAAGAAAACTCTTCTGTAGACCAATCATTCATTCCAAGATCAAGATCTGACATTACTATGATTGGAGTTTGCAATCTATCTGCAAGATCAAATGCTTGAACAGCAAAATCAAAACACTCTTTAGGATCACAAGGGAATAACAGAACATGTTTAGTATCACCATGAGAGGCATAAGCACATGCCAGGAGGTCAGATTGTTGCGTTCTAGTTGGCATCCCAGTGGAAGGACCACCTCTTTGAACATTAAATAAAACTAAGGGTATTTCAGCAAAATAAGCTAAGCCTAGAAATTCACTCATTAAAGATATTCCTGGTCCACTAGTTGCAGTAAAGGCTCTAGCACCATTCCAATTTGCTCCTATAGCCATACCTATTGCAGCTAATTCATCTTCAGCCTGAACTATAGCAAACTTGTTTTTACCAGTGTCTTCTTCTTTTCTTAATTTATCAGTAAAACTTGTAAAGGATTCAGCAAGAGAAGTTGATGGAGTAATTGGGTACCAAGAACAAACTGTTGCACCCCCGTATACACATCCCAAACCTGCTGCATTATTTCCACTTGTAAGAATCATATTAGTTGTTTTAGATGCTTTTTTTACCTCTATTAAACAATCGTTTGAGAGATTTTCTTCTGCATAATCAAATCCAGCATTGAGCGCTAAGAGATTAGGATCAATTAATTTCTCTTTATTTTTAAATTGTTCAGAAATAATATTTATATAAATCTCTTTATCTATATTAAGAATAGATGAGAGAGCACCTAAATAAGCTATATTTTTAAAAAGAAGTCTTTGTTTGGGATTAGAAAATTTTTCAAGGCATATGTTAGTTAGAGGAATACCCATAACATAAATATCCTCTCTATCGAATTCTCTCTTCCAAGAAGAGTCGTAGACAAGGTAGCCACCTTCGTTCAGTTCATTGATATCTTCCTTGTATGATTGTGGGTTCATAGCTACAGCTATATCTACTCCATCTCTTCTTCCAAGATAACCTTTTTCACTAACTCTAACCTCAAACCAGGTAGGAAGACCTTGAATATTGGAAGGGAAAATATTTTTTGGACTCACAGGAACCCCACTCCTAAAGACCCCTTTTGCAAACATTTGGTTAGCACTAGCAGAACCAGAACCGTTAACGTTAGCAAATTTAATTACAAACTCGTTAATAGCTTTAATCTTTTTCATGTTTGGTTATACACTTTTGCTTCTTCGTATAGATAAGTTTGCATATCCCAAGCTCCAGTAGGACATCTCTCTGCACAAAGACCACAGTGCAAGCAAACATCTTCATCTTTTACCATTACTCTTTGGGTGGGTAAATTTTCAGAAACAAGGATATCTTGATCAAGGTTTAAAGCTGGGATACGAAGATTTGCCCTTAATTCTTCTTCTTCATCATTTTGTATAAAATTTATACAGTCTGTAGGACAAATATCTACGCATGCATCACATTCAATACATAGATCTTCAGAAAAAACGGTTTGTACATCACAGTTTAAACATCTTTGTGCTTCTTCAAGCGCTAGTTGTTCATCAAAGCCTAATTCTACTTCTACTTTAAGGTCTTTAAGAGAAATAGATTGATCGGCATGTGGAACGATAAATCTTTTAGCTTGTGAAACATCATTATCATAAGACCATTCATGGATCCCCATCTTTTGACTAACTAGGTTTGCACCTGGTTCAGGTCTCTCAAATAAATCCTTTTGTTGACAGAATTTATCAATAGAAATAGCAGCTTGATGACCATGGGCAGCAGCCCAAATTATATTCTCTGGACCCCAAGCAGCGTCCCCGCCAAAAAAGACCTTGGGGTGGGTAGACTGGAAGGTAACTCTATCTATTATAGGCATATCCCATTCACCAAACTCTATTCCTATATCTCTTTCTATCCAATGAAAAGCATTATCTTGACCTATTGCCATTAAGACATCGTCACACTCAAATATAACTGGTTCTTCCCCTGTGGGGACTAAACTTCTTTTTCCGTTATCATCAAATACTGCTTCGACCTTTTCAAATTCAACCCCTGCAAGTTTTCCATTGTTCATAACAAATCTTTTTGGTACATGATTTTCATGGATTGGAATACCTTCATCCATAGCTTCTTCTTTTTCCCATTCAGAAGCTTTCATTTGATCAAATGGGCTTCTAACTGTTACTTTTACATCCTCAGCCCCTAATCTTAGAGAAGACCTACAGCAATCCATAGCAGTATTACCACCACCTATGACTACAACTTTTTTACCTACAGAAGTTGTATGTTCAAAGGCAATACTTGTTAACCAATCAATTCCTATGAAGATATTTTTATCAGCTTCTTCTCTCCCTTCTATTTGTAAATCTTTACCCTTAGGTGCTCCAGTCCCAACAAAGATGGCATCAAAATCTTCTTTAAGCAGTTCTTTCATACTTTTTACTTCAGTATTAAATCTTGCTTCTACGCCCATATTAAGCACTAAGTTAACTTCTTCATCTAAGACCTCTACAGGCAATCTAAACGAAGGAATATTAGTTCTCATTAATCCTCCACCTTGTGGATCCTTTTCAAAAAGAATGCACTCATATCCCAATACGAGTAAATCTCTTGCTACAGTTAGGGAAGCAGGTCCTGCACCTATTAAAGCAATTCTTTTTCCATTTTTTTTCTTTGGAACTTCTGGTAATCTTTGAGATATATCTCCTTTAAAATCGTATGTAACTCTTTTTAACCTACAAATAGCAACAGGCTTCTCATGGGTTCTATTTCTTCTGCATGCAGGTTCACAAGGTCTATCACAAGTTCTTCCAAGAATTCCCGGAAAAACATTTGATTCCCAATTTATCATGTAGGCATCGGTATAGTTTCCTTGAGAGATCTGACGAATATATTCAGGTACAGGTGTATGAGCAGGGCAAGCGTACTGACAGTCTACAATTTTATGGTAATACTGAGGATCAGTTGTATTTGTTGGCGGCATGTAGTTTTCTACATGTTTAGCTTTTTCTTCTTTATTTGGAACTTTTTTTAGTTTAGCTTCTTCTATTTTTTGGCGAAATTTATCTACTATTTTCCATCTTTTTTCTTGAGCAGAAGTTAAATCATGTGTTTTCAGTGATTCTCTTAGATCGTAACCTAATTTATCTCTGAGAGTTCTGGGAACAGCTACTTTAATCCACCAAGTATTGTGCCTTTTAAAAAGATAACGAGTGTCCATACCTGTTTCTTAGAATTATTGAGTTAATGTACCTTTTATTTTTTTGTGTATGGTACATAAAAAAACTTATAATACCAACTGTTTTTAATGATTATTTAAAAAAAATAACTGTCCAAAATTTATACAGGTACATATATTCTATTCTTGACAAAAATAGTCAGAAATATACAATGGGTTTTATGAATCTCACTACAAAAGGAAAATATGCAGTTCTGGCTCTTTTAGATTTAGCTCTAAATGAATCAAGGTTCTGCTATGTTTCTTTATCCGAAGTTGCTAAAAGACAAAATATTCCAGCTCCATATTTAGAACAACTTTTTAGAAATTTAAGAAAAGCCGGAATCCTAGAAGCAGCTAGAGGCCCGAAAGGAGGTTTTAGACTAGCTAGAGCATCTAGTGATATTAATATAGCAGAAGTAGTACTTGCTGTTGAAAAAATAACGAATGAAGATAAGTGTGAAGGAAAAGGAGAATGTGAAGCAGGTGCTCATGATCTCTGGACAAGCCTTAATGAAGAAGTTAATAATTTCCTAGTGAACAAGTCACTTAATGATGTTCTTAAATCTCAGCAATTTCAGCAAAATCTAACTAAGCAGGCATTGATTGCTACAGGATAAAAAATTATGAAACTACCTATTTATCTAGATTATGCTTCTACAACTCCTATAGATGGAAGAGTGGTTGAGAAAATGAAGGAATTTATGACTCTAGAAGGTAATTTTGGTAATCCTGCTTCTAGATCTCATGGTTATGGTTGGAAGGCAGAGGAAGCTGTTGAAGGATCCAGATTAAATGTCGCTAAGCTTCTAAACTGTGATCAGAGAGAGATTGTGTGGACTTCTGGAGCCACAGAATCTGACAACTTAGCTATTAAAGGAGTAGCTAGATTTTATAAAGAAAGAGGTAACCATATAATTACATCAAAGATAGAACATAAGGCTGTTCTTGATAGCTGTAGGCAACTAGAAAGAGAAAATTATGAAGTCACATATCTAGATCCAGACCCAAGAGGTATTATTAGTCCAAAAATAGTTGAAGAGGCTATTACAGAAAAAACAATCCTCGTTTCTTTAATGCATGTAAATAATGAAATAGGAGTTATAAACGATATTAAAAATATAGGTAAAATAACCAGAGAGAAAGGAGTCGTTTTCCATGTTGATGCAGCTCAAAGTGCTGGTAAAGTTCCTATAGATTTATCTTCTTTAGAGGTTGATCTTATGTCTTTCTCAGCCCACAAGATTTATGGACCTAAAGGAATTGGAGCCTTATATGTTAGTAGAAAACCTCGAGTGAGGCTTGAAGCTCAGATACACGGAGGAGGACATGAAAGAGGTATACGCTCTGGTACTTTAGCAACCCATCAAATTGTAGGTTTAGGCGAGGCCTTTAAGATAGCTGCTTCTGAAATGAATAGAGATAATAAGCGAATAAAATCTTTGAAGAACAGGTTGTGGAAAGGATTTAAAGATATTGAAGAAGTTTATTTAAATGGGGATCTAGAAAACAGCGCCCCAGGTTTTTTAAATGTTAGTTTTAACTTCATTGAAGGCGAATCTTTAATAATGGCCTTAAAAGATATAGCTGTTTCTTCAGGTTCAGCATGTACCTCTGCTAGTCTTGAGCCTTCTTATGTTTTGAGAGCTTTAGGACTAAAAGATGAATTAGCTCATAGTTCAATTAGGTTTGCAGTAGGCAGATTCACCACAGAAGAAGAGGTGGACTTTACGATAAAACTAGTAAGAGATTCAGTTGAAAAACTTAGAGAACTCTCTCCATTGTGGGATATGTATAAGGATGGAGTTGATATGGATTCAGTAGAATGGGTAACGCATTAATAATTATATTGTTATAAGGGGGAAAAATGGCATATAGCAAAAAAGTAGTAGATAAGTTTGAAAAGACTTTAAAAGAACCTGAAAAAAATAGTGTTGGAAGATGGGATCCTAACCAACAAGACATTGGAACAGGCATGGTGGGTGCTCCAGCATGCGGCGATGTTATGAGATTACAGATTAAGTGTGAACTGGAAAAGAACAAACATGTAATTAGGGATGTGAAGTTTAAAACTTATGGTTGTGGCTCGGCAATTGCTTCTTCAAGTGAACTTGTGGATATGCTAAAAGGCAGAACTTTAGAAGAAGCTAAAGCTATAAAAAATAAGGATATAGCTAAGGCTTTAGACCTACCTCCTATAAAGATTCACTGCTCAGTTTTAGCTGAAGATAGCATAAAACAGGCGATACAAGACTTTGAATCAAAATTATAGAAATATTAAAAAATGGTAGAGATATCTTCATTTAATCCAAACGGCTTTACACTTACTGAAGCTGCAGAAGATCATCTTAGAAAGAACCTTAATTCTAAAAGCTCTGGAATAGGGATTAGATTTTCTGTAGAAGAGACCTCAGGATGCTCTGGTTATTCATACTCCTTGGACTATGTAGAGCAAAGTGCAGAAGAAGATTTAATTTTTGAAAGTAATGATTTAAAGGTATTTATTGATCCAGGTTCTTTTGTTTATTTAAAAGGTACAAAGGTTGATTTCGTAACAGAAGGGGTAAACGAAGGAATTAAATTCCATAATCCCAATGTAAAGGCTGTTTGTGGGTGTGGAGAAAGCTTCGAAGTTAATACCTAGAAAGATTTTTATTCTTTTACTTGCAAGTGCCTAAGATTAAGGTTTTTCCTCATCCAGAAATGTGTCCAAAAGGTCAGGATATAGATGGTAAGGTTGGTGAAACCCTCTGTGAAGCGATGTTAGATAATAAGATACCCATAGAGCATGCTTGTGAGTTATCTTGTGCCTGCACCACTTGTCATGTCATAGTTAGAAAAGGGTTTCAAACTCTTAAATTAGCAACAGATGAAGAAGAAGATATGCTGGATAAGGCTTGGGGATTGGAAGCAAACTCTCGATTGAGTTGTCAGATTATTATCGGAGAAGAAGATCTGGAGATAGAACTACCAAAATATACTATAAATATGGTATCTGAGGAGGTCTGACCATGAAATGGATAGATATACATGAGATTGCTATTGAACTAAGTGAGAAGCATGATGATTATGATCCTGCCTACATTTTATTTACAGACCTTCATGCATTAGTTTTAAATTTAAAAGATTTTGATGATGATCCAAATAATTCAAATGAAAAGATTCTAGAAGCTATACAAATGGCTTGGATAGAAGAACAAGATTAACCTAATCTATCAAGAATAAGTATAATGCGCGCTAAATTTACGATGTTATTAACTTATGTCGTTAGAAAAAACACTTTCAATCATTAAACCAGACGCTGTGTCTAAAGGACTAGCAGAAGAAATCTGTTCTAGAATAGAGAAGTCTGGTTTGGTTATAAAAACCAAGAGATCCCTCCATTTATCTAAGTCTGAAGCTGAGAATTTCTATTCCGAACATAAAAGCAAACCCTTTTTTCCTTCTTTAATCGAGTTTATGACTTCTGGTCCTGTTCAAGTACAGATTCTCGAAGGAAAGAATGCTATAACGAAATATAGAGAATTAATGGGAGATACTAACCCGAAAGAAGCAAATCCAGGAACATTAAGATTTGAGTTTGCTGATTCCATAGATGCTAATGCAGTTCATGGCTCTGATTCTGAACTGTCAGCAAAAAGAGAAATTAATTTTTTCTTTCCAAGTTTATAATATTTGGGAGATGACAGAAAACAATCAACCTCAATATTGTGGAGATCTATTAAAAAAAGCTAGATCAAAGAAGAGACTTCGTTATAAAAGATTAGCCTCTAACCTAAATTTATCTGAGAAATATTTAGTTTGTCTAGAAGAAGACAGATATGATGAACTTCCCGGTCCAACTTATATTCGTGGTTATATTAGAGCTTACTCCAAAGAATTAGGCATAGACGCAGATCTAGTATTAGAAGGTTATGACCTTTATTTACGTGACCAAAAGAAGAAATTTAAGAAAGAAAAGAAAAAAGCAAAGAAAGAAAAGAGGAAGCAAGAAGGAATCTTTCCTATGATTTCAAATGAAACTCTTGTTATTTTATTATTGGTGATTGGTTTAATTATTATCTATTTTTATTCAGGAATAGAAAAACCAATGTAAACTGCATTGTCTTACCTTCGGGAGATTGCCTTGAATTTACCTTGCCAGATTAATAGAAGAAGATCTAAACAGATAATGGTTGGGAATGTTCCCGTTGGCGGTGGTGCTCCTATCTCAGTACAAAGCATGACTAATACTGAAACCACAGACATAAAATCAACCATTTCCCAAATTAATCAATTAGTAAAAGCTGGAGCTGATTTAATTCGGATTTCTACACCAGATATAGAGTCAGTAGAGGCTTTTGGTTTGATAAAAAATCAAGTAGATATACCTTTAATAGCTGACATCCACTTTGATTTTAAGTTGGCATTAGAAGTTTTAAAGCAAGGTGCAGACTGTTTAAGAATTAACCCTGGTAATATTGGAAAAAAAGACAAAGTAAAAATGGTTGTTTCTGCTGCCAAAGATCATGGAGTGCCAATAAGGATAGGAGTAAATGCTGGTTCTTTAGAAAAAAAATTGCAAAAGAAGTATGGAGAGCCAAATTCAGATGCTCTAGTAGAATCAGCAATGGGTCATGTTAACATTTTACAATCTCTAAACTTTAATGACTTCAAACTGAGCATAAAGGCTTCTGATGTTTTTTTAACAGTAGAAAGCTATAGAAAAATTGCTACTCTTATTGATCAACCTCTTCATCTAGGAATAACTGAAGCAGGTGCATTTAGATCTGGCACTGTTAAGTCTTCCATAGGTTTAGGTATTCTACTTTATGAAGGTATTGGTGATACTATAAGAATCTCTTTAGCTTCTGATCCAGTAGATGAGATAAAAGTTGGTTTTGATCTTCTAAAAAGTTTGAAACTCAGATCAAGAGGTATAAATTTTATAGCTTGTCCCAGCTGTTCAAGGATGAATTTTGATGTTATAGGTACTATGAATGAGTTAGAGAAAAGGTTCGAAGATTTTGAAGAAAATTTAGATGTCGCAGTTATTGGTTGTTATGTTAACGGTCCAGGGGAGTCTAAACATGCTGATATAGGCGTGACAGGAGCATCTCCAAAAAATCTAATATATATAAATGGAAAACCTGATCACAAAATAGGGAGCGATAGTTTAGTGGATCATTTAGAGTCTTTGATAAGGGAAAAAATACACACCGATAGAATCAAAGAAGAGGCACTAATTATTAAACAAAGTTAAAATTTAATATATGGCTGATATTAAGCCTTTGAGAGGCATGAAAGATATAACTCCTGGCGAGGTGGGGACTTGGCAATTAGCAGAAGCATCTATTAGAAAAATCTTTTCCTCTTATGGGTATCAAGAAATAAGGTTCCCTCTAGTAGAGAAAACCTCTTTATTCAACCGCTCAATTGGTCAAACTACTGACATAGTTTCTAAGGAAATGTATATTTTTGAAGATAGAAAAGGTGAAAACATCGCTTTAAGACCTGAAGGTACTGCAAGTTGTGTAAGAGCTTCAATATCAAACAACCTTTTGAGGACCGAATCTCCTAGATTGTGGTATATGGGACCAATGTTTAGATACGAAAGACCTCAAAAAGGAAGGTCTAGACAATTTCATCAGTCCAGTTTAGAAGCTTACGGAGTATCTCACCCTTATATTGAAGCTGAATTAATCTCTGTTTGTGCAAGGCTATGGAAAGAACTTAAAATTAATAAAGAACTTACCCTAGAAATAAACACTTTAGGCAATTCAGATAGCAGAAAAAAATACAAAGAGGCCTTAAAAGAATATTTTGAAAGATATAAGAACGACCTTGATAAAAATTCTTTAAGGCAATTAACAGACAATCCTCTAAGGATTTTAGATTCAAAGTTAGATAGCGTAAGAAAACTTCTTGCAGAAGCTCCAGATATAAGAGATTTTATAGATGAGGAATCTAAAGAGCATTTTGATCTACTACTAAATACTTTGGATGAGCTTAAAGTAAATTTCTTGTTGAATAATAAACTAGTTAGGGGTCTAGACTATTATGAAAAGACAGTTTTTGAATGGAAGAGCAATCTCATTGGTGCTCAAGATACTATTTGTGCAGGTGGAAGATATGATAATCTTGTTGAAGAGTTAGGGGGTAAACCTTGCCCTGGGGTTGGGTTTTCTATAGGCATGGAAAGGTTGATACTCCTTCTTGAAGATAAAAAAAATACACTCTACAAACCTACTAGTTTGGATGTCTTTTTTGTTTGTCTTACCGAGGAAAGTATACCTATTGCAATAAAATATTCTGAAGAAATAAGAGAAAAAATAAGAAACTTGAATCTAAAAATAAATTTTGGATTAGAAAGTGCAAGCTCTCAGTTTAAAAGAGCTGACAATTCTGGAGCAGAAGTTACCCTTATTTTAGGTGAAGAAGAATTAAAAAATAACAGTATTTCTTTCAAAGAATTAAGAAAAGAGAGCTCACAAGTAACGTTAACTTTAGAAGAAGTAATAGAAAGATTTAAAAAAATGAGAGCATAAATATGGCTAATTTTTTCAGTTCATCAGAAGAAGAAAACTTTGAACTTATTAGTTCTTGGTGGAATAAATATAAATATGTAGCTATTTTTTTATTATTTATTGTTATTTCTGGAATTTTATTTTTTGAATATTGGACTCAAGCTTCTCAAGACCAAAGGCATGAACTGGCTCAAGAATATCATGTTTTTATAGAGTCTCTAGATGATACCTCTCAAGAAAATAAGCAAAATATAAGAGATTTTATAGAAAGATTTACTGATACCCCTTACGCAAATATGGCTTCTCTACATCTCTCTAAAATTTATGTAGAAAATGGAGATTTAATAGAAGCTTCAAAAGAATTAAAAAATATTATTGAGAGCACTAGTTCTAGTTGGGGTAACCAATATGATCCAATTGAATCTACAGCAAGATTACGTTTAGCTAAAATTCTTCTTTCTTTAGAAAAACCTCAAGAAGCTCTTGAGGTGGTAAAACAAGCTAAAGTCTTAAATGGAGCGATGCTTGAAGTGAAGGGGGATGCAGAGTCTCAGCTTAATAGATTTAATGAAGCAAATATCAGTTATTTACAAGCTCTAGAATCTACACAAAGCTCTTCTCTTAAATCTCTTATTAGAATGAAAATAGCTGACCTCCAAACAGATAGCGATGATAAATAAAAATCTTTTTCTTATTATTCTTTTTCTAAGTTTCTTTATGAACGGTTGTTCTTCTTTTGGATGGTTGAAGTTCTGGGGAGATGATGAAGAAGTTGAAGAACCTGCAGAGCTTGTATCCATAAAAGAAGAAGCAAGTTTTAGTAAGAAATGGGATAAAGGTTTAGGAGCATTAGGTCTTACAGGAAAGTTCGTTCCTGTTATTAACAATGACAAAATATATTTTATTTCTTCTGAAGGGAATCTTGTTGCTTTATCAACAAACAAAGGAAGAACTCTTTGGTCAAGAAAGACAGGAGATCAAGTATCAGGGGCATTAGGATTCGGATTTAAAAGGCTTCATTATGGAACAATTGATGGAGAGATTATTTCTATAGAAGAAGAGAATGGAGAAGAAATATGGAGAAACAAAACTTCAAGTGAAGTCTTATCTCCACCGACTACAAACGGAGATATTGTTGCTGTACAGAGTTCTGATGGAGTGATATCTGGCTTTGACTTTAAAACCGGAGAAGAAAGGTGGGTGCATCAATCCACCGTGCCAAGATTGAGTTTAAGAGGAACTTCTACTCCTTTCTTTGAGCAGGGTTTTCTTTTTACAGCTTTTGCAAACGGAAAGGTAGCCATGATTTATCCAGACTCAGGATCTGTAAGATGGGAAATTCCTGTAGCACTTAATGAGGGGAAATCTGAACTAGAAAGGATTAAAGATATAGATGGTAAGTCAATTCTAGTAGGAGAACTGTTTTTTTCTGCTTCTTATCAAGGAAATATTTCTGCCATAGACATCAGGTCAGGTAGGCTTGTTTGGCAGGAAGATATATCTACTACAAGAGATTTAACTGAGGCGCGTTCCAGAATAATAGCTGTTGATAAAAAAGATATAGTAAAAGCCTTCGGTGCTTCTTCGGGAGTACTCATTTGGCAACAGGAAGGATTAAAATTACGCAGCGTTTCTTCTCCTGTAACAATTGATAAAGGAATAGTTATTGGAGATTTTGAAGGGTATATACATCTTCTTGATGCAAGAGATGGTTCATTTATAGGAAGGAGAAAGGTATCAAGACAACCAATTAAAGAAATTGTTTATCAAGGAAAAGACCTTCTTGCTCTAGATGAATCGGGACGTCTTATTTCTCTTATCATTCAGTAAATCAATCTATAATCTCTTTTCTATCGGTTCTATAGGAAGAATATGTCTAATGTAGTAGCTTTAATAGGTCGTCCAAATGTGGGCAAATCATCGCTATTTAACGCTTTAACAGGTTCAAATACAGCATTAGTAGCAAACCATTTTGGCTTAACAAGAGACAGACAATATGGAAATGTAATTGGCACTTCTCTAGTTTTAATTGATACTGGAGGTATCAGTAAAGAATCTTCGGATTTATCTCGAGCGATTAGAGTACAAACTAATTTAGCTATTGAAGAAGCAGATATTTTGTTTTTTATGGTCGATGTTAAGGAAGGGTTGCTTCCTTTAGACAAAGAAATATCTCAGTTTCTCAGGAAATCAAATAAGCCCATTTATCTTCTTGTAAATAAAGTGGATGGAAATAAGCAGGAGAGCCTTGTTTCAGATTTTGAAAAACTTGGGTTTAAAGAGACTTTTGCTATCTCTACTGCCCATAATAAGGGAATCTCAGATCTTATCGATATTTTGTTAAATATAGATACCATAAAGAAAACAGAGAAGGATGCAAAAAAAGATCAAATTAAAGTTTCAATAATTGGAAGACCGAATGTTGGTAAATCAACTCTAATTAATAAGTTAGTAGGAGGAAATAGATCAATAGTTTCAGAAGAAGCAGGCACAACCAGAGATTCAATACAGGTACCTATAAAATTTAATAATAAAGATTTAACGCTTATAGATACTGCAGGCGTTAGAAGAAAGAGATCTATAAAAGAAAGTATTGAAAGATCTTCTGTATCTAGATCTCTAGAAGCAATCCGTAGATCCGATGTGGTAATTCTATTACTAGACTCAACTGAATCAATAGTAGATCAAGATCTCCATCTTCTAGGTCTTTCCTTAGCTTTGAGAAGACCAGTGATAATAGGGGCAAACAAGACCGACCTTTTAACTAAAAAAGATATTGGAGATCTAAAACAAGACATTTCAAGAAATATAAGGTTTGCAAGTTATCTTAAGATTCAACTGTTATCAGCTAAAAATGGAAAGGGAGTTAAACCTTTATTAAGTAAAGCAGAAAAAGCTTATATTTCTAGCAGAAAGGATATAGATACATCTTTTTTAAATAATATTCTTAAAAAGGCCCTTTCAGAACACAGCCCTCCTATAAAAGGAAGGTTTAGACCGAAATTAAGATATGTAAATCTTTTAAAAAAGGACCCTTTTACAATCTTAATTCATGGAAACAATACAAAAAATTTATCTGTATCATATAAAAGATATTTAGAAAATTACTTTAGGACTGAGATTGGTTTTGAATCCAGTTCTTTACAAATCAAATTTCGTGAAGGTGAGAATCCTTTTGAAAATAAGAAGAATATTCTTTCAGAAAGGCAAAAGAAGAAGAGAAAAAGGTTAATAAAGAAAAGAAGAAAAAAGTGAATTTTTTTAAAATTTTCTTTTTCGTCTTACTAAATATTTTTTTAAACTATGTGCTTACTCAAGAGTTAGATGATTTGAAACCTCCTATAGCAAAAAAAATACCTAAAAAATTTGAAGCTCATGGGGTTGAGAGGATCGATAATTATTATTGGATGAGAGATGATTCTAGGAGTAATAAAGAAGTAATTAAACACCTAAAGCAAGAAAACAAATACTTAGAAAGTTGGTTTAGATCTGGTGTTGATTATAGAAAAGAAATCTTTAACGAGATAGTATCAAGAATTCCTAAAAAGGAAGATTCAGTTCCTGTGCCTATGGGGTCTTATGAGTATTACCGAAGATACAAGCAAGATAGAGAGTATCCTATTTACATTAGAAGAAACAAAAATACTCTAAAAGAACAAGTCATCTTAGACGTTAACGGGTTAGCAGAAGGGAAAAACTTTTATCAACTTTCTAATTGGAGTATTTCCCCTTCTGAAAATAAGCTAGCTTTTGCCGAAGATTTAACGGGAAGACGAGAGTACATCATAAGAATTAAAAGGATTTCTAGTGATTCTTTCTTAGATGAAAGACTAACTGGTACATCCGGAGACATTGCATGGTCTAAAGATGGCAAATTTATTTTTTACGTTAAGAGAGATCCTGAAACCTTACTCCCTTATCAAGTCTATCGTCATAGAATTGGAGATAAACAAAGTGAAGATGTTCTAATTTATCAAGAGGAGGATAATACCTTTCATGTTTCTGTAGGCAATACAAGGTCTAAGAAGTATGTTGAGATTTATATATCTAGCACTACAAGTTCTGAGACTTTATTAATAGATTCTTCTTCACCTAGTGACCTTCCAAATACTGTCTTAAAAAGAGAAAAGAATCATATTTATTCAGTAGAAGATGATGGTGATCTAATGATTATTCGCACTAATTGGAAAGCAAAGAATTTTCGTCTAATGAGTGTACCCAAAAATCAGTCAACTAAAAAAACTAATTGGCAAGAATTACTACCTCATAACGAAGAGATTTTAATTCAATCTTTTTTATCTTTTCCTACACATCTAGTAACTTTAGAGAGATCTAAAGGATTAAGTAATTTTCGTTTAATTGACAAGAACGACAACTCTCACAAATTTGTTAACTTTCAAGACCAAACATATGAAACTTATTTTGCTGCGAACCCAGAATATGAAAATACTAAGTTTTATATTGGCTACTCAAGTTTAAGAACACCAGATACTGTTTATTCTATAAGCCTTAAATCATCTAGAAAAAAACTTTTGAAACAAGTAGAAGTTAAAGGACCTTTTGAACCAAATAGATATAAAGTTGAGAGATTTTTTATTAAAGGGAGAGATAACACTTCAATTCCTGTATCACTTATTTATAGAAAAGATTCTTTCATAAGAGGTAGCAACCCCTTATTTGTTTATGGTTATGGTTCTTATGGCATTTCTATGGATACAGGATTTAGCTATTCTAGGATTTCTTTGATAGACAGAGGATTTGTATTTGCTGTTGCTCATATTAGAGGTGGACAAGAGTTGGGAAGAAAGTGGTATGAAGACGGTAAAATGATGAAAAAAAAGAATACCTTTAATGACTTTATAGATGTAACTGAGAGTCTATTAAATAAGGGATATGGTCACAGAGAAAGGGTTTACGCTGGAGGTGGAAGTGCAGGAGGTCTTTTGATGGGAGCAGTGGTTAATCAAAAACCTGAACTCTTTAAAGGTGTAATATCTAATGTTCCTTTCGTTGATATAGTTACAACTATGTCTGACTCATCTATTCCCTTAACAACTGGGGAATATAGTGAATGGGGTAATCCAGAAGACGAGAGAGAATTTAAATATATTCTGAGTTATTCTCCTTATGACAATATAAAAGCTTATCATTATCCCAGTATTTTAGTCACAACAGGGCTGTGGGATTCACAAGTCCAATACTATGAACCTGCAAAGTATGTTGCAAAAATAAGAGAATTTAATAAATCTAATAACCCTATACTGATGAAAGCTAATTTAACTGCAGGACATAGCGGTATCAGTGGTAGATTTGCATCTCTAAAGGAAGTAGCTATGGAGTACGCTTTTTTGTTACGTATTGATAAAGAAAAAGGGAAAAGTCATTAATTCACACTCTAGAAATAAAAGAATAATAGCTCTCTTAATTCCTACAGTAATTTTTGTAAGCATGGGCCAATCAGTCTACTGGCAAACAATGCCACTAATAGGAAGAGAGTTAGGCTTTAGTGTTAAATTGATTACCTCTCTAGTTTCTATTTCAGCTTTAATGTTTTTAATATTTACGCCATATTGGGGTAGGTTAAGTGATAGAAAAGGAAGAAAATTTGTACTTTTGATTGGCTTAATAGGATATATTTTTTCTACTCTTATTTTTTGTTGGATCGCTTATTTGGGGCTGATAGGTTTCTTTACTTTCACAACACTTATTTTTTTAATCTTGCTAGCACGAGTCCTCAATTCTGCTTTGGGGGCTGGTATGAGGCCAGCTACAGGAGCTACAGTTGCAGACGTGACAACAGAAGAGAATAGATCTGCTGGAATGGGTCAATTTGGTGCTGCAAATAATATAGGTACTATTCTAGGACCAGTTTTAGTAGCATTCATTGCTTTTCTCTTTGCTGAAACATCTATTTTTCCTTCTTTCTTGGAGCCTTATGGAAGGCTCATTCCACTTCTCTTTATGACACTTCTAATGGTTATTGCACTTTTATTTGTCTATTTCTATTTACCTGAGTCTTTTATAAAAAAAGAAACCAACTCAACCAAACAAGCATTTAACTTTGAAAAAAGAAATTTAATGCTTATATCAACAGGAGTTTTAATTTTTTCATCTTTTGCAATTATTCAATCTATTACAGCTTTCTATTTACAAGATACTTTCTCTTTGAGCATTCTTGTAACTCAACAAAGCCTAGGCATAGCTTTAGGTTTTATGGCACTAACTTCAATAGTTGCACAGTTAACAATAGTACAAAAAATAAAAGTTCCACCTATAAGATTAATCCAATGGTCTACGCCTTTTTTTATTATGGGAACTTTGATAGCTGTTTATGCTTCTAATTTTAATGTTTATGTTGGGGGTATGATGCTAATTGGTCTTGGAATGGGCTTAGGCACACCTGGGTACACAGCTGCAGCTTCTTTAAATGCTGACTCAGATAGTCAAGGAGCAGCAGTAGGTTTGGCAATGGTAGCTCCTGGATTAGGATTTTCTATAGGTCCTTTTTTAGGAGGGTTTTTATATGAAATTTCTCCTTCTTATCCTTTTTTAACCATTCTTCCTATTTTTGTTACTGTATTCTTAATAGCTTCAAATATTAGGAAAGATAACTTATCAGACAAAACTTTATAGCATTCACCTTATTGCCAAATTATAATTAAGTTATTCCCAGTATTACTGCTTAGAAAGCCTAATGAAAGAAAAAGATAATCGTCCAGTTTACCTAAACCTTTTGGCAATTGACCTCCCCATAATAGGAATATCTTCAATTCTGCATAGGGTCTCAGGATTTGCTTTATTTTTGATTTTTATTATTGCTGTGTGGATGTTAGATAGATCTTTGTCTTCCGAAGAAGAGTTTTTAAACCTTCTAGAAGATTTAAATAGTCTAGTACTTTTGAAAGTAATATTTTATTTATTTTTAGTTGGTATTGTTTACCACTCTTTAATAGGAGTAAAAAAAATAATCTCTGACTTTTTTGGCATAGGGGAAGATCTAAGATCAGGGAGTTTTATTTCATGGATTTATAATGTGATTTCTCTTTTAGTTTCTATCTTATTATTTATTAAGTTCTTTATTTAGTATGAAAGGTATATTTGGGTCAGGTACTAAAGATTTTTTAGCAGTCAGAATTACTGCATTAATTCTTTTGGTTTATTGTATATATCTAACTTTTTTTGTTTTTCATAATGCTCCAATAAGTTTTGATGTTTGGGAAGGGTTATTTCAAAATGTTTTTATGAAGATATTTACTACGCTGTTCCTTTTATCTTTTAGTGTTCATACTTGGGTAGGAACATGGGCCATCGGGAGTGATTATCTAACCATTGCTAGAATGGGAAGTTTAGGCCCAATTGTTAATAAACTTTATAGAACTCTATGTGCTTTGATAGTAGGTTGCGTAACCCTTTGGTCATTAATAATTATCTGGTAAGACTTACATGAAAGTTGATGAAATTATAAAAGCTAAGAATTTACCCATTAAAGACTTTGATGGAATTATTATAGGCGGAGGAGGTTCTGGCATGAGAACTTCTTTGCAACTAGCAGAATCTGGTTTAAAAACCGCAGTTATTTCTAAGGTTTTTCCAACCAGGTCTCATACAGTCTCTGCGCAAGGAGGAATTACTTGTGCTATTCAAAGTGATGACCCTGAAGATGATTGGCGTTGGCATATGTTTGATACTGTAAAAGGGTCAGATTATATTGGAGATCAAGATGCTATTGAGTATATGTGCAGTGAAGGTCCAAAAGCAATCTTTGAGCTTGAACATATGGGTTTACCTTTCTCTCGCACTGAAGAAGGGAGAATCTATCAAAGGCCTTTTGGAGGTCAATCAAAAGACTATGGGAGAGGTGGTCAGGCTTCTAGAACTTGTGCTGCAGCAGACAGAACAGGTCATAGTCTTCTACATACTCTTTATCAAGCGAATCTTAAAGCTGGAACGGACTTTTTAAATGAATGGTTTGCTATAGATTTAGTTTTAAACTCTGAAAAAGAAGTTACTGGAGTAATTGCTTTTGAAATTGAGTCAGGTGAAATATTTTATATAAGATCTAGAGCTACAGTTTTGGCTACAGGAGGAGCTGGTAGAATTTATGCTTCAACTACGAATGCTCTTATTAACTCAGGGGACGGAATCGGGATGGCTCTTAGAGCAGGATTTCCAGTGCAAGATATTGAGATGTGGCAATTTCATCCAACAGGTATTTATGGTCATGGCACTTTGGTAACTGAAGGCTGTAGAGGTGAAGGAGGTTATTTAATTAATAATGAAGGTGAAAGGTTTATGGAGAGATATGCTCCAAATGCTAAAGACTTGGCAAGTAGAGATGTAGTTGCAAGAGCTATGGCCAAAGAAATTCTAGAGGGGAGAGGTTGTGGTACAAATCAAGACCACATTAAACTAAGACTAGACCATTTAGGTCCTGAGGTTGTCCATAAACGACTACCAGGGATAACAGAATTATCAAAAACATTTGCACATGTAGACCCCGCAGTTGAGCCTATTCCTGTTGTTCCTACTTGTCACTATATGATGGGAGGAATCCCGACAAATATCCACGGCCAAGTCATTACAATTAAAGATGGAAAAGATTCTTTGGTAAATGGCCTTTATGCAGCTGGAGAGGTTGCGTGTGTTTCTGTACATGGAGGAAATAGATTAGGAGGAAACTCTTTGTTGGATTTAGTTGTTTTTGGCAGGGCAGCAGGTATTTATATTGAGAAATCCCTAAAACAGGGTTTAAGTTTGCAGCTTTCTTCCGAAGACGATATAGATCAAGCCCTCAACAGACTTAATAATTTAAACTCTTCTAAAGATGGTAAAGAAACAGCAGAACTAAAAAAAGGAATGCAGCAAAATATGCAAAACAATTTTGGAGTTTTTCGAAGAGGCGATCTTATGGAGAAGGGAATAGAAGATCTAACTAACACAAGAAATGCCTTTGAAAATATCTATTTGTCTGATAAATCAGCTTTTTTTAATACTGCAAGAATAGAAGCTCTTGAATTACAGAATCTATTTGAAGTGGCAGAGGCAACAGCTATTACAGCTAATGAGAGAAAAGAAAGTAGAGGAGCACACGCCAGAGATGATTTCCCAGAAAGAGATGATGACAATTGGTTAAAGCATTCCATTTATTTTTCTTCTGATAAATCTGTTTCAAAGAGAGATGTTAATTTTAGGCCAAATACTGTACAAGCCTTCCAACCTGAAGAGAGAAAATATTAATGAACTCAACGATACCAACAGAAGAACTTAGAAGTATAACCCTCAGTGTCTATCGCTTTGATCCAGGTAAAGACAAGAAAGCTTATATGCAAGATATTGAGATTGAGGTTCCAGTTAATAAAGATCTTATGGTTTTAGATGCTTTAGTTTTGGCAAAAAAGCAAGAAACTTCTCTTTCTTTTAGGCGATCTTGTGGAGAAGGTGTATGTGGTTCAGATGGAATGAATATAAATGGAAAGAACGGTTTGGCTTGTGTTACTCCTCTTTCTGAGGCTATCAAAGGAGAAAAATTAGTTGTAAAGCCGATGCCTGGACTTCCTGTAGTAAGAGATTTAATAGTTGATATGAAACAATTCTTTGATCAGTTAGAGAAAGTAAAACCTTATTTAATAACTAAAGATGAAGCTCCAGAACAAGAAAGAAAGCAGTCACCAGAAGAAAGAGAAAAACTTGATGGTTTATACGAATGTATCCTTTGTGGGTGTTGTTCTACTGCATGCCCCTCGTTTTGGTGGAATCCAGATAAATTCTTAGGCCCAGCGGCCCTTCTTCAATCGTGGAGATTTATAGCTGACTCAAGGGATCAAGCAACTGAAGAACGTTTAGACGATCTAGATGATGCGTTTAGTCTTTATAGATGCCATGGAATAATGAATTGTGTCTCAGTTTGTCCAAAAGGGTTAAATCCTACAGAAGCGATTTCAAACATTAGAAAGAAATTAATAAACAGGAAGAAATAAAGTAATAATTATGGATGATCAGGAAGACAGTCATTATGACGTGATTATCGTCGGCTCTGGGCCTGGAGGATATGTTTCAGCAATACGTTGTTCTCAGCTTGGTCTAAAAACACTATGTGTTGAACGATGTGGAGAAAATAATAAACCTATACTTGGAGGCACTTGCTTGAATGTTGGATGTATTCCTTCTAAGGCTTTACTGGATAGTTCCCATAATTTTCAGTTAGCCAATTCAGGATTTGAACCACATGGGATTAATTTAAAAAGCATCACAATAGATGTTAGGAGGATGCTTGCAAGAAAAGAAGAGATTGTTTCAGGATTAACTAAAGGAGTGGAGTCTTTATTTAAATTAAATAAAGTGGAATCTATGCTTGGTAAAGCCTCTGTCTCTGAAAAAGGAAAGGTAGTTGTAGAAGAACCATCAGGAAATACAATTACTTTAAGTGCTGAGAATATAATAATTGCAACAGGTTCTACACCAATCCTTTTACCTTTTATTGAATGCGATGGAGATAAAATAGTAACTTCAACAGGGGCGCTAGACTTTAACGAAGTGCCTGAAAGACTAGGAATAATTGGTGCTGGAGCTATAGGACTAGAATTAGGTAGTGTATGGTCTCGATTAGGCTCTGAAGTTGTAATTTTAGAAGCATTAGAAAACTTTTTACCTAGCGCCGATCAACAAATCTCCTCTGAAGCATTGAAAATCCTTTCTAATCAAGGTTTAGAGGTTAAATTGGGAGCAAAGGTTAAAGAAGCTAAAATTGTTTCAGAAGAAGTAGTAGTAAATTTTTCTGATGATTCAGGTGAGAGTGAGATCAAAGTTAATAAGTTGGTAATGGCAGTCGGAAGAAAACCTCAAATAAAAGATATTTTTGCTTCTGGGCTAGGCATTAAAATTAATGATCAAGGATTTATAGAAGTAAACGAATTGTGTGAGACAAGCTTAAAAGGAATCTATGCCATAGGTGATGTAGTTAGAGGACCAATGTTAGCCCACAAAGCCTCAGAAGAAGGAATTATGGTTGCAGAAAATTTGGCGGGTGAATCTACAGAAATAGATTATGGCAGGATTCCATTTGTGATCTATACTCACCCAGAGATAGCATGGGCTGGTCTAACAGAAGAACAAGCTTTAAAGAATAATCTAGATATTAGTATCGGTTCTTTTCCTTTCAAAGCAAGCGGTAGAGCTTTGGCATCAAATGAAACGGAAGGTTTTGTAAAAATAATTACCAATGTGCAAGATGATTCCATTGTAGGAGTTCATGTTATAGGACCTTCCGCTGCAGATATTGTGCAGCAAGGGGTAATTGCTATGCAGCTGGAATCTAGCGCAGAAGATTTGGGGTTAATAATGTTTAGTCATCCAAGTTATTCAGAAGCCTTTCATGAAGCGGCGCTCGCTAGCAGAGGAAATGCTATCCATATAGGGAACAGGAAAAGATAAGAAATGAATCTTCACGAGTATCAAGCTAAAGAAATTTTTAGAGAATATGGTATTCCAGTTTCAAAAGGGATGACAGTAGTTAACTCTGGTGAAATTACAAAAGTAATCAATTCCTTAAAGGGGAAAAAATGGGTCGTAAAGGCACAAGTTCATGCGGGTGGAAGAGGTAAAGCTGGAGGAGTTGAACTAGTTAATTCAGTTAGTGAAGTGGAAGAATTTACTGAAAAATGGTTAGGAAAAAATTTGGTGACTTACCAGACTGATGAAAAGGGACAGCCTGTAAACACAATCTTAATAGAAGAGTTCACTGATATTGATAAGGAACTCTACCTTGGAGCAGTTATAGATAGAGAATCTCAACGATTAGTCTTTATGACATCGTCGGAAGGAGGTGTAAACATTGAAGAAGTGGCGTCAACAACTCCAGAAAAGATATTTCAGGTAGCAGTAGATCCTTTGAATGGACCCTCATCTAATGAAGCTGATTATCTATCAACTAAATTGAATTTAACTGATTCACAAAAATTAGAATTTCAAACTTTATACCTTTCTTTAACAAAGATGTTTATAGAAAAGGACTTGTCTTTACTAGAAATAAATCCCCTAGTTATTAATGCTGAAGGCAATCTTATATGTTTAGACGCAAAAATAAATGTGGATTCTAATGCCCTCTACAGGCAAGAATCTTTAGTCGCAATAAACGATATCTCACAAGAAGATGAGAGAGAATCGCATGCTTCAAAATGGAATCTTAGTTACGTATCTTTGGATGGAAATATTGGTTGTATGGTGAACGGTGCAGGTTTAGCCATGGGGACCATGGATATTATTAAACTCCAGGGAGGGGAACCAGCCAATTTTCTAGATGTTGGAGGAGCAGCTGATTCTAAAAGAGTTGCAGAAGCTTTTAAGATAATACTTTCTGATAAAGCAGTAGAGGCTGTTCTGATTAATATATTTGGAGGTATTGTGAGGTGCGATGTAATAGCTGATGGAATAATAAAAGCGGTAGAAGAAATTGGAGTTAACGTTCCTGTTGTAGTAAGACTAGAAGGAAATAATGCTGAACTTGGATCTCAGAAACTATCTCAAAGTGGGTTAAATATAATAAGCGCCTCTGGATTAGAAGAAGCAGCTAAATTAGTTGTAGGTTCAGTATCTTGAGCATTTTAATAGATAAAAACACAAAAGTTATTTGTCAGGGCTTTACAGGTTCTCAAGCAACTCAACATTGTGAGCAGTGTATTGACTATGGAACAATCTTTGTGGGAGGTGTCACCCCAGGTAAAGGGGGTCAAAACCATTTGGGCTTGCCTGTTTTTAATACAGTTAAAGAAGCAGTTAGTTCAACAAGAGCCTCCGCAAGTTTAATATTTGTTCCTGCAAAGTTTGGTAAGCAATCAATCCTTGAAGCTGCAGAAGCAGGTATAGACCTTATAGTTTGTATTACAGAAGGCATTCCAACTTTAGACATGATTGAAGTGAAGGTGAGATGTGATCAACTAGGATCGAGGTTAATAGGACCGAATTGCCCGGGGGTAATAACTCCTGGAGAAAGCAAAATGGGAATTATGCCTGGAGATATTCACTTACCTGGAAAAGTTGGAGTTATATCTAGATCAGGTACTTTGACATACGAAGCGGTAAAACAGACTACGGATTTAGGATTTGGACAAAGCAGTTGTGTTGGAATAGGCGGAGATCCTGTTCCTGGATCTAGTTTTATTGATATGCTTTCTCTTTTTGAGTCTGATCCTCTAACAGAAGCGATTGTGATGGTAGGAGAAATAGGAGGAACAGCAGAAGAAGCAGCTGCGGAATTTATTCAAAGTAATGTCTCAAAACCAGTAGTCTCGTATATAGCGGGAGTTACCGCTCCTTCAGGTAAGAGAATGGGACATGCAGGTGCCATTATTGCTGGAGGGAAAGGTACTGCAGAGGAAAAGTTTAAAGCTTTGCAAAGAGCAGGAGTTCACACAGTAAGAAGTCCAGCAGAGATTGGTAAAGGTGTAGAAGAAATAACAGGATGGTAAGTTACAAACATCTGAAAATCGACGATAAAGGAAATTTAATTATTTGTTATTTATCTAATCCTCCGACTCATACTTTGACAGCGCTGGGATTAGTGGAAATCCATAATTTTTTAGACTCGTTGGTTGGGAATAAAGAATTAAGAGTACTTGCTTTTACTGGAGTAGGAGAGGATGTCTTTATAAGACATTACGAAGTAGGGGAGTTAGCAGATGCTGCTGAAAAAAATATTAGAGTAGAAAAAGAAGGAAAAAAATCTGATAAAGAACTAAATAAGGAACTGCATGGCTTCCACAAAATGCTTTTAAAAATTAGAGATTTGGACGCGATAGTAATTGCTGGAATAAATGGAAATACTGCAGGAGGAGGTTGCGAATTCTCCTTAGGCTGTGATCTAAGAGTCATGTCATCAGGAGATTATTTTATTGGACTTCCAGAAACCAACATAGGGATTCTTCCTGGAGGTGGAGGTACACAGCGCTTAGCTAGATTAATTGGAACTTCTAGAGCTTTAGACCTAATAGTTCATGGACAATTGATATCAAATACTAAGGCACACGAATATGGGATTATAAATAAAATACTTCCAGAAGAGTCTTTCTTCGATTCATTAGAAGAATATTGTCAAAATTTAGCTAATAGGGCCCCTATTGCTCTGAGAGAAGTTAAAAGAGTCATTAATAAAGGTATGGATTTACCATTAGAGGAAGCACTTTTTCATGAACAACAAGCTTTTAATAAAACTATGAACTCTAAAGATGCTGCAAGTGCCATGAGAACTATGATGGATACCAATGAAGAAATAAACATCATTTCTAAATTAGATTGGTCAGGAGACTAATTTTTTACTCTTCTGAGACTTTTACAACTTGTTTTCCAAAGTTTTTTCCACTTAAAACATCTCTCAAAGCTTGCGGTGCACTTTCTATCCCTTCACTTATCGTTTCTCTATATTTAATTTTCCCTTCTTGTATCCATTTAGATAATTCTTTAGTTGCTTGCGGCCATTCTTCAAACCACTCAGTAACAACAAAAAATCTATGCTCTGGAATCGGATTGAGTGCCCCAAAAACATGAAATGGTGTTTCTTCTTTTTCAAAATCAGTTGCATTGTAGTGAGCTATGAAGCCACAAATGGGTATCCTTGCCCCTGGATTAAGGTTTTTGGCTACTGCCTTTGAGACTTCTCCGCCTACATTTTCGAAATAGACATCTATTCCTTCAGGACAAGCTGCTTTAAGATCTACTTCCAAATTTCCTGCTTTGTAATCAACGCAAGCATCAAATCCCAATTCATTTGTAACGTATGAACATTTTCTTTCTCCTCCGGCAACTCCTACAGCCCTACATCCTAAAATTTTTGCCATTTGTCCAACAACAGTTCCTACTGCCCCCGAAGCCGCTGAAACAACAACGGTCTCTCCAGCTTTTGGTTTCCCTACTCTTAAAAGTCCAAAATAAGCTGTTCTGCCAGGCATTCCTACAGTACCTAAGTAAGTTGAAGCAGGTACTATATTGGGGTCTGCTTTAAATAATTGCTTATCATTTCCATGTGCTACTATGTAACTCTGCCATCCTCGATGTACACAAACGTAGTCACCCTCTTCAAAATTATTGGATTTACTTTCTACTACAATCCCAATACTTTCTCCAGTCATGACTTCACCAAGTTTGACTGGATCAGCATAAGATTTAGCATCATTCATTCTCCCCCTCATGTAAGGGTCAATCGAAAGAAAAAGTGTTTTTATAAGAATTTTTTCATCTTCTAAGGATGGAATTTCTATTTCTTCAAATTTAAAACAATCTTCTTCAGGCATACCATGAGGCCTTTTATTAAGTAACCATCTTTTATTAATTCTCTCTTTCATTTTTTTGTTCTCCATCTTTTTGAATTACGAAATAAAAATTACCAGATTCTATACTTTTTTTCAGTAACTTATGCCCTAAGAATTCACAGAATCTGTTTACGTCTCTTTCCGTAGAAGGGTCAGTAGCAAACAGTTCTATCTTATCCCCTTTTTTAGCTTCTTGAACAGCTTTATGGAGCAACATAATTGGTTCTGGACAAATTAACCCTTCTGCTTTTATTCTCAATTTTTACCTCTTATAAATTCTTCAGAAGTAAAATTTAATCTCCAGATAGCTAAAGTAGCAGCTATGCAAAGACCTAGTGTCATTCCAGCCCACATACCTGGGGCCCCTAAAGAAGTTGCCCAGAAGTCTGTTACAGCAAGGCTATAGCCTAAGGGTAGGGCCATCACCCAATAGGCTAGCAACATAATTAACATTGGCACAAAAGTGTCTTTGTATCCTCTCAGACTTCCTACTGCACACATGGCAATACCATCTGGGATCTGGAAGAAAGCTGCAAACATCAAGAGTAATAAAACAATTTTTATTACGGTTAAATCTTGGGTATAGAAATCAACTATATGGTCAGCAAACATCAATATAATAAATGTATTAAAAAGTGCAGCAATTACACCAAATTTGATAGAAGAAAAGGAAGAATATCTAGCTTTGTGATAACTTCTTTCACCAACTAAATTACCTACTCTTACAGCGGCAGCAAGGCCTATACTTAGGGGTACCATAAAGAAAAGACCCCCTATATTGAGTGCAATTCCGTGAGCAGCTATGACCTCGCTTCCCAAACGCCCTAATATCAAGGAAGCACCTGCAAACATACTAACCTCAATAAAATTACTAAGTCCTACTGGTAATCCACCATTAATTATTTCTTTTAGAACCTTTAAGGAAGGAATTTCAAATGAATCAAAAATGTTTGTGGGATCGTAAACCTTATTTAATTTAATATAACTAATTAAAATAATAAGCGCGCTCCAAGTAGCTATTACAGCAGCGAGGCCGGCACCTTTTGCTCCCATTTCTGGAAATCCTAGATTTCCAAATATAAGACAATAACTAGCTAGAATGTGAATACCAAGCATTATGAAGTTTATAACAGACAGAGGTAAAGGGCGTGTTATTCCTTCAGTTAAGGATCTTAATGGTTGACTTAAGAGAATAGCAGGAACAGCAAAAATAAAAGTACTGAGGTATTCTTTTGAGAAAACTATAATTTCTTTTTCTACCCCTACTAGTCTAAGAATAGAATCTGTACTCATTAAAATTGCGGTAATAATAATTACAATAGGAATGACTAACCATAAAGCCTGCCTAACAAGAGGTCCTATTTGGCCTATTTTTCCTGCACCATTTAATTGTGCAACCATAGCAGTTACGAAAAAGAGAATACCCCCAAAACCTATGAAAGTAGGAAACCAAACGGAGTTAGCTAAAAGGATTCCAGCAAGAACTTCTGAAGAATAATTTCCTGCCATCACAACAGAAGCCACCCCTATTAATTGTGTAGCTAATTGAGTAAAGAACATAGGTATAGCTAGCTTTGCATAACTTATAATTTCTTCTATGAGTTTAGAAGAAAAAAATTTATTTTTTACTGTTAACTTTGCCTGTTCCATCAGAGCTTCATATCTTATCATGTAGAATCTAAGAAAATATCATCAGAAGGAAAAACTATCAGACAAGACAATCGCCCTTATTGGTTAAAACAACTTTTCGGAAAGTTGGCTGGATTTTATATTAAACATTATCTGGAACCTCAATTTGAATCTCTAGGCAAAGACCCAGTAATAATGGGCTCAAGGTATATAGATATTTTTGGAAAAGGAATTAATATTGGTAATTATCCTACTTTTGTAGCTACAGATGACAGCAGAATCAGGCTGACAACATGGAATGTAGGAGGTTTTGATGGAAAAATTTATGCAGGAGATTTTTGTTTATTTACTCCTGGGGTAAGAATAGCTGCCGCAACAGAAATTAGAATTGGAAAAGGCTGTATGTTTGCAAACAGCTGTTACATTTCAGATGCTGATTGGCATGGAATTTATAATAGAGCTGAGCCTGTTGGAAAGACCAAAGCTGTATTACTTGAAGATAACGTTTGGATTGGAGATAGAGCTGTAGTAGGAAAAGGAGTTACGATAGGAGAAAACAGTATAGTAGCTGCGGGTGCTGTTGTAGTAAAAGATGTTGAAAGTAACGTAATAGTTGGAGGAAATCCAGCGAAGGTAATAAAAGAACTAGACCCTTCTAAAGAATCCTTTACAAGAATTGATCTATTTAAGAACCCCCAATCATTAGAAGACTTGTACGATAAGTTAGACCGCTTAGACCTAGAAAAGAACTCATTTTTAACATGGGTAAGAAGTCTTTTTTTTAGAAACCAAAGACACTAAATTTTCACAAGATATTTTTTAATATGGCCGTTATTTTATTGCCTGGTCTTTTGCCCAAAGGTAATCAGGTTTGCCACTTGGTGAGCGCTTAATTTTTTTTACAAATTTTAATTCTTTAGGAAACTTATAACTTGCTACATAAGTTTTGCAAGAGTTCTGTAAATCATTTAATTTTATCTCTTTCCCATCTCTAGACTGAATGATGGCCATTACTTTTTCACCCCATCTTTTATCTGGAATGCCCACAACTAAACAATCAAAAACCTTTGGGTGGGCTTTTAGAGCTGCTTCTACTTCTTCAGGAAATATCTTTTCTCCTCCAGAATTAATTGATACCGAACCCCTACCCAGCAGAACTATTTGACCTTTCGAATTAAATTTCGCTTGGTCCCCAGGGAGGGAATATTTAGTCTTTTCTACTTCAACAAACGTGCTGGCTGACTTTTTTTTATCTTTATAATAACCAATAGGTACATTTCCTGATCTAGCCAGATAACCTATAGTTTCGGTGTCCGATTCTTTTATGGGAATTAAAGTTTTAGGGTGAAGAATTGTTGAATGTCTAGGTCTATCAAAGGTGGGACCACCTGCATTCTTCTTTTTAACATTTTTATCATAAATATTAAGTCCAGTGGAGCCTGTCTCTGAAGATCCTACAGCATCTATAATAAGAAGGTTTGGGAGAAACTTTAAAAATTCATCTTTAATTACTGAACTAAAAATGGCTGCTGTACTTGAAAGTATAGTTAATGAATCTATATTTGTATTTTCTTTAACAGCCTCAGGTAGTTCATCTGCCAAAGGTCTACCCATAGCATCTCCAGTGATAGTTAGATTTTGAACCTTTTCTTTAGATATTAGATTCCATATATACCTCGCATCAAAACTTTTTTGATCATTTAAAATCAATTTCCATCCAGAAAAGAAGCTATTTAGTGCTTGCCATTGAGCAGCTCCATGCATCAAAGGAGCTAAAGCTAGTGCAGTGATTTGGTCAGCTAGACATTTTTTAGACATTTCTTCAGGAGATGGAAATTTCTCTCCTGTTAAATGATCAATTCCTCCCCCAAGCGTCATAATTACATCTTCTTGAGTCCACATTACTCCTTTTGGGAGTCCTGTGGTTCCACCTGTATAAAGCACATACATATCTTTACCAGATCTTTTTTCTAAACCTCTCTCTTCACTTTCTACATCAATGAGGGTTTTATATTCTCTGCTTTTTTTATTAAAAGATTTTGGAAGTTCTTCCCCAGATTCTTTTATATGTATATATTTTTTAAGCTTAGGCGTTCTTTCTTCTATAGCTTTTAGAAGAGGAGCGAATTGATATTGATAAACTATAGCCACCATATCAGAGTTTCCAATTAGATAAGCTAACTCCTCTTCTACGTACCTATAATTTATATTAATAGGAACTGCACCTATCTTATAGGCCCCTATCATTACTTCTATCCATTCAATACAGTTGTATGCATAAATGCCTATGTGATCACCTTTGCCAATTCCTATTTTTTTTAACATATGGGCAGCTTTATTGGATCTTTTATCAAGTTGTGCATAGGTTAGCCTTTTCTTTCCAAGAACTAACGCTTCTCTTTCAGGGATTTGATCAGATACTGCTTCAAAAAGGTCTGCAACTTGAAATTCCATAGATATAAAAAAAATTATTTTTTCTTTTTCCAGTATGGATCCCTTAGTCTTCTTTTATATAACTTACCATTAGGATCTCTAGGCAATTCTTTTAAGTAGTCAATTGACTTAGGAAGTTTCATTCTGGCTAGATGCTTCGAGCTAAATTCTAAGATTTCTTTACTTATTTGATCATCTCCTTTGATACCATCATTAAGTTGGATTACAGCTTTTATTTCTTCTCCCCATTCTTCATTAGGAATACCAAATACCGCTACATCAACAACTTTGGGGTGCATCAAAAAGACATTTTCAATTTCTGCTGGATATATATTGGCTCCTCCAGAGATAATCATATCTGTTCTCCTATCACACAGAAAAAGATATCCTTCTTTATTTAGATAGCCAATATCACCAACAGTAAAGTAATCATTCCATCTACTTTCTTCAGTTTTTTGTTTATCTCCTTTGTATTCAAATTGAGATGAGCCTAAAAGCATATAAACTGTACCTTCTTGTTCAATCTCTAATTCATTTTTATCATCATCAAGTATTTTAATATCTGACCCCAGCCATGCTTTTCCAACAGTACCTGGGTATTTAAGCCATTCTTGAGGAGATACCATAGTTCCCCCTCCTTCTGTAGCTGCATAATATTCATATATACTTTCTCCCCACCATTCAATCATTTTCTCCTTGATGTGAGGAGGGCATGGAGCTGCAGCATGAATCATTCTTTGAACTGAAGAACAATCATACTTATCTCTTACCTTTTCGGGCAGCGCTAATAACCGATGAAATTGGGTAGGAACCATATGGCTGGTAGTAACTTTATATTTGTCTATTAGACTAAGCATTTTTTCTGGATCAAATTTGGACATCAATACCACTGTGTGACCAAGATGTAAGGAAGTACCAGACCATAACAAGGGGGCAGTGTGGTAGAGAGGAGAAGCACATATATGGACGTTTCCTTTTTCTGCTTCTATACCAAATAGCCCTAAAAACATAGCAAATAAAGAAGCAATTTCGTCTGGATCTCCTTCTACTAAATCTCTTTTTACACCCTTAGGTTTTCCAGTAGTTCCAGAAGTATAATTCATAACACTTCCAGGAGATCTTTGATCAGGAATATTTACTGGTTGGTTATTAATAAAGTCATTAAAATTAATAAAATCATTTAGTTCTCCTAAAGAAATGCATTGTTGTCTAGTAAGGCCCGCCTCTTTTACCGCAACCTTACAAGCTTCAGAGATTTCCTCATTTTCATTGGATCCAAAAAATACCCTTGCTTCACTATCAGACAATATATAGGCTATTTCAGGTCCTGCTAAATGCCAGTTTATTGGCACCATATAGAAACCTGATTGGGTGCAGGCAAGGTTAATAGCATAATATTCTGCAGTGTTTGACAACACAACAGCAACACTATCTCCTCTTTGCAAACCTAAGTTCCTTAAACCGTGAACTATTTGATTACTTAAATCATGTAAATCCCCTCTAGTCCATTTATTCTCAAAAGGGTCAATTAAAGCCAACTTTGTGGGTTCTTTTTTTGCAAGGTTCCAAAAGCCAATATTAGTCATATAAACACCTTAAGTTATATTTTGTTCTGGATTACTTCTGATTACTATTTTTCATACTTAGGGATGCTTCGATATAATCATATTTTTAAATATAAGTACATGGCAAAAGACACAAAAATTAATGAGCTTTTAACTCAAGATCAATTAAAGGAAATAAAGCAACGTCAGGATTGGAGAAATGTACTATCAATCATTTCGAACTGGTCTCAAATATTCATATGTTTTTGGTTGTTATATTCTTACCCCTCTTGGGTAGTCTTTTTAATAGGTTTAATAGTTGTGGGGAGCAGACAGTTTGCCCTAGCTGTTTTGATGCATGAGGGAGCCCATAAATTACTATTTTCTAACTTAACAATAAATGACTGGGTTTCTCAATGGTTATGTGCTTATCCTATCTTTCAAGATACCAAACCCTATAGGCCTTACCATTTGAAGCACCATAAATTTACCGAGACCAAGCAAGACCCTGACCTCATATTGTCAGCTCCCTTCCCAATATCAAAATCAAGTCTCAGGAGAAAGATATTTAGAGATCTAGTTGGATTAACCGGTTGGAAAAGATACTCTTCTACTTTAATTTCTATTTTCTCTACTAAGGCTGATAACCTTCCTAAAAAGTTTATTTTGGTATCTAAGAAATTAAGGGGTTTTTTGGTTTCCAACTTAGTTATTTTTCTATTCATTTCATATTTTTTTAACTGGTATATTTTCTTTTTACTCTGGTGGCTTCCTTCTTTAACTTATTACAGTCTAATAATAAGAGTTAGAAACATAGCAGAACATGTAATGGTTCCTAATCAAAATAATCTAGATAACACAAGAACAACTATTGCTTCTCCAGTTATACGTTATTTAATGGTACCTCATAATGTCAATTATCATCTAGAGCATCATTTATTTATAAGTTGCCCTTGGTATAACTTAAGAAAGGCTCATAATATGCTTAAAAAAAATGGTTTTTTAGATAAGATGTGTATAGAAAATTCCTATCTTTCGGTATTAAAGAAGGCTTCATCAGGATAGATTTTATGAGTACAAAAAAAGATAACAAAAACCTTTCTCCAGAACAACATTATGTTACTCAGGAACATGGAACCGAACCAGCTTTTAGTGGGAAATACAATGATGAAAAGAAAGAGGGCACTTATAGCTGTATCTGTTGTGGGGCAGACCTATTTAACTCTATGAGTAAATATGATTCTGGAACAGGGTGGCCAAGTTTTTGGGAACCTTTTTCTGAAGAAAGTGTTGAGACTCAAGAAGATTTATCAGTAGGTATGAGAAGAATCGAGGTTCATTGCAAAAATTGCAAGGCTCATTTAGGTCATGTTTTTCCTGATGGCCCAGAACCTACAGGTTTGAGATATTGCATTAACTCTGTTTCCTTAGACCTTAAACCAAAGAACTCAAGAGAGGATTAGACCTGAATTCAGATAAACCAGATTCAGTCACATCATTGAACTCAATTAAGTTGCTAGCTAGCTCTAGTATTGTCAGTTTTTGGACTTTTACTTCTAGAATTCTAGGCTTGCTTAGGGACATTTTTTTTACTTCCCTCTTGGGAGCTGGAATTGCTCTTGATGCTTATGTAGTAATTACTAAGATACCTAACGTTTTTAGACGTATATTTGCAGAAGGAGCTTTTAACCAAGCTTTTGTTCCTGTCCTGTCTGAGTACAAAGAGAATAACTCTGAAAAAGAAGTAAAGTTATTGATAAATAACGTTTTCGGATCTCTTTGCTCCATTCTTTTAATTATTACACTCATAGTTTTACTGATTACTCCTGTTTTCGTTCTAATTTTTGCTCCTGGTTTCTATGCAGAACCTATAAAAAAGGATTTAGCTGTAGATATACTAAGAATAACATTCCCTTATCTTCTTTTTGTTTCACTAGTAGCTTTGTCTGGCTCTATAATGAATACTTACGGAAAATTCTCAGTTCCTGCATTAACTCCAGTTTTTTATAATTTAGTATTAGTTTGTACTGTAGTCTGGATTGCTCCTCATTACGAACTACCTATTTATGCCATAGCCTGGGGAATGTTTGCTGCTGGTTGTATTCAACTCCTGATACAAGTCTATCCTTTACTTAAGTTAAATTTACTTCCTAATTTTTCATTAGATCTAAAGCATCCAGGGGTAAGGAAAGTAGCTTATCTTATGATACCCGGTGTTATTGCTGGGGGAGTTAGCCAATTAAACATGCTTGTAGATACTATTTTGGCCTCTTTTCTACCTACGGGAAGTCCTACCTGGCTTTATGTCTCTGATAGATTAATGCAACTTCCTTTAGGTATTTTTGCCATTGCTATAGGTACAGTGATTCTTCCTAAACTTTCTTCTTTACATCAGACTAAGGACCAGAAATCTTTCTCTATGACCATGGATTGGGCTCTTCGTTTAGTTTTATTAGTAGGGTTACCTTCAATAGTAGGGTTAGTTGTTTTGTCTGAACCTATTATTTTAACTTTGTTTGAGAGAGGAGAATTTTTGCCTTTTGATACTTCACAGGCTTCTCTAAGCCTTATAGCTCTTGCATTTGGATTGATAGCTTTTATGTTAATAAAGGTTTTAACACCAGGTTTTTTTGCTCAACAAAGACCTCAAACTCCTGTTAAAGTTGCTTTGGCAGCGATGTTGTTAAATGCTCTTTTAGCCTGGGTACTTGCTTTCTATTTAGGTATGAATCATGTAGGTTTAGCTGTTGCAAGTTCAATTGCTGCTTATTTTAGTGCAGTTTTATTATTATTTATTTTACTAAAAAATAAGATTTATCACCTCGAACCCGGATGGTTTATCTTTCTTGGAAGATTAGGATTGGCCTGCTTAATAATGTTCCTCACAGTTGATTATTTAAATGTAGAAATATTGGCCTGGAGGGAATTAGAACAGCTTACAAGATTTATTAATCTTTTATTTATTATTTTCGTTGCTATAGCTAGTTATGTTTTAGTTTTATGGATCTTGGGGCTAAGGTTAACTAATTTAAAAGGGTAGGTATGTATTTAATTAGGGGAATAAATAATATTGAACTTTATAAATCAAGATTCCCCATGACTTCTAATATTGCCACAATTGGGAATTTTGATGGACTACATCTAGGTCATCAACAGATTCTATCTACAATGCAAGAAGAAGGTAATAACCAAGGCTTAAAAAAATTAATTATATTCACAGAGCCACATGCTCAAGAATTTTTTGCTGAAGCTGTGGGTCTAGATTCAGAGAAACCCCCTAGAATTTTTCCTTGGCAAGAAAAAGTCAGGAGAATGAATGAGCTGGGAGTAGATTTTGGCTTCTTCTTAAAATTTAATAATCAATTGAGATCTACGACACCTGAAGATTTTTTAGAGAAGATCTTACTAAGACTTAACATAAAGAAACTTATAATTGGAGATGATTTTAGATTTGGTGCAAACAGAGAAGGAGATTTTGGACTTTTGAAAAATTGGGGAAAAGAAAACTCTATTGAGGTTACTAAAACAGAAACTTACAAAGTTAATGGTGAAAGGGTAAGTAGTACAAGAATAAGAGAAGCTTTAACAAAGGATAAATTTGAAATAGCCAGTAAATTATTAGGAAGACCTTTTACTTATTCCGGTAAAGTAGTTTATGGAAATCAGCTTGGAGCTCAATTAGGTATACCAACAGCTAACTTGTGGCTTCCAAAAAACAAATTACCGATTTCTGGTGTTTATATTGTTAAATCTTTTTTAGGAAATAAGGAATTCAAGGGCATCGCAAATATGGGGATTAGACCTACCATAGGTGGGGAATCACCTGTTTTAGAAGTGCATTTATTAAATTTTTCAGAAAACATTTATGGTAAGAAATTAACGGTCGAGTTTATAAAAAAAGTAAGAGAAGAGAAGAAGTTTAAAAATTTAGATGCCTTAAAGGATCAGATATTTAAAGATATTTCTACTGCTGAGAGCTATTTCGTATAAAGTGCAAAAAAATCTACCATGAAAGACTACAAGGACACTCTTAATTTGCCCAAAACAGAGCTGGCAATGAAAGCCAACCTCCCTAATAAGGAGCCGGAATTACTGAAGTATTGGGAGGAGATAGAGCTATATAAAAAGTTAAAGGAAAAGGGGCAAGGCAAGAAAAAATTTATTCTTCATGATGGTCCCCCATATGCCAATGGGGCCATTCATATT
>CAJWPI010000001.1 GCA_913045055.1 uncultured Gammaproteobacteria bacterium | reverse complement strand
ATGTGCGTATGTACAGCCGTTTCAATTGGTTCTGTCATAATATTCTCCTAAAACTGGTTCTAATCTTCTTTTTAATTCACTGCTCTTTCCGCTTAACGAAATGGTTATTCTTTTCTGTTATGGGTTTAATATAGCGATATTAAACTAAAAAATCATATGAAGGAGGATTTATGGAGTTTATAAAAAAGATAGCGGATATTTATATCCAAATTTTTCGAGTTGTCGTGATTTTGTTTATAGCGGCAACTGTAATATTTGGAGTTTTTGCTATAGGCACTGGTGCGCCGTTTAGTGTTGTTTTGGTGGTTCTTTTGGTTGCCCCTCTGCTTATAATTTTAAGCTTTGGGCTTGGTGCAATATTTATTTTGATTTATGAACACCTTAAAAGTATTGACGGCAAATTAAGCTAGGCCCAAAAAACAAAGCTTGTTAAAAACTGTTAACTGAATAACGGTTATAGCTTACTCTACAGTCACTGATGTCGTTTGATCGTCGAAGTAGTTTTTTTTAATTTTCCTCAGATTTATCCTTAAAAAGAAAAATCCCCAAAACAGAAACCATTATGATTCCGAACTGGATACTTCCTGTCCTTCTAGATGAAACTCCCAATTCTCTAAGTAATGGTTCTCCGAAAACAATAAAACTGACAAGTATTAAATAAACTACCTTTTGGGTATTGTTTAAGTTAGAAAAATGTTTTTTTATCTTTTCTATCATGTTTTTAGTATAACCTACTTCGACATTCAATCTTATTCAACTGTGACTGACTTAGCCAAGTTTCTTGGCTGGTCTATGTCTGTGCCCTTAAGTATGGCCACGTGATATGCGAGCAGCTGAAGGGGGATGGTATAGATAAGTGGTGCTATGAGTTCGGGTATTTCTGGAAGCTCTATAAATTTTTCTACAGCTCCGTCTTGAGTAGCGTGGGAGTGACCAAAAACATACAACTTCCCACCTCTTGCCTTTACCTCTTCTAAGTTTGATTTTAGTTTCTCTAAAAGTTCGTTATTAGGGGCAACTGCTATAACGGGCATGTCGGAGTCTACAAGGGCTAAAGGTCCATGCTTAAGCTCACCCGCTGGGTAGGCTTCTGCGTGTATATAGGAAATTTCTTTAAGTTTGAGGGCCCCCTCCATTGCTACGGGATAGTGTATTCCTCTTCCTAGAAAAAGAGCGTGCTCCTTGTTATCAAAATCTTCAGCCATTTTTATAATTTCTGTTTCTAGCTTCATTACGGCATCTAGGGAATCAGGCAACGCCCTAAGCGACTCATTAATTCTTTTTTCAGCCACCTCAGAAAGACCGTGGTGTCTTCCTAAGACCAAAGTTAGCATTAATAGTCCGGCCAGTTGGGTGGTAAAGGCCTTGGTGGAGGCGACTCCTATTTCTGGGCCAGCTTTGGTAAGAAATACCAGGTCTGACTCTCGGGCTAATGAGCTTGTTGGTACGTTGCAAATTCCTAGCCTAGCCAAATATCCTGCATCTTTAGCAAACCTAAGGCACGCCAAAGTGTCCGCTGTCTCTCCTGATTGCGAAATGGTTATAAACAATGTGTTTGGGCCTACCACCTTATTCCTGTATCTAAACTCGCTTGCAACCTCAACTCCACAAGGCATGCCCGCAAGCCCCTCTAGCCAATATTTAGCAACTAAGCCAGCATGGTAACTTGTTCCACAGGCTACAATTTGAACTGACTCAACCTCTTTAAAAATATCAGGCGCTTCCGGACCAAAAATTTCCTGTTGAACGCCGGACTCTGTTAACTGCCCCATTAAGAGCTCTTTTACCTTCTCTGGCTGCTCAGCAATTTCTTTTAACATGAAGTGGCGATAGCTGCCCTTTTCTACAGTCTCACCTAAAGCCTTAGCCACTACCACGGGTCGTTCTATTTCTTTATCTTCTATATCCCAAAGCTGGGTTGAGGTGGGGGTAATTAAGGTGGTGTCTCCTTCTTCAAGGAAAATAAATTCTTCAGCAAAGTCTGCTAAAGCCAGCTGATCTGAAGCGATAAGATTTTCCCCATTGCCTTTTGCTACTACGAGGGGGCTGCCTTTTCTGGCGGCTGCTATTACCTGCGGTTCTTTTATGTGAACTGCACCGATAGCATAAGAACCTTCTAGGTCCTTTATTGCACTCTGAACAGCCTCTATTAAAGATTTAGATGAGTTTGCTAATTTAGCATGAATTAAGTGGGCAATAACTTCTGTATCGGTATTAGACTCAAACTCGTAGCCCAATGCCCTTAGAGTTGTTCTTACCTCTTCGTGGTTTTCTATAATTCCATTATGAACCACAAACACCTCGCCGTTTGAGTGGTGGGGGTGCGCATTTTCTTCTGCAGGAATTCCGTGGGTGGCCCATCTGGTGTGAGCGATTCCGGTATTTCCATTCATAGGGCTTTCTGCTATGGCTAGCTGAAGCTCTGAGACCTTCCCTTTCCTCTTAATTAACTGAACTTCATTAGATTCATTTCCAAACACTGCAAGTCCAGCAGAATCATAGCCCCTGTATTCCTGTCTTGTTAAACCGGTTAAAAGCTTATCTACAACCTTTTCGTTGGATGCTATTCCTATGATTCCACACATTATTTTTTCTTCTTCCTTTTGATTGGTGGAGACTGTCTTGCTCTGCCTATGGCCAGAGATTCCTTTGGCACACTTTTTGTAATAACCGATCCTGCACCAGTATAAGAGCCCTCCCCCAAAGACACGGGGGCAACTAATGAGGTATTGGAGCCTATGAAAACATTATCGGCCATTTTGGTCTTGTGTTTTTTTATCCCATCATAGTTGCATGTTATAGTTCCAGCCCCAACGTTAACCTGCTCTCCTAGGGTTGCATCTCCCAGATAAGTCAAATGTTTGGCTTTTGAAGACCTGCCTACCTTCGAGCGATTTGCTTCAACAAAGTTCCCAAGTTCTGATGAGCTTTCAAGGGTAGTGCCGCCTCTTACGCGTGTAAAAGGCCCTAGGATACAGCCCTTTCCAACCCTAGAATCTTCAATCACAGTGTTTGCTTTCAGGGTCACCCTGTCCTCTATAACTGAATCTTTTATGAAACAATTTGGACCCACTTTGACTTCTTTTCCTAAAACCACGCTTCCTTCAAACACGTTATTAACATCAATAAAAGAACCTTTTCCTGCGCTCAAGGATCCGCGTACATCTATTCTATTAATATCCGCTACCTGAATGCCAGCACCAACCAAACGCAAGGCTTGTTGTCTCTGACAGGCTCTTTCCAATTCTTGTAGCTCTTCCGGCGTATTGGCTCCAAGAGCTTCGCTGGGATTTTCTAACAAAAGAGGCTTGATGCTTATTCCAGACTTTCGAGCCAAACCGACAACATCTGTTAAGTAGTACTCTCCAGCGGCATTTTTGTTTTTTATCACTGGCAAGAGTTTCTTTAAGACGCTGGAGTGTAAAGCCAGCATGCCTGAGTTTACTTCCTGTATGTTTCTTTGGGCTTTGCTTGCATCTTTTTCTTCAATGATTGCCTCTACTTGATTTCTAGAGCTTCTTATTATTCTCCCGTAGCCCCTGGGGTTTTCAGCCTTGAAAGTGATCGCTGCTAGACTCTTGTTAGAAGCTAACTTTAAAAGCTTATTTAAAGTTTTGCTTTGCACAAGCGGAACATCTCCATACAAAACTACCACTATCGAACCTGGTCTTGTTTGAGAAAGTGCAGTTTTTACTGCGTGAGCAGTGCCTAGCTGGTTTTTTTGTTTGACCCACGCTGTTTTTTTTGAAACCTTAAGCTTGTTTTTAACTTTTTGTGACTGGTCACCTATAACAACTATTGTCTTAGAATTTTTTATTTCGTGAATCGTGTTTAGTAGGCGTTGGGCCATAGGAATGCCTCCCACCTCATGGAGGACTTTAGGCTGATTGCCCAACATTCTTTGGCCTTTTCCGGCCGCTAAAATTATAAAATCTGGCTTCATTAAAAACTTTTTAACTCAAAAACTCCCCTCTAGCAAATAAAAGAGGCGCAATTAAACTACTTCTTGCGTAGTTTCTGCAAGGCTTTTAGTCTTGCAGCTGCTTCAGCTAATTGAGCTGCGGCTAGTGAATAGTCTAGTTCTGACTTCTGGTCTTCTAACTCTCTTTCGGCCAACTCTTTGGCTCTTTCTGCTTCTGCTGCATCTATATCGTCAGCCCTTTCTGCTACATCTGTAAGAAGGGTTATAACACCAGGCTGTACTTCTAAAAAGCCTCCAGAAGCAAAGAAAACCTCTTCCTCTCCACCCTCAAGCACTAGCTTAACCGGGCCTGGCTTGAGGTTTGTTAACAGTGGTGCATGTCTTGGGGTTATGGCTATCTCACCGGTACCACCATCCGCTGTCAGCATTTCAACTTCTCCTGAGAACAGCTCTCCTTCTGGGCTTACTATGTTGCACTGAATTAAAGGCATTTATCTATAGCTCTTTAGCTTTCTCCACAACTTCATCTATTCCTCCTACCATTAAAAATGCTTGCTCAGGCACCTCGTCATACTCACCATCTAAAATCCCCTTAAAGCCCCTGATGGTTTCTGATAAAGAAACGTACTTTCCGGGTGAGTTGGTGAAAACCTCGGCAACAAAAAATGGCTGAGACAAGAATCTTTCTATCTTTCGAGCCCTTGCCACTATAAGCTTATCCTCTTCTGAAAGCTCATCCATCCCTAATATGGCTATTATGTCTTTTAGCTCTTTATATCTATTTAAAACTCTTTGCACTGAGTTGGCTACATCATAATGTTCCTGACCAACTATGCTGGGCTCCAGCTGTCTGCTGTTAGAGTCCAGGGGGTCAACTGCGGGATATATTCCCAAAGAAGCAATCTGCCTTGATAAAACTACATTAGCATCTAGATGAGCAAAGGTAGTCGCCGGCGAGGGGTCTGTTAAGTCATCTGCGGGTACATAAATCGCTTGAACCGAAGTAATTGAGCCTGATTTTGTTGATGTAATTCTCTCTTGAAGAACTCCCATCTCTTCGGCCAATGTGGGCTGATACCCTACAGCCGAAGGCATCCTGCCTAAAAGTGCAGAACATTCAACGCCAGCCAATGTATAACGATAAATGTTATCAATGAAAAGCAGAACGTCTCTTCCGTCATCTCTAAACTTCTCTGCCATAGTAAGCCCTGACAGACCAACTCTCAGCCTGTTTCCGGGGGGTTCGTTCATCTGCCCATAGACTAAAGCAACTTTATCCAACACTCCTCCCTCAATCATCTCGTGGTACATGTCGTTACCCTCTCTAGTTCTTTCTCCAACACCCGCAAAAACGGAAAAACCACTATGCTCATAGGCTATATTTCTTATAAGTTCTTGCATGTTTACAGTTTTTCCTACCCCCGCGCCTCCAAAAAGTCCTACTTTTCCGCCTTTTGCAAAGGGACAAATTAAGTCTATAACTTTGATTCCTGTTTCCAGCAGCTCTGAAGAATCCGCCTGATCTTCATAAGATGGAGCTTTTCTGTGAATTGGCATAGTTTCGTCAGAATCAATTTTTCCCTTTTCATCAATTGGCTCTCCTAATACATTCATGATTCTGCCCAAAGTTCCTTCGCCAACCGGAACTGATATTGCCTGATTGGTATTGCTTACAGACACACCCCTTTTTAACCCTTCTGAGGCCCCCATTGCTATTGTCCTTACAACTCCGTCCCCTAGTTGTTGCTGAACTTCTAAAACCAAGCCCGTCTCGTCTACCGTAAGCGCATCATAAACCTTGGGTAGGTTCTCCTTAGGAAATTCCACATCTATTACAGCTCCGATTATTTGTGTTACTGTTCCATTACTCATAATTTACTTCCAATAATTAAAGTGCCTCAGCGCCCGCAACAATCTCAGAAATTTCCTGAGTTATAGCGGCCTGTCTGGCGTTGTTATAAACAAGTTGAAGTTCCTCTATCAGCTCACCCGCATTATCTGTTGCGCTTTTCATTGCAACCATTTTTGCAGCTTGTTCGCAGGCAATGTTTTCCACCACCGCCTGATATACCAGCGACTCTATATATCTTTCCATCAAACCATCCAATAAGCCTCTAGAGTCATCAGGTTCATAAATATAGTCCCAGAGAGACTCCTGCTTTTCTTCTTCAAGCCTTTTCAGCGGAAGTAGCTGTCTGATCTCAGGGGCTTGTGTCATGGTGTTTTCAAACCGATTGCTTGCCAAGTAAACCCTGTCTAGATTCTCTTCACTAAAAGAATCGAGTAGCAACTTCATTGAACCTACCAGCTGCTCTATAGAGGGGTCATCTCCTAGCTTCTCAGTAGCTGACAAAACCTTCCCCCCATATGATCGAAAGAAAGCCCTTGCCTTGGTTCCTATTAGGGAAAAGCTTATATCTTTTCCTTGTTCCGAGTGCTGCTTTGCAAAACCAGTAACCTCTCTAAGAAGGTTTGCGTTAAGGCCGCCACACAAGCCCTTGTCTGAGGTTATAACAATTATAGCTATACTTTTTGCTTCTCTTTCCACCATATAGGTCGGCTTGTATTCAGGCTGTCCATTAGCAAGGTGGCCTATCACCTCTACCATTCTGTCCCTATAGGGCCTGCCCTTTTCCATCCTCTCTTGGGTCTTTTTCATCTTGCTAGCTGCAACCTTCTCCATTGCACTGGTTATTTTCTGTGTGTTTCCAATGCTCGCTATCTGGCTTCTTATTTCTTTAGTATTCGGCATCTTTAATAGTCTCCTACCAAGACTGAGTCTTTACAAATTTATCTAGTGCTTCTTTAAAAGTTTTAGCAGTTTCGTCGTCATATCTGCCCGAAGAAGTAAGTTCTTTCATTAAATCGGCATACTCAGAGTCCATATATGAAAGCAGCGAACTCTCAAAGTCCTTAACCTTTTCTACTTCTACTTCTTTTAAATAACCTTCGTTAGCAGCGAATAACACAACCCCCATTTGGGCTACTGTCATAGGCGAGTTCTCAGCTTGTTTGGTCAGCTCCGTTACCCTTATGCCGTGTTCTAGTTGGGCCTTTGAAACATCATCAAGATCAGAGGCAAACTGTGCAAATGCCTCTAGTTCACGATATTGAGCTAAAGCTGTTTTCACGCCTCCTCCTAGCTTTTTGATTATTGGTACCTGGGCAGCGCCTCCAACTCTTGAGACTGAAATCCCGGGGTCCATGGCTGGCTTTAGTCCTGACTTAAAGAGAGAGTCCTCTAAAAATATCTGTCCATCTGTTATTGATATTACGTTTGTTGGTACAAAAGCAGACACATCGCCCGCTTGTGTTTCAATTATTGGAAGGGCTGTTAATGAGCCTGTTTTTCCTTTCACTTTTCCGCCTGTAAATTCTTCCACATATTCTTCATTCACTCTTGCGGCTCTTTCTAAAAGTCTGGAGTGTAAGTAGAAAACATCACCGGGGTAAGCCTCTCTTCCCGGCGGCCTTCTCAACAAGAGAGACATCTGCCTGTAAGCTACAGCTTGTTTTGATAAATCGTCATAAACGATTAGTGCGTCTTCTCCCCTGTCCCTAAAATACTCCCCCATAGAACATGCAGAAAATGGTGCTATATATTGCATTGGGGCTGGGTCTGCCGCCGCCGCAGCTACGACTATTGTGTTTTCCATCGCACCATACTGTTCTAGCTTTCTTACAACTGAAGCTATAGATGACTGTTTTTGTCCCACTGCAACGTATATGCACTTTATTCCTGTATCTTTCTGGTTAATGATGGCATCGATTCCTATGGCTGTCTTGCCTGTTTGTCTGTCTCCTATAATTAACTCTCTTTGGCCTCTACCAATTGGCACCATGCTGTCTATTGCCTTTATTCCAAGTTGTACGGGCTGATCTACAGACTTTCTTGAAATTACCCCGGGCGCAACTTTTTCAACAGGAGAGGTTTCTTTGGCGTCTATCTTTCCCTTTCCGTCTACTGGGTTGCCGAGAGCATCTACTACCCTGCCCAGCAACTTTTCTCCGACCGGAACCTCTAGAATTCTTCCTGTGCACTTTGCCGGGCCTCCCTCCGCCAGAAGCTTATAGTCGCCCAACACCACTGCACCAACGGAGTCTCGCTCTAAATTAAGAGCCATGCCCATCACTCCTTCTTCAAATTCAATTAGCTCTCCATTCATAACCTCTGCCAGTCCATGAATTCTTGCTATTCCATCAGCCAAATACACTACCGTCCCTTCGTTGCTGGGGCTTGCAGTCGTGTCTAGAGCGTCAATTTTTTGCTTTATAACTTCACTTATTTCTGAGGGGTTTAGTTCTTCCATAATTTTATTAACTTATTTGTTTTTTTAATTTAAGCAGCCTGCCTTTTGTGCTGAGATCAATTACTTCGTCTCCACACTTAACGGTCAAACCGCCGATTAGGCTCTTGTCTATGTTTATCCTAGAGGAAAGATTTTCTCCATAACGTTTTTTTAAAAGACCCTCTATTGCTTCTTCCTGGGTCTGATTTAGTTCAAAAGCTGAGCTTATTAAAACTTCCTTTAGGTTGTTTTTGTCAGCTTCTAGCTTCTGGTACTCATTCAGTATGTCAGGAAGCAGGGACAGTCTTTTTGCTTCCCCTAAGATTTTTAAAAAATTTAGTGTCTTTTTTTGAACCTCTCCGTCGAAAAGCCCCACAAAAATTTCTGCTTTTTCTTTGTAGGCCAATTTTGGTGAGTCAATGAGTCGAGCAACACTACCCTCTTTGAGGACGCCAACTATTTGCTGCAAGTCTTCCCGCCAACCCTCTGAGTGATCAAAGATGGCCTGTGCATATGGTCTTGCTTGTGTCTTAGAAGTCAATCTTTATAGCTCCTCTTTTAGATCTTCTATAATTTTAGAGTTTTTATTCTCATCAATTTCTGAGTTCAGAATTTTCTCCGCCCCCGCTACTGCCAAAGTTGCTACCTCTACTCGCAACTCTTCCCTTGCTCTTTTGGCGCTCTGCTCTACTTCGCTTTGTGCAGATATTTTAATTCTTTCCGCCTCCTCTAGCGCTGTTGCCTTTGCATCTTCAACCAATTGATTTGCCCTTTGGTTTGCTTGATTTACCAAGTCAGCAGCTTCTTTTTTTGCACCTTTAAGAATTTCTTCTTTTTTTACACCCGCTTCCTCCAGCTCTCTTTTTCCTTCGCTTGCAGCATTTAGACCGTCAGCTATCTCTTTTTCCCTTTGCTCTAATACGCTCAAAAGTTGAGGCCAAATAAACCTCATACAAAACCAAACAAAAAGGATAAAGGCTAAAAGCTGACCAATTAATGTGTAATTAAAGTTCATAAGACAGTAAGGTCCTAGGCAAAGATTTGTAACAAGCCAAGTCCCAAGGAAATAATGGGAAGTGCATCAACAATTGCCATCATTAAAAAGAATTGACCTAGTAAATAGCCCTGCAATTCGGGTTGTCGCGCAATTCCTTCAAGATATTTTGAAGCAACCACACCAACCCCCACGGCTCCTCCAATAGCTCCGAGTCCAGCCATCAAGGCTCCAGCTAGCAAATTCATTTCTTCCATTTTTTTCTCCTTATCTATAAATATAAAAATTAGTGATGTGTCTCATGTGCTTGGTTTAAGAACACCACAGTTAAAATCATAAAAACATAAGCCTGTAGGGCAATTATCAACACATGAAAAATAGCCCATGCAAGATGTAACAAAATTCCGAACAACCCTAATACAGCTCCATATAAGCTTTCAAACAGCCCCCCAAAGAGAAGAGCTATAAGAATGAATATCATTTCTCCTGCAAAGAGGTTTCCGTATAGCCTAAGTCCTAAAGCTATCTGCTTCGCATAAAAGCCAGGAATTTCTATAAGCATGTTGAATGGCATGGCCCACTTTCCTAGAGGTTGAAAAGTTAACTCAGCTAAGAAGCCCCCCAGGCCTTTGTTTTTTATGCTGTAATAATGAATTAAAATAGCAACCCCTATTGCCATTCCTACAGGTGCATTAATGTCTGCAATAGGCAGAACTTTGAAATAGTGTATTGGTCCGTAGGTTAGTGAAGACTGAAATCCATTTGCTATCCATGGCACAAGGTCTACAGGCAAAAGATCCATCAGATTCATCAAAAAAACCCAACAGACTATTGTGAGAGCCATCGGCCCAACTAGTTTATTTCCTTTTGGTTCAAAATTATCTTTTACTACCCCCCTTACAAAATCAAACGCATACTCCACTGCGTTTTGCATTCTCGAGGGTTTGTGGACTGAAGCTTTTCTGGCCACCAACCAAAAACATAAACAAAATATCCCTCCTAGTAAAAACGACATGACCATCGTGTCTACGTGTACAGCATTAAACCCCATCTCCTTAGGGTTGCATGTGTAAGCTTTGTTTTCAGCTCGCAGCTCTTGGCCGGAGCCTATATTAATGTGTCCGTCTGCAAACCTCCATTTGCCATCAGAGCACTTTCCAAAGGTTAGATTTTGGAGGTGGTGTTTAATAAATTTATCTGAGTTAAGTTCTGTTTCGGCCATTTACTTTTCTTGGGCGACGCAATTATAAGTAGGTGCGCCTAATGATCCAAGAACTAATGTGTATTTTAGTCTTTTATTTTTTCAAGAATTCCTTGAAGGGCCCCTAACGAGCTGAAGTTTATAACAATCCTCCCGCTTCCTTTTGTGCTTTGTGTTATTTTAGTTTTTGCTCCGAGAGCCTCTGAAATATCTTTTTCTAGCTTTATTAAGTTTGGGTCTTGTTTTTTTTGTTTGTTTTTTGCTGTGCTTCCGCCCTTTTTTTGGGTTACCAACCTCTCTACCTGTCTAACTGTCATTTTTTCTTCTGCTATCTGTTCTGCTATTCGCAACTGATCGCTTTCTTCTAAAGCAAGAAGCGGCCTTGCGTGCCCTACGTCTAACCTTCCGTCTTCAAGTAGTTTTTGAACAGCTGGTGAGAGCTTGTTAAGTCTTAATAGGTTTGTGGTTGCGGGTCTGGACTTGCCTATTGCTTCAGCCAACCCCCCTTGTGATAAATTAAACTCAACCTGCAGCCTTTTTAGTCCTCGAGCTAAGTCCATGGGGTTTAGGTCGTCTCTCTGAATGTTTTCTATAAGAGCTATTTTGGCAGCCTCTTCGTTGTTGAGCTCCCTTAATATTACTGGAACTTTGGAGAGGCCAGCTATCTGGGCTGCTCGCCACCTTCTTTCTCCTACCACAATTTCAAGAGCCCCTGATGCTTTTTTTCTTGCAACAATCGGCTGAATAACGCCCTGCTCTTTAATGCTTTGAGCTAACTCTTCTAGAGTCTCCTTGTGCATTCTTCTCCTGGGCTGAAACTGCCCCGGTGAAAGCAATTCTAATTCCACCTCTTGGGTGCTCTGTTGTTTTTTAACTCCTCCGTCTCCCAAGAGAGAGTCCAGGCCCCTTCCAAGTGACAGTTTGTCTTTATTCATCTGCTTGGTACTCCGAGCTTCCCTCTAGTCTATTAATTAACTCTCCGGCCATAGCTAAATATGCCAGGGTTCCCTTGGCACCCGTCTCGTAGTGCAGGGCCGGCTTTCCGAAGCTTGGTGCCTCTGCTAGCTTCACATTCCTGGGTATTGCTGTTGAGAGAAGCGCCTCTCCAAAGTGGTTAGATAGTTCTTGGGTAACTTGCAGAGTTAGTTTGTTCCTGGGATCAAACATTGTCCTAACTATAGCTTCCAGCCTTAGGTCGTGGCCGGTGCGCTCATTTAATTGGCTGACTGTTTCTAACAGTGCGGCCAATCCCTCGAGGGCAAAATATTCACACTGCATTGGTACTAGCAAGCCGTCACCTGCTCTAAGTCCATTTATTGTGAGCAAGTTTAGGGCTGGGGGGCAGTCTATTACAGCGTAATCATATTTTTCTTTTTTTTGATCCAGAAAGGTTGAGAGAGGCATCTCTCTGTTTTCCTTTAACCTTAGGTTGGTTTCTGCGGTTATTAAACTACTACCAGAAGGCACCAAATCATAGCCCGCCTCGTCAAGAGAAACTATATTGGTGTTGCCCCCACCCATTAAGGCCGAAAAAGCCCCCTCATTTCCTTCTATCTTCTTCTGCCCTGAGCCCGTGGTTGCGTTTGCTTGGGGGTCCAGATCCACCAACAAAACGCTTCTCTTCATGGCAGCTAAAGACGCAGAAAGGTTAATGGCGGTGGTGGTTTTTCCTACCCCACCCTTTTGGTTTGCAACAACTAAAGAGTACATTTTTAATTTGTCTTTTCTATTGTAACCAAGAAGCGTTCTTTGTAGTGTGGTTTTGTTAGTAATTTTTGTTTGCCAGTTACTTCATACCCCGGTAGCACCTCTCCTTCAATACGCCCCCCTATTGACATTATTTTAAGCTTGGCCCCGGGGGTGTCTAAAATTCTTTTAGAGGCTTCCACTGTTTTTTTTGGGGTTCCAAACGCCCTTGCTATTATGTCTACGGGTCTGGGGAAAGCTAAGGGGTTAATCTTTTCGGCACGCTCATTAAAGACTTTGGTGTTTTGAAGACCAAGAACGTTAACAGCGTGTAATAAGAATGATGCTTTTTTGGTATTGCTTTCTATTAAAAATATTGATTTTTTGTTTGAGGCGAGGGCTAGTGGTATACCCGGAAAACCCCCGCCGCTACCCAGGTCTATTACGTTTTTGGAAACGTGCTCAACAACGGTTAATGAGTCTTGTATGTGGTCGTTTAAAAGAGGGGCCTGGCTTTTAGCTATAAGGTTGTGGGTTTTGTTCCAATTTAACAACACCTCTTTGTAGGTGGTTAAGAGTTTTTTTTGTGTTTTTGTTGTCCTCAAGCTCTAGTGTCTTTTTAGGTGAACCAACAGCAACGATATGGCGGCCGGCGTTATCCCTGGAAGTCTTGCGGCTCTAGCTATGTTTGTTGGTTTAGACTCCACAAGTCGTTGCTTTGCTTCATTGGACAGGCCAACCACGTTATTAAAGTCCATTCCTCTGGGTATTGGGGTTTGTCTGTTTTGTTTTTGTTTTTTTATTTCATCTTCCTGTCTTAATACATAGCCAGAATATTTAATTTCTGCTTCAACCTCGGTGGTGGTGTTTTTAGATAGGTTTCTTTTTTTTGGAAGGTCTGCATATGATACGGCTGGACGTTTGAGTATCTCAAAGAGTGTTTTTGGTTTTTTAAGCTTTTCGTTTGTTTGTTTGTGTAATTTTTTTGCTTCAGGTGAGTTGGGTTGTATGGTTGTTTTTTTTAGCCTTTCTATTTCTTCTTTGCTGTCTTTGCTTTTCTTTTGGAAGTTTTTCCAGGCGCCATCACTTATTAATCCCAGCTCCCTGCCTGTTTTTGTTAGACGCATGTCTGCGTTGTCTTCCCTTAAGACCAGCCTGTGCTCAGCTCTGCTTGTGAACATTCGATAGGGCTCTTTTGCGCCGAGACAAATTAAGTCATCTATTAAAACCCCCATGTAAGCCTCATGGCGTTCTGGCGTCCAAGCCTTTCTTTTTTTGGTCTTTAGTGCTGCGTTTATACCCGCCACCACTCCTTGTGCTGCTGCTTCTTCGTAACCGGTTGTTCCGTTTATCTGTCCAGCGAAATAAAGTCCTTTTATAAACTTTGTCTCTAGTGTGTATTTTAGGTCGCGGGGATCAAAGTAGTCATATTCGATTGCGTATCCATATTTTATAATTTTTGCGTTTTCGAATCCTGGGATTGAGTTGACCAGTTGTTCTTGGATTTTCGCTGGCAGGCTTGTTGAAATTCCATTCGGGTAGATTGTCGTTGTTTTTATTCCTTCTGGCTCTACAAAGATTTGGTGGGAGTCTTTTTGGCTAAACCTTACAATCTTATCTTCTATAGAGGGGCAGTATCTTGGCCCTGTTCCTTTAATTTTTCCAGTGTAAAGAGGGGATTGGTTAAGTGCGTTTTTTATTATTCTGTGTGTTTCTTTTGTTGTCCTTGTGATGTAACAGTCGACTAGTGTTTGTTTGTTTTTGTTTTTTGTGTATGAAAGTTGTGGGGTGGGGTTTTCGCTTTTTTGTTCTGTAAATTTTTTGTAGTCTAGCGTCTTCCCATCTAGTCTAGGTGGGGTTCCGGTCTTTAGCCTTCCTGTTCTAAAAGGCAACTTTCTAAGTTTGTCTGCTAGTTTTGTGCTTGCCGGATCTCCTTCCCTTCCCCCTGGTTTTTGTTGGAAGCCGGTGTGCATCACCCCACCCAGGAAGGTTCCTGTTGTTAAGACTACTTTGGGGGCTTTTATGGTTTTGCCGGTTGATGTAATGATGCCCTGAATGGTTTGGTTTTTTATAAGTAAATCTTCTACTGAAGCTTCTATTGTCTTTATGTTTTTTTGTTTTTCTAGCAGCTCTTTTATGCTTTCTTTGTATAAAGTCCTATCTACCTGAATTCTTGTGGCCCTTACCGCTGGACCCTTTGTGGAGTTAAGAGTGCGGAAATGGATTCCGGCGTTGTCTGCAGCTGTTGCCATTATTCCACCTAGAGCATCGACTTCTTTTGCTAAATGACTTTTTCCTATTCCACCTATCGAAGGATTACAAGACATTTGCCCTACAGTTAAAACCTTGTGCGTAACTAGAGCTACCGAACACCCCATCTTTGCTGCGGCATTCGCTGCTTCGACCCCGGCATGTCCTCCCCCGATAACTATGATTTCAAACTTATCCACTTTTTCTATTATTATTTATATATTAAATATATATATAGATATATTTTAGTTGTTATTGTAGAGGGGGCAAATTTTTGTGAATAAGCCCTAAAAAGCCCCAAGCGAAAACGCCGAAAGAAAAAGGAAAGATCGGTATAAGACCCCTTTAATATGTTAAAAAAGGTAAACAACAGGTGGATAAAAAAACTTTCCACCAAACTTCCACACAGAACTAAGATGTTATTAACCAAGTTACTTACCCACACAAAACTCAGAGAAAATTTTACCCAAGACATCATCAGACGATATGGGGTTCATAATCTGCCCAAAAGAGCTTTGTGCCGACTTTATATCTTCAACCACCAGCTCAGGACTAGAACCCGACCCAAGGGACAGAGCCGCTGCCGACAAGCTCTCTTTAACCTCCCTAAGAAGAGATAGGTGCCTACGCCGAGCTAAAAAGGGAACCTCTATACCATGAGAGCTTCCAACAAAACCATGAACCCTTTTAACCAACAAATCCACACCCTCTCCGGTTTTCGCCGAAAGGTAAACGGCGCCCTTTTGTTTCTTTAAGTCCCGACCTTTATCGACAAGGTCAATCTTATTAAACACCCTAATGGCCTGAGAAGCCTCAACCCCTACCGGCTTAAACTCAACACCAACCTCACTCATAACAAAGACCAAATCAGCTTGAGACACCTCCTGCTCTGTTCTTTTTATTCCCTCCTTTTCAACAGAACCCACACCCTTGGTACGAACACCTGCGGTATCAACCAAACTCACAGGAAGGCCCAACAAACTAACCAACCCCCTTATTGGATCCCTTGTTGTGCCGGGGGAGCTAGAGACAATAGCAAGGTCTTCCTTGGCTAGGTAATTTAAAAGAGTAGACTTACCACAATTAGGCGGACCCAATATAACCACCTTAAGCCCAGACCTTAAAACAATACCAGACTTAGATTCCTTAATTAATTTTTCAACAAAAGAAAGCTCTTCTGTAACACCCTTAGCGACCTTTTCTAAGTTTTTATCTAGACCAGGGACTCCCTCTTCCTCAGGAAAATCAAGCCCAGCCTCCAAAAGAACCCTTAAACTCAAAAGCCTCTCAATAGACCCAGACACCTCAGCTGAGAAAGAACCCACCAAAGAAGATAACGCCCCCCGAGCAGCAGCAACGGACTCAGCACCTATAAGGTCGGCAACAGACTCTGCTTGAGCAAGGTCAATTTTGTCATTTAAAAAGGCCCTTTTAGTAAACTCTCCAGGATCAGCTACCCTAGCTCCAAAGGAAACCGCGCTGGCAACAATTAAGTCAACAATCACGGGGTTGCCGTGACAATGAATCTCTACAACATCTTCGCCTGTGTAGGACTTAGGGGACTGAAAGAAAGCAACCAAACCCCCATCGACAACCCCTCCCGTCTTGTCATAAATGGAGCAGGGTATAATTTGCCAAGAGTCGGGAAGGCGCTTGCACAGACTTTCTCCTATCTTCTTTGCTTTAGTCCCCGATATTCGAACTATAGCAACTCCGCCCCTTCCGGCCGGGGTAGCGGGCGCAACAATAGTTTCTTCCACGACTAGCTCTCAGATGAAAAAACAGAACCACCCTCTTTTCTGTAATACCACCATTGCTGTAGAAGAGTTACGAGCATATTCACCAACCAATAAAGAACAAGGCCAGCAGGAAACCAAGCAAATATTAAAGCAAAAACCAAGGGGAAGTATTTCATCATCTGGGCTTGCATAGGATCGGCGTTGGGTGGAGTGGGGGTGAGTTTTTGAGAGTAATACATTCCCGCAGCATTTAGAATGGGAAGAACGAACAGCGGGTCTTTTGAAGAAAGATCAGTTATCCAAAAGACAAAGGGAGAATGCCTAAGTTCCACAGTTTCAACAAGAACCCAGTAAAAGGCTAAAAAGAAAGGCATTTGGGCCAGCATGGGCAAACAACCCCCCAGAGGATTAACCCCCTCTTTCTTATAAAGCTCCATCATAGCCTGACCCATCTTCTGCTTATCATCTCCGTGCTGAGACTGCAGCGCCTGTAACTTGGGCGTTAATGTGCGCATTTTACCCATAGATCTATAAGCGGAAGCAGAAAGGGGCCACAGAAGAAGCTTAAGCATGATTGTGAGAAATATTATTGCCACCCCCCAGTTTTGAAATATTTCATATCCAAAACCAAGTAACCAATATATTGGAACACCAAGCCACCACAAAAAGCCATAATCAAGTACAAGATCAAGATCTGGGTGAAGTTTATCTAATTGTTTTGCTAGTTTTGGGCCCACATAAAGTGTGTTAGAGCTCGAGGCGGTATCGCCTTGTTTTTCTAGAGTAACCGGGGCTTCGGTGTACCCGACCGAAAACCTATTATTTGAGTTCTTCCTTGCTTGAAAAAGAAATGTTTTTGATTGGTCTGGCACCCAGGCAGATAAAAAATAGTGTTGTATAAGAGCTGACCATCCACCAGGTGAGCTTTTTTTAAAAGACTCTTCTGCTAGGTCTTCGAAAGAAATTTTTTCAAACCTTTCCTCTTGGGTTGAAAAGACTGGACCCAGATAGGCGTAAGCAAAGGCGTCTCCTTTCACCGCAAAACCATCCCTATTTATAATCGCATAAGGTGTAATCGTTGTGGGGCCAGAAATGTTCTTGGCCACAACTTTGTCGGTAACGGTTACTGAGTAGAGTTCTGGTTTTAGTATAACCAACCTCTCGAAACCCAAACCCTCATCTTCACCTCTAAGAGAATAGGACTTCCACCCCTCTGAAGTGGTGCTCTCCTTCATAGACAAAAACTTTGGTTTAATAAACGCCCCAGAATTAAGAAAGAAACCACTATTTAAAAAGTAAGACCTGGAAGGCTCTGAGCTTAAAAAATCTAAAGAATCTTCGCCGAAAGCATTTCTTTTTACCTTCTTAAGAACGGCGGAGTTAACCGCTCCCGTCTCTCCCTCTATCTTTAGTTTTAAAACATCATTTTCTACAAAAAAAGACTTAAAAGAGCTAACCCTTTTACTGGAAACAACCTCAGGATCTGGCGAAGATAAAGCGGGGGGTTGTAATGGAGAAAGTGAGTCCTTACTACTGCTTTCTAGCTCTTCATATAAGGGGGAGCTCTCATTTGTTGAATGAACTGTCTCAATTGGTGGCCACTGCAACAGAAGATAATAGGCCGTTCCAGCTATAAGAAAAATTAAAATAAATCTTACTATGTCCACGTGTCTTTTTTTGGCACTTCGTCAAGGCCACTACCTCCCCAGGGGTTACATCTAAACACTCTCTTTAAAGCAAGGAAAAGCCCAAAAGCAAGACCGTGCTCTTCTATGGCAGTTAAAGCGTAACTGGAGCAAGTTGGATGAAATCTGCAGGCAGGTCCAAGAATGGGGCTTATAAATTTTTGGTAAGCTCTAATGATTATGATTACTATTTTTTTCATTACTTTTCTTTGTTTTAGTCCACAGGGACAAAAGGTCTCTTTTTAGTTTTTTACAATCTGAAGTCACCCCTCCCTTCACTAAAACAACAAAATCCATGGGAGGAAGGACTTCACATGATAGCAAAAAACTACCTCTAATTTTCCTTTTAATAAAGTTTCTGTTTGTAGCAAGCTTGTAGTCCTTTTTTTTAATAGCAATACCTACACGCGGACCAGATAGGTTGTTTTTTTTTCCAAACAGCTCAAGAGAACCAGACCTCACCCTGCAGTCAGGGGCGGAGAAAATTTTTCCAAAACCTTCCCTCGAAGGAATGGTAAGGCCCTTGCCTACACCCATAAATATTTAGGAAGAGAGGGACTTCCTGCCGCGCCTTCTCCTGCTGTTTAGGATTTTCCTTCCGCTGTTGCTGGAATTTCTAGCTCTAAAACCATGAGTTCTTGCTCTTTTTATTTTGCTTGGTTGATAAGTCCTTTTCATGTTTCATGTGTACCAAAAAATGCAAGCGCATATTAGTTTTTTTTAATAAATTAAACAAGTAATTTAAAAAAACAATATTTACACAACTTATCCACAGGTTAAAATTGTATTTATGCTGTGGATAACTTCTTGTTTTTTTATATAATGTTTGATGTTATGCAAGAAGCCCTGTTTTGGAAAGAGTGTCAAAAAACTTTAGAAAAGGACTTTCCTGTAGAAGAGTATACCACCTGGATAGCCCCGCTAGCATTAAGAGAAAACCTGGGCACAAACCCTTTGTCTTATAGCATTTTAGCCCCAAATCAGTTTATTTTGAGTTGGGTAGAAGAAAACTACTCCTCTTTTATAAAGAAAAGGCTTTCTGATATAACCCAAAACGAAGATCTCATCATTACATTTGAGGTAGAGAATGAAGCTGAAAACCTAAAAGATACAGACAACCAGGCGCCTTTAACAGCAGCCAACACTAACGGTCTTGGAGTGAAAAGTCCCCAAGACCAAGAGAGAAATACACTTTTAAAAAACTTAACCTTTAAGACTTTTATAGAAGGCAAGTCGAACAGAATAGCCTTGGCAGCAGCAAAGCAGGTAGTTAAGGGGACAGAAGAGTCTTACAACCCCCTATTTATTTATGGAGGTGTTGGGCTTGGAAAAACTCACCTAATGCACGCAATAGGAAATAAGATTAAAGAGAAAAACCCAAACATGAAAATTACCTATGCACATTCAGAGAAGTTTGTGAGTGATATGGTAAAATCATTACAATTAGGAGCTATTAGTGAATTTAAGCAACACTATAGGTCTTTAGATGCCCTTTTAATAGATGACATTCAGTTTTTTGCTAACAAGGAACAGTCCCAAGAGGAATTGTTTCATACTTTTAATTCCCTTTTAGAAAGAGGCAGTCAAATGATACTTACATGTGACAGGTACCCAAAAGAAATTGATGGACTTGAGGATAGATTAAAGTCTAGACTGGGCTGGGGCTTGCCAGTAATCATTGATCCACCGGAATTGGAAACAAGAGTAGCAATACTTTTAAGCAAAGCAGAAAGTCTTGGCCAAAAGCTAGACACAGAAAGCGCTTTCTTCATTGCCCAAAAGGTAAGATCAAACGTTAGAGAGCTGGAGGGGGCCCTAAAAAGAGTAATAGCTAGCTCTAATTTTACAGGAAGCAAGATAGATATTGGCTTAATAAAGGACTCGCTAAAAGACTTGCTGGCCATCCAGGCAAGACAAGTTAGCGTGGACAATATACAAAAAACAGTTGCAGAATATTATAATGTAAAACTAAGTGACCTTTTATCTAAAAGAAGAAGTAGATCCGTGGCAAGACCCAGACAAATGTCAATGTTTCTAGCCAAAGAACTTACCAATCACAGTTTACCAGAAATAGGGGAGTCATTTGGAGGCAGAGACCACACAACGGTCCTTCACGCATGTAAAAAAATAAAGGAATTAAGGGACTTTAATAACGAAATTGAACAAGACTATAGAAACTTAGTCAGAGCTTTAACAATATAGATTATAAATAAATGAAATTTACTGTTCAAAAGGACGACATAGCAAGCTGCATTCACAATGCAGCAGCAATAGCAGAGAGAAGACAAACTATACCCATACTTGCCAATTTAAAAATAAAAGCAGAGGCGGAAGTCTTAGAAATTGTTTCTACAGACCTAGAGGTTCAGCTTAAGTCCCAGCCTAAGTCTGTTGAAATCCAGGAAGAGGGCGAGGTAACGGTGTCGGCAAGAAAAATGTCAGAACTATGCAGGTCTCTCAAAGACGATGAAAAGTTAAACTTTGCTTTAAACGAAGGAAAGCTTCATGTAAGTTCTGCAAACTTTAATGCTGATTTTGCAACCCTTTCTGCGAATGATTTTCCTGAGCTAGAAGTAATGCACGAAAAAGAGCCTGTAAGGCTAGACTCATCCCTACTAAAGAGACTTTTAACAAAAACATCATTTTCTATGGCCTCCCAGGATGTAAGGTATTACTTAAATGGCCTGCTTTTAGAATTCTCAGGCAAAGGCATGAAGGCTGTTGCAACGGATGGTCATAGAATGGCAGTGGCAGCTCTAGAAGACCTGGATCACAACGAAAATGAAATAAAATACATTTTACCCAGAAAGGCTGTAATAGAACTTTCAAAGATACTTTCTCCAGAAAAAGAGAAAATAGAGGTTTTATTAAATGATTCTCACTTAACAATAATCTCTAAGAACCAGGTTTTCTCTTCAAAGCTAATAGAAGGGCGGTTCCCCGATTATGAAAAAGTTTTTCCAACAGGAGAAGAAAATAGCATGTTAGTTGAAAAGGAGACTCTGCAGTCAGCCCTCTCTAGATCCTCAGTTTTATCAAGCGAGAAATACAGAGGGGTGAGGTTTTCACTTAAAAAAAACCTGCTAACGTTGACTGCAAACAACCCCGAACAGGAGCTTGCTGAAGAAGAAATTGAGGTTGTTTTTTCTGGAGCTGACTTAGAAATAGGTTTTAATATAAATTATATCCTTGATGCCCTGAATGTCATTGATTCAGCCAAGGTTGAAATGTTGTTTTATGGAGAAGAAAATAGCTGTCTAATAAGAGAACCAGAAAACTCATCTGAAGTATATGTAGTCATGCCAATGAGGCTCTAGGGTTGAAAATTTCAAGACTATACCTTGAAAACTTTAGACTTTTCAAAAAAAAACTTTTAAAATTTTCAGGCTCGAAAGTTCTTATCTCGGGAAAAAACGCATCAGGTAAAACGAGCCTGTTAGAGTCAGTTAACATCCTTTTATCGGGGAAAAGCTTCAGGGGCTCTGGCCTATCGGAGTGTATTGGAAAAAACAATGACTACTTTTCTTTAGCTTTGCTAGGAGACTCAAAAAGCTACAAAATTCGAATTGCTTGCAAAAAGACTTATTCTTCTAGACTGTCTGTAAAAAGAGAGAAGGACTCAAGCCCCATTAAACTGAAAGAAGTTCCATTTATGAGTGTAGTGTTGGGGAAAAAGTTAAATTTAATTTCAGGAGAGGCAGAATTAAGGAGAGATTTTTTGCTTCGCATGATGTTTCACGTGAAACCTGCCTTCAAATCTGATTATTCTAAATATTTAAAGGCACTTAACCAAAGAAACAGACTCCTTAAAAAGAAGGCCAGAAAACAAGAGGTGTTGGCCTGGTCAAAAGAGCTAATAGAGCTGGGTGAGATTATAAAGTTAGAAAAAGAAAATTTTTTTAAACTCTATTGCGATAACTTATATTGTTATTTTGGAGCAATAAAGAAGAAATACAATTTAGAATTTTTACCTCTAACCGAATTAAAACATTATCAAGGCTGGTCTAAATCTAAAACTTTTTCTCAGGCCTTAGAAGAAGACCACGAAAAAGATAAAGTCCTTGGCTACACCACAACTGGACCGCACAGGTCAGACATTATCTTTAATGTAAAAAGCAAAAAAGCAGAAGATGTTCTTTCTCGTGGACAACAGAAGTTATTGATTTTATTGATTTATTTAACTATTTATCCTTTTTTAGAAAAATCATTCAATTCTTCTTCAGTATTTTTAATTGACGATCTTTCTTCAGAACTAGATAACAAAAACCTCAACATAATTGTCAAAGAAATTTTAGAGGCAGAAAACCAGATTTTTGCTTCTTTAATATCTACAGAAGGAATAGAGGGCGAGGGACCTTTTTTATCTAATTTTGATCACATAAACTTATAAAATATTATAAAATATGTAAATGCCGGCTAAGAAAAATAAGAAACCACCTAAATCAAGCTCGAAAACAAACCAACCAGCAAAAAAAACTGCTAACTTAAAAGCAAAAAAGAAGGACAGCTCTTCTACGTATGACTCCAGAAACATAACTGTATTAAAGGGGCTGGAGGCCGTTAAAAAAAGACCCGGAATGTATATAGGAGATACAGATGATGGGACTGGTCTTCACCACATGGTTTATGAAGTAGTAGACAATTCTATAGACGAGGCTCTAGCTGGGCATTGTGATCTAATTGAAATAATTATACATTCAGATGACACCGTGTCAGTAAAAGACAACGGAAGAGGCATACCCACTGATACACATAAAGAAGAAAAAATTTCTGCTGCAGAAGTAATAATGACCAAACTACATGCCGGCGGAAAATTTGATGATAATTCTTACAAAGTTTCAGGGGGGTTACATGGAGTAGGAGTTTCAGTGGTAAATGCTTTATCAGAAAAGCTACAACTAACAATAAAAAGAGGCGGCAAGGCATATGAACAGTTTTATAGTGATGGGTTTCCTAAGTCAAAATTAAAACCTGTTGGGAAGTCCAAGGACACTGGAACAGAAATAAAGATCACTCCTTCAGCAAAGGTCTTTAATAACATAAACTTTAGTTTTGAGATTCTGTCTGCGAGACTAAGAGAACTATCCTTTCTGAATTCCGGTGTAAAAATTACGATAAGTGATGAAAGGACAGGAAAAGAATTAAAGTATTTAAACAAAGGAGGTCTGGCAGAGTTTGTTGAGTTTATTAACAAAAAAAGAAATCCCATAAACACAATTTTCCACTTTTCAAAACATGACAACAAAAGTGGAATAAACGTAGAAGTAGCTCTTCAGTGGAATGATGGATATCAAGAGAATATTAGATGCTACACTAACAACATTCCCCAAAGAGATGGAGGAACCCATCTTGTTGGTTTTAGGACAGCCCTGACAAGGACTCTAAACAACTACATGGAAAAAGAAGGGCTGAATAAGAAAGAAAAGATTTCTACTTCAGGAGATGACGCAAGAGAAGGCTTGGTTGCTGTAGTCTCAGTTAAAATACCAGACCCTAAGTTTTCTTCTCAAACAAAAGATAAACTTGTTTCGTCAGAAGTGAAACCAGTTGTGGAGCAGTCTGTATACAGATCCTTAACTGAGTTTCTCTTAGAGAATCCCTCAGAAGCCAGGATGATTGCAACAAAAATACTCGAGGCAGCAAAGGCTAGGGAGGCCGCCAGGAAAGCCAGAGAACTAACAAGAAGGAAGGGTGTTTTTGAGGGAGGAGGCCTTCCAGGGAAACTGGCTGATTGCCAAGAAAAAGAGCCAGCTAAAAGCGAAATCTTTCTTGTTGAGGGTGAGTCAGCTGGAGGCTCAGCAAAACAAGGAAGGGATAGGCACTTCCAAGCAATACTTCCCCTTAAAGGGAAAATAATAAATGTAGAAAAGGCAAGAATTGACAAGGTTTTGTCTTCGGAAGAAATAGTTAACCTAATAACAGCTCTAGGCTGCGGTGTTAAAGGAGAGGACTGGCAAGAAGAGAAGCTAAGATATCACAAAGTTATTATTATGACAGACGCCGATGTCGACGGATCTCACATTAGAACCTTAATACTTACTTTGTTTTATCGACAAATGCCAGAGCTTATTGATAAAGGCTATATTTATATTGCCCAACCGCCACTCTTCAAGTTAAGGAAAGGAAAAAACGAAATGTATCTAAAGGATGAGGGGGCGCTCAGAGAGTACCTCGTCGCAGAAGTTCTATCCGAAGCAAAATTAATTTTAAACAAAAAAGGTGAATCCATAGGGGGAGGGGCTCTAGGCAAGCTGCTTTCACAACACGAAAAGGCTAACCAATCTATAAGAAGCCTATCGGGAATGTATCCAAAGCATTTACTAGAAAAACTCTCCTATTTAGAACAGCTAAAAGATCTAAAAAAAGAAAAAACAGTTAAAGATTGGTGTAAGGCGCTTAACAATGAACTAAATAAAAGCAACGGAGAAAACTCTTTTTGGAAAGTTGAAGCCATTAAAAATAATGAAATAAAATCTTTTGAGCCAACTATAAATTTGCAACAACATGGAATTGAATCTACCTGGAAACTTAGACCAGGATTTTTTAAATCAAAGGCTTACAAAACTGTAAGCAAATTTGGTGAATACCTTAAATCTACGATTTCAAAAAACAGCTATTTCCTGTTCAATGGGAAACAGTTCCCTGTTACTAATTTTTCAGAAGCCGTAGAAGAGCTATTAAGCTCGGCTAGAAAATCTTTTACCCTATCAAGGTATAAGGGGCTGGGAGAGATGAATGCAGATCAGCTTTTCGACACTACCATGGATCCTCAGGCAAGGCTTTTAGGAAGAGTCACATTAGAAGATGCAGAATCCGCAGACGAATTATTCCACTCACTAATGGGAGATGAAGTGGAGCCAAGAAAGAAGTTTATTGATGAAAACGCTGACCTAGTTTTGAATTTAGATATTTAAGAGCTTTTTACCCTTATCTCCTCAAGGTTTTTTCTAGTCCATTCTTCAGCCGCTTTTGCTCCAGCCCGCGGGCTTTCTTCAACAAAGAAAGTCGGCCCTATTTTTAAATGAATTATGCCCGGTCTCTTTAGAAATTTATGTGCTTGCCAACAGTCTCCCGAATTATGAACCATTGGAAGGATGGGGACTGAAGAGCTTTTAGCTAGAGAAAAGGCACTACCAGAATACTTTCCTACGTTGCCAGGGCTGTTTCTTGTTCCTTCTGGAAAAAACAATATACTCAACCCTGAACCAAGCCTTTCAGCGCCTTTACTCTTTATTTTATTAAAAGCAGCATTGACCTTTTTTCTGTTAATAGCAATCGGCTTAAGAAGCCACATGCCCCAACCCCAAAAAGGAATATATAAAAGTTCTTTTTTTAAAACTGTAACCATGGGGTAGAAAAGATACTGGAAGTAGAAAGTTTCCCATTGACCTTGATGGTTAGAAACTATAATGCAGGGATCTTTGGGTATATTTTCTTTACCTTCTATTGAAATTGAAATGTTACAGGTTAAATATAAAAACCAGTTTGCAAACCTGGGCCAGAGAGAAAATAGCTTCATCCTGTGATTCAGTTGCAAAAAAGGTCCGACACAACAAGCCAACAAACCTGCTAGTAGGGCTGAAGCAATATACCCGAAGTAAAAGAGTAAAGACCTTAGAATTAAATTATGGTTACTCATTTGCCGGTGATATATTCAACAGCAGACCTTAAATCGGCAAATGTTTTAACTTTTTTAGGAAAGTTTACTTTTTTTCTGGCGGACGATCCGTAGCCCGTAAGAACCAGCAGAGGGACGCAACCAAAACTTAAAGCTGCTTGCACATCTGACTCTTTGTCTCCAATAAAATAAATTCCTTTGAGGTTTTGTTGTAATTCCTTTTCTGCTTGGGCTAAAAGGCCTATTTCTGGCTTTCTGCATCCGCATCCAGCATTTTGCTTATGAGGACAAACAAAAATTTTCTTAATTTTGCCCCCGCCCTTGACCACTTCTTTTTCCATAAACTCATTAACTTCTTTTATTTGTCTGGCGGTTGCTATCCCAGAGCCTATACAGGCTTGATTTGTTGCGACTATTATTTCATAGCCCGCAGAAGTAAGGTTTACAATTGCCTGCAGGCTTCCTTTAATAAACTTAAAATCTTTTGGAGAAGTTACATAATCATAAAGGTCTTCGTTTATGACCCCATCTCTATCTAAGAAAATAAAGTTTTTTTGCACTTAATTAAGGTATTCTTTTAGGTATTGAGCTATTCCTTCTGCCGGCAAGCGAATCTGTTTCATTGTGTCCCTGTCTCTTACTGTGACTGTGTTGTCTTCTTGAGTTTGAAAATCAACAGTTACACAAAGGGGGGTACCCACTTCATCGTGTCTTCTATAACTTTTCCCAATATTTCCAGAGTTTTCAAGAAGTATTCTCCCCATCCCCAGTTTTTGTAATTTCGTTTTTAAATTTGTTGCTAACGTCACAAGTTCTTGGTCATTGCGCTTAAGAGGTATTATTGCTGCTTTTATAGGAGCCAAGTGAGGCTTGAGAGCCAAGACAGTTCTATTCTTTCCATTTACCTCTTCGGTTCTGTAAGCCTCATTTAGAATGGCTAGAAAACCTCTTTCTACACCAGCCGAGGGTTCTATTACATAAGGAACAACCCATTCATTTGTTTCTTTTTCTTGGATGGCTAGCTTAGAATTAGACTCATTATTTTTGATAACTTTTGCTTTAATATTCAACTCAGATTGATTTTTTGAGTGAGAGCCAAGATCAAAATCTGTTCTGTTTGCAATCCCCTCTAATTCTTCAGTGCCATGAGGAAATTTATACATTAAGTCTATAGTAGATTTAGAATAGTGAGCTAGCTCTTTTTGGGGCACTTTATAGATTTCTAGTCTTTCTTCTGATACACCCTGATTAACCCACCATTTTATTCTTTCCTCTATCCAGAACTTATACCACTTTTCATCTTCACCTGGTTTAACAAAAAACTCTAATTCCATTTGCTCTAACTCTCTTACTCTAAATATAAAGTTTCTGGGAGTAACTTCATTTCTAAATGCTTTACCTATTTGAGCTATTCCAAAAGGAAGCGATCTAGATGTTGAGTCACAAACATTTTTAAAGTTTGTAAATATTTGTTGGGCTGTTTCTGGCCTTAAGTATGCGAATGAAGCCCCCTCTTCAACAGGACCTATATTTGTTTTAAACATTAAGTTAAATGGTCTCGGATTAGTTAAGTCGTTAGATCCACAAGAAGGGCATTTGTTGTCTTTTAAATGGTCTGCTCTCGACCTTGCATTGCATTTACGACAGTCAACCAAGGGATCTGTAAAAGTATCTTCATGGCCGGAATATTTAAGAACTGATGAGTTTGTTAGAATAGCAGAATCAATGCCTTCAACATCGTCTCTTTCATAGACCATTGAAGACCACCACGAAGCCTTCAAATTGTTCTTTAATTCCACCCCAAGGGGACCGTAATCATAAACGCCCTGAAGTCCCCCATATATTTCATTGGTTTGAAAAATAAAACCCCTTCTTTTGCAAAGAGAAACTAAGTCCTCCATAGATTTAGCAGTCAAAATAAGCCCTCACCAAATCACACGAAAAAGAGCCATTAAACAAAGAGGCCTTCTTTGGGATTAAAAAATTAAAGATCATATTTATGTTTATGAGTAAGTACTTACTACACTTTATTATCATTATTTATAAGGATCTACAGGCCCTGAGTGTTTATATCTTTTATATTCCCAAGAATATTGTTCTGGTGCATTCATTATACAATTTTCTAATTCTCTATTCATACGATTTATAAAGCTTTCATGAGACAAGCCCTGAAGGAAGTCCATTTCTTCACTAAAAAAGATTTTATAAGAATTATCCCCTTTTCCTCTTAAGCTATAAACTAAATGACAAGGGCATTTAGTTTTATTTACTAAGCTCGACACAAGCGTCATGGTAAGGGCGGGTTGGCCAAAAAAATTTGAGATTATCCCGTTTTTTTTATTTGGAACCTGGTCAGAGGCTATAGCAATAACTCCACCTTCCTGCAAGGCAGTATATAGTTTTCTTATTCCTGAAAAGTTGGCCTTAACCATGGTTACTCCTAACCCCCTTCTGGCTTCAAGCATGACTCTTTCAAAAGAAGAATTTTTTGAAGGGGTGTAAGGAATAAAGCAGTTAAAGTTATCTCCAAGAAAGCTTATGATTGATTCAATATTACCAAGGTGGGGTGTAAAAAGAACAGCTCCTGATTTTTTTTTGAGTAGAGACCTTATGTGATCCTGTCCCCCGACCTCCAAGGATTTATGATTTTTTTTGTACCATATATTTCCTGTCTCTAATAATGATCTAGTTGAGTGCACTAGACTTTTGAAGGTCAGGTTATTTATTTCATTCTCATTTTTATCAGGAAAGGCTATTTTTAAATTTATTTTTGACACTGATTTATAATAATTGGGAATAAGGAATAAAAAGACTCCAAGAAAGTACGAAAGGCCCTTCAAAATCCAAAAGGGGAACAACCTAAGGCTTTTGAGTATAAATTTAAAAAACATTTAACAGTAGCTCTAAAAGGTTTCAGTTTTTCCAAAATCCTGGTGTAAAAACTATCAATAAGGTAAAAATTTCTAATCTTCCTAGCAGCATTGCAAAGCAAAGAGCTAATTTTGAGTTGTTGTTAAGAATATAGTAGTTATTTGATACATCTCCAAGACCCGGGCCCAGGTTGTTTAAAGTTGCCCCAACAGCTGAGAATGCTGTTATAAAACTATTTCCTTGGGATAACAACAACAACAGAAGAACAAGAAAAACCAACACATACATGGAGAAAAACCCCCAAACAGACTCAGAAATCCTGGGGCTTAGAGGCCTTTTGCTTAACTTTATTGAAACAACAGCATTAGAGTGGATTAACTTTGTAAACTCTGCCCCCCCTTGTTTTAAAAGAATTAAAGCCCTAATAACCTTTATTCCTCCCCCCGTTGATCCAGCACATGCGCCGATAAAAGCTACAGTTAGAAGCATTATCGGTAAAAATAGAGGGAGTTCAGAGTAGTTAGAAGACAAAAATCCAGTTGTTGTTGATATAGAGACTACCAAGAAAAGGCTCTCTCCGATAGTTTTTTGGTTAAACTCTTCTAAGTAATACAGCAAAGTTAAGGAAGTTACAGCAAATGTTAATAAGATAATTCCAAAATAACACCTAAATTCAGAATCATAGAAATAATGAAAAACCCTTCTTTTGCTCCAGGCTGTAAAGTGAAGAGCAAAGTTCATTCCAGCAAGTAACATAAATATAATTGCTGTATATCTTATTCCTTGTTGCGGAAAGTAAGCAAAACTCTGGTCATGGGTAGAGAAGCCCCCTATAGCAACCGTTGAAAATGCATGACAAATAGCATCAAATGAACTCATACCAAAGACTTTGTAAAGCAATGCACATGCCACAGTCATTGTTAGATAGACATACCACAGGGCTTTCGCAGTTTCAGTTATTCTAGGGGTAAGTTTTGACCCTTTAAGAGGACCGGGAGTCTCAGCCCTGTATAGCTGCATGCCCCCAACCCCCAGTAGAGGTAAAACAGCGACTGCCAGAACTATTATCCCCATGCCTCCTAGCCACTGCAGGAGCTGTCTGTAAAAAAGTAAAGATCTGGGAAGCTCATCTAGACCTATCAAAACCGTTGCTCCAGTTGTTGTGAGGCCTGAAATTGACTCAAACAAAGCATCTACATATGAAATATTGTCTATAGAAGCTAAAAAAATTGGTATGGAGCCAAAAAGCGCTAAAACAGTCCAGAAGAAAACAGTTATTATAAAGCCATCTTTAGTTCTTAGGTCACTATTTTCTTTTGTAGAAAACCGGTACAAGGCCAGCCCACTAAAAAAAGTTATAATAAAAGTTAGAGAAAAATTATATAGATGAGCTGTTTCTGAATAAATAAAGGCAACAATCACTGGAATCAATTGAGCAATGCTGAAAAACATTAACAAAACACCCAAAATCTTTACAGTATAAGGGAGCTTCATATCGGGCTTAATTTGAAGAAAATATTTGCTTGATGTCAGGCAAAAGAGTTTTATCAGTTAAGAAAATAACAACATGATCATTTTCATGTAAAATAACGTCATCATGGGCGATTTTAGCTTTATTTTCGCGGATTATAGCACCAATTGTTACACCCAAAGGCAATTCTATTTGTCCTAAGGCTTTTCCTATTATATTCATTTCGATGTTAGTAGATTTTTTTGCTATAACTTCTATTGATTCAGCGGCGCCCCTTCTTAATGAGTGAACCTTAACAACATCCTCACCTTCAACCTCAGAAAGAAAAGTACCTATTGTTATTTCAGAGGGCGCTATAGCCACGTCAACCCCTCTGCCGTGTACTAGATCTACATATGCGGAGTTATTAATTAATGCTATAACTTTATGAGCACCCATATCTTTTGCCAACAAACAAGACATAATATTGGCCTCATCATCATTAGTGACAGCAACAAAGACATCGGTGTTTTCTATATTTTCTTCATGAAGTAAATGCTTGTCTGAGACATTTCCTTTTAGCACCACGGTAGAAATTAAATTTTTAGAAAGATACTCTGCCCTATCTTGTCTCTCTTCTATGATTTTAACTTCATGGTTAGGCTCTATTTTACTTGCCAATCTATAACCTACTCTTCCTCCGCCAGCTATTATAATTTTTTTATAAGGCTCTTCCTTTTTTCTCATTTCTATTATTACTTTTTGTATATCACCTTTTTTTGCAATAAAGAAGACTTCATCGCCAGCCTCCACAGAAGTTGTGCCAGTTGGAATAATCGGCCTATCTTGTCTAAAAATAGCCGCCACTCTAGTGTCTACTTTAGGCATGTGTTTTTTTAGTTCACCAATTTCATGGCCAATAAGAGGGCCGCCCCTTACTGCTTTAACAGCAACCAGGTGTAGTAAGCCTTCTCCGAATTCCATTACTTGAAGCGCACCCGGTGTGTCTATTAATGCCTGTATATGGTCTGTTAGAAGCTGCTCAGGACTAACCACAACATCTACAGGTATTTCTCCGCTTTTTAAAGCCTCTTTGGTTTTATTTTTAAGATAAGAGGCTTCTCTTATCCTTGCTATTGTTTTAATTGATTTCGAGAGAACCTTAGATATCAGGCATGCAACAATATTAGTTTCATCGCTTCCTGTTACTGCCACCACCATGTCAGCACTTTTTATATCTGCCTTAACTAAAACGTTTGGGTGTGAAGCCTTGCCGTGAACCGCCCTAATGTCTGCATCTTCTTCTAAGCTGGACAGCTGTTGAGGGTCTTCGTCCACAACCACAACATCATTGTCTTCCTGCGAGAGTAACTTTGCTAGAGTGCTTCCTACTGCACCCACTCCAAGAACAACTATTTTCAAGTCCTTTCCATCTTCATCAATGTTATTTTGATTATAAACTTATTTGTGATTTAGAAAATGAAAATTGAAGTTATTCTGATGTATTAAACTTATATCCAGCATTTATTAAATCCTTGTTTTCCCTTACAAAGTCTTTACATAAGATAGGTTTTTTACCTTCGAGCTGAACTAAAATAACTTTTAAATTTGTTTTCTTAGAGCATCCCACCAACATTTCCCCAGAGTCATCTATAGAAATTTCACCCGGCAGAAGAGAAGATCGATTGTTCACAGCACTTGACCTTAGAATCTTTATTCTTTTTTCTCCAATGTAGGTAAAAGCCCCCATTTTTGGGTAGAAAGCCCTAACCATTCTGTCGACATCTAAGGCGCATTTTTTATCCCACACTATCTCAGTATCTTTCCTATCAATTTTTTTAGCATAGGTTATGCCGGTTTTCTTTTGTTTTGTTTCTTGAGTTTGGCCTAACTCTAATTTTTTAATGAAATTGTTTAATTCTTTATCGCTTATTGACAATAGCTTGGTTGTTAAAGATTCTGAGTTTTCTTCCGATGATAAAACGCAGGTATGACTTTGTAAGACAGGACCAGTGTCAAGTCCTTCATCCATTTTCATAAAAGACAATCCGCTTATATTGTCTCCATTTATAATAGCGCTTTCTATTGGCGAAGCCCCCCTCCATCTTGGCAATATTGAGGCATGAATATTTATACAACCCAGCTTAGGGATGTTAAGAATTTCTTTAGGCACAATAAGACCGTAAGCGACCACTAAAATAATATGAGGACCTACCCCTCTAAGTTTATTGACCAAATTTAAATTCCCCTTTAGTGTTTTTGGTTGCAGGACTCTAATATTATTTTTTTGAGCAAGCACCTTAACAGGTGAGGGTGTTAGTTTATTGCCTCTTCCGGCCTTTCTATCAGGTTGGGTTAGGACAAGGTCCACATTATTTTCTCTCAACAAGATCTTTAAGTGCTCTTTAGCAAACTCCGGAGTTCCAGCAAAGACTATTTTCATCTCTATATAGTTTTTTTATTATGTTCTTTTGTCAAAGCCATCATTAGTATTTTAAGCAACGCGATTATATTAGAATACTTTTATAAATTTAGGAGAAACAATTGAACAATTTAATTTCCATTATAGTAGGATCTGAATCAGACCTAGAATATGCCCGAAGCTGTTCTAAGGTATTAAAAGACTTCTCTGTAGAACATTCGATTAAGGTCTTGTCGGCCCACAGAACCCCAAGCCTTTTAGGAGAACATATAAAAAGCTCTGAAGAGGAAGGAGTTCAAGTTTTTATCGCTATGGCAGGCCTTGCCGCTCATTTAGCGGGTTCAGTAGCTTCCAAAACCACCAGGCCTGTTATAGGTGTGCCTGTAGATGGAGGACCTCTGAAAGGGTTTGATGCCCTTTTATCAACGGTTCAAATGCCAAAAGGCATTCCCGTAGGAACTGTAGCTATTGGATCTTCTGGAGCTGTTAATGCAGCTTATCTTGGGTTACAAATTCTTGGTTTGAACTCAGAAGATATAGCTAATCAATTAAGTTCCTTAAGGGAAGAACAATTAAAGTCAGCAGAAGAAATTAACAAGAAGATCGAAACGTAATTAACTCTGTTATGATTGGTGTTTTAGACACAGTAGTCCGCTGCCTGTCAGAAGGTGAAATCATAGGTTATCCTACAGAAGGAGTGTGGGGCCTTGGATGTGACCCAAGCAATCAATTAGCTGTAACAAGACTTTTAAAATTAAAAAAGAGATCTCAAGATAAAGGGCTTATATTAGTAGGCTCTAAAATTTCTCATTTAGAACAATATGCAGAAGTAGAAAAATACAAGGAATCCTGTGAGGAAAAATGGCCTGGACCGCATACTTGGATATTTCCAACAAACACAACGCCAAAATGGATAACCGGAGGGAAACAGTCAGTTGCCCTAAGGTTAAGTAAGCACAAAACAATTATTAGAATCTGTGAAGCATTTTCTGGAGCCATTGTTTCTACCTCTGCAAATATAGAGGGAGAGCTCCCAGCTAAAACAATTGATGAAGTCAAGGAAATTTTTCCTGATATTCTTTTAGTCAAAGGTCAGATTGGTGGACTAAAAAGCTCTACACCCATTCAGGATGTGGTATCAAAAAAATGGTTAAGGAACTAAAGGTTTAATGAAGAAATTTGCAGTTATAGGCTCCCCTATAAGCCACAGCCTTTCCCCTTCTATCCATGGTTTATTTGGAAAGCTGTGCGGGATTGAACTAAGTTATGAAGCTATAGAAGTAGACAGAAGCAGTTTTACTGAGAAAGTGATGGAGCTTTTTAAAGATGGATATGATGGCATTAATGTAACCTTGCCTTTAAAGAACCTGGCTTATGAGGTTTCTGACCTTCCTTCGAATGCTAGCGTTAAATCTACATCCGCAAATGTAATTTGGAGACAAGAGGGAAAAATTCACTCTGATAATACTGACGGTGAAGGGTTGGTGAGCGATCTAGAGGAGAAAGAATTATTTATTGAAAATAAAAAACTGCTAATGATAGGAGCGGGAGGTTCAGCTATAAGCATTTTGCCAAGTTTGATTGATAGAAAACCCAAGGAAATAAAGATAATTAACAGAACCTACAGCAGGGCAATAGAGCTCGTTGAGAAATTTAAAAGGGAGGATGTAAAGCTCTCAGCAGGAAATTTGTTAGACCCCTTATCATTTAAAGCAGAAGCTATAATAAACACCACTTCAGCAGGCCTACTAAAAGAAGAAATTAGCTTACCAGCGGGCACCTTTGCAAACCAAGATTGGACTTATGATCTGAGTTATTCAAATTCAGAGACACTTTTCAGCTCTCTTGCCAGAAGGCATGGAATTAAGAAAACCCATGACGGGTTTGGAATGCTCATGCAACAGGCAGCCCTGAGTTTTGAAATATGGACAGGAAATAAGCCTGACATCAAAATGGCAACAAAACTTCTCACGCCCAACTCTTAAAAAAATCGTTAAGAATCTTTATTTTACCTGTTGTTCATTGCAACTCCTTAGGATAAAATTCGCGCGGATTCAGATTAGACCCTTCCCAAATAGTTAAAAATAAAAAAAATAGATGATTGATTTTTCAAGAATACCTAAGAAATTTATTCCATTGTCTTTTTTAATGCTTCCTCAAATCGTACTAGGAGAAAAATCAGACCTCAATATGCCAGTGGGCGTAACTGAGGTTAGTAAGAGCATCTTTGACTTACACATGCTCATTATGTGGATATGTGTTTGGATAGGAGTAGTAGTTTTTGGGATCATGTTTTGGTCTCTTTGGAAGTATAGAAAATCAAAGGGAGCCGTCCCCTCAAAGGTTGATGACCACTTTTGGTTAGAAGTAAGCTGGACTGTTGCAGCTACACTTATTTTAGTGTTTATGGCAATACCCTCCACAACAGTAATGATAAAAGCCTACGACGATACAGAGGGAGATATAAACATTTTGGTAACTGGATACCAGTGGAAATGGCACTATAAATATCTAGAAGATAATATTGATTTTTTTAGCAATCTCTCAACTAGCCAAGAACAAATAGACAATTTAGTTCCAAAAGGAGAGTTTTATCTTATGGAGGTAGATGAGCCCTTAGTTATACCTATTAACAAGAGAATTAGGTTTCTTATAACAGGCAATGATGTTATTCACTCCTGGTGGGTTCCAGACTTTGCAGTTAAGCAAGACGCCATACCAGGTTTTATTAATACTGCATGGACCAATGTTCCTGAACCCGGGATTTTCAGGGGTGCTTGTACGGAGCTTTGCGGTATTAGGCATGCTTTTATGCCCGTTGTAGTAAGGGCTGTAGAGCAGGAGGAGTATGATGCATGGGTTGTAGAAAAAATAGCCCTAGCTGAAGAAGAAAGGCTTCTTACTGAAAAGGTTTGGTCTGAAGCGGAGCTCGTAGAAAGAGGGCAGGGAGTTTATCAAGTAAACTGTGTGGCTTGTCATCAAGCAAATGGGAAAGGGGTTCCACCTGTTTTTCCTGCCTTAGACGGGAGTGAAATCGTAATGAATGACAAACAAAGAAATATAGAAATATTGATGGAAGGGGTGCAGGGGGCGGCAATGCAATCTTTTGCCAATCAGTTATCCGAAGTTGATCTAGCCGCTGTAATTACCTACACAAGAAAATCTTGGAGCAATGGACAAGGGGGAGATGACGAAATAGTTGTTCCTAAAGATATTGTTGAGTATAAAAACAAAGCGGATCTTTAAAGATAAAAGAGGAAAAAAAGATGAGCACTATAGTAGAAACACATGATGATCATGGACACCACGGTCCAGCAAAAGGTTTAACTAGATGGCTATTTACTACCAACCATAAAGATATAGGTACTCTTTATCTTTGGTTTAGCTTTTTAATGCTATTTATTGGCGGTGCTATGGCTATGGTAATAAGAGCAGAACTCTTTTCACCCGGGCTTCAAATAGTACAACCAGAGTTTTTCAATCAGATGACCACGAACCATGGTTTGATTATGGTGTTTGGTGTCATTATGCCGGCATTTGTTGGTCTTGCAAATTGGATGATTCCTATGCAAATAGGGGCTCCTGATATGGCCCTACCAAGACTTAATAATCTTAGTTTTTGGTTGTTGCCTATGGCCTTTGGAATACTAATTTCAACTTTATTTATGCCTGCCGGCGGACCTAATTTTGGATGGACTTTTTATGCCCCTCTGTCGACGACTTATGCTCCTGATACTGTAACTTTTTTTATTTTTTCTGTTCATGTTATGGGGGCCTCATCAATACTTGGGTCTATAAATATAATTACTACCATATTAAACATGAGGGCTCCTGGGCTTACATTAATGAAAATGCCACTTTTTGTTTGGAGTTGGTTAATAACAGCCTATTTGTTAATTGCAGTTATGCCTGTTTTAGCAGGAGCTGTAACCATGATGTTAATGGATATACATTTTGGGACTAGCTTCTTTAATGCGGCTGGTGGAGGAGACCCTGTTTTATTTCAGCATATTTTTTGGTTTTTTGGTCACCCTGAAGTTTATATTATGATTCTGCCTGCCTTTGGAATTATTTCTCACATAGTTGAGACTTTCTCGCGTAAGCCTATTTTTGGATATTCCTCGATGGTTTATGCATTAACCTCTATAGCAATTCTTTCATTCGTGGTCTGGGCCCATCATATGTTTACTGTTGGAATGCCTCTAGCAGGAGAGTTATTCTTTATGTATTCAACTATGTTGATTGCTATACCAACAGGCGTGAAGGTCTTTAATTGGGTAGCTACAATGTTTAGGGGATCTATTTCTTTTGAAACACCTATGTTGTTTGCTATAGCTTTCGTAGCTCTTTTTACAATAGGAGGCTTTTCTGGACTTATGCTTGCTATTGTTCCAGCAGACTTTCAATATCATGATACTTATTTTGTAGTTGCTCATTTCCATTATGTGTTAGTGCCAGGGGCTCTATTTGGAATCATAGCAGGGGTTTATTACTGGATCCCAAAATGGACTGGCTACATGTATGACGAAACCCTTGGTAAGTTACATTTTTGGTTGTCTTTCATATCAGTAAACCTAACCTTTTTCCCTATGCACTTTGTGGGCTTAGCAGGGATGCCAAGAAGATATCCAGATTACGCTTTACAGTTTGCAGACTTTAATGCATTTGTTTCAGTTGGGTCTTTTATATTTGGTGTAACCCAATTACTTCTGCTCTTTATAGTCATAAAAGCTATTAGAAGCGGAAAAAAAGCTTCTGGTGAGGTTTGGGAGGGTACAAAAGAATGGGGCCTAGAGTGGACCTTGGAATCTCCCCCGCCTTATCACAGTTTTACTGTTCAACCTGAAGTTAAATAATAAATAATGCAGGGCGTAAACAAAACAATTAGAAACCTTACCTTAACAGTCTTGGGCATGTTTGCTTTTGGATTCTTGTTAGTCCCTATATATGATGTTTTTTGTGAAATAACAGGTTTAAATGGAAAAATCACGGGACCCTCTTCCTTAACTTCAGAAGAAATTGCAGAAAAAGAAAAGAGAGAAATACTAATCCAATTTGTAACACACAACAATGAATCCATGCCATGGACATTTAAACCAGAAATATCTCAAATTAAGATAAGTACGGGAACCCAATATAAAGTTATTTTTGAATTTGGGAATCCTACTGACCAAGACATGATGGGGCAGGTCATACCTAGCGTTAGCCCAGGAAGAGGGGCAGAATATTTTCATAAAACAGAATGTTTTTGCTTTGAGCAACAGAAACTATTAGCAGGAGAAAAGGTTAAGCTTCCTGTAATTTTTATAGTTGATACAAATCTACCACCTGAGATAGGCTCGCTAAGTTTAGGGTATACGTTGTTCGATATAACTGAGCACATGGCTGACAATAAAGTAGCTGCACTTTAGGAGATTTAAGATGTCAAGTCCGCAACCATATTACGTCCCAGAATCAAGCAAGCTGCCTTTTGCAATGGCAGTGACTATGCTTACCATGATTATTGGAGCCTCTATAACAGTAAAGCCTGAGCTGGGTCCTTTAGGTGATAATTCTTATCTAGTTTTGCTCGCTGGTTTTTTAATGATGTGGACAACAATGTTTTTCTGGTTTTCGGAAGTAATTAAAGAAAATAACGAGGGGCTGAATAATCCTATGCTGAACAACTCATACTATTATGGTATGGCTTGGTTTATATTTTCAGAAGTAATGTTTTTCTTTGCTTTCTTTTTAGCCCTGGGATACATAAGAATGTTTGCAGTGCCTTGGTTGGGGGGAGAGGGCGAAAAAGGCATATCAAATATTTTATGGCCGGGCTTTGAAGCCCATTGGCCACTAATGGTAACCCCCGATCAGGCCATTTTTCCTGGGCCCGATAAAGAAATGTCTCTTAGCACTGCCTATTCAAAAGGTGGACTTGCAGGTGTTTTAGGGTGGATACCTCTCTACAACACCGTCCTTCTTCTTACATCGAGCGTTACTGTGCATATTGCACATATAGGTTTAAAGAACGGAAATAGAAAACAGTTTAATTTATGGCTGGGGATAACATTGATACTCGGTTATGCCTTCGTTGCTTTGCAAGCCTTTGAATATTATGAGGCCTATACCCATATGGGACTAACCCTTAAAACTGGTGTTTATGGAACTACATTTTTTATGTTAACCGGCTTCCACGGCTTTCATGTGTGCTTAGGAGCAATAATTTTAACAATTATGCTTATAAGGGGATTAAAAGGCCATTTCAGTCATGAGGACCAATTTGGCTTTGAAGCGGGGTCGTGGTATTGGCACTTTGTGGATGTGGTTTGGATTTGTTTGGTAGCTTTTGTGTATGTGATGTAAATCAACTTTCTGGACCTATTTGTCCTGTTAGGAATCCATAAACTAAAGTTGCAAAAAGAACTACTGCTATAGAAACCCTGAGTCCGAGGCTGTAAGCAGTTCTTTTTGTTTTGCCCTTATCTTTGATTAAGAAGAAAGCTCCACTAAACAAACTTAGGAGCATCGCTATAATTAAGAAAAGTATAAAATACTTGATCATAAAAGAAGTTGAAGTATACAGGGATTAATATTTAAAGAGAAAAAATTGCTACAGAATAAATTTAAGCCAGGAATCTTAATGACAAGCTTTGTTTTGTTCTTTTTGCCTATCCTTATTTATTTAACATATTGGCAAACAACAAGGGGTTTTGAAAAGCAAGCTATTTGGGAAGTTTATGAAGAAAATAAAACGCTGAGCCCATTAAACGAACAACAACTAGATGGTGGTAGTTTAGAAAGACTAAAGTACAGAAACATACTGCTAAAGGGTAAGTATATTGATAAATCTTTTTTATTAGACAATCGGATGTATAGAAAAAAAAGAGGCTTTGAAGTCTTTACTCCCTTTTTAGCTGAAAGCGGAAAGGTATATTTAATTAACAGGGGTTGGACTAACAGTTTTGAAGAAATCGAAGTGGATTTTTTTGAGCGCGTTTTTCTAATAGAAGGAATCTTATCTCCTTTTACAAAATATGGCTTAGACCTTAAAAATAAGCAAGAAACAAAAGCTTTCCCAATTGTAGTTCAGGAGCTAACCCACCAAAAAGCATTACAAATATTAGAAAACAATACGGGATTAGAAAAGATGGTAATCCAGCTTTCAGCTGCTTCTGTTGGGTCTTTTGAACCAATTTGGGCCCCTTTAGAAATGCAAGCACAAAGACACTGGGGTTACGCAGTTCAATGGTTTGGGTTGGCCATAGTTCTTTTATATTTATATATCTATTTTGGAATCAAGCAGGCAAAAAAATAATGATAGAAAAACCAAAAACACAGAGGTACAAAGCCGGGATAATTTTTCTAATTCCCTTTATAGTTTTGCTGGCAAGTACTTTTTCTTTTTATATTGGGTACTCTCCAGAAGGGCGAACAAACAATGGCAGTCTAATTGACCCTCCTTTATCTTTTTCAGATTTAAAATTAAATGAAATTGAAGCTTATTCAGGAAAATGGACGGTAGTCCATTTCTTAAGCAGCAGCTGTCAAGAGACCTGTTGGGAAGCTTTATACAAATCTAGGCAAGTCAGGATTAGGCTTAGCAGAGACTATCTAAGGGTATCTAGAGCTTTGTTGGTTGTAAGTTCTTATGAGCTTTCAGAAGAAGAAAAAAAACAACTGTCAAAAGAACACCCAAGGATGAAGATTCATAAAATAGATAAAAAAAACATTCCCATAAAAGTGCTTAGTAAAGAAAATAAAGACTCTTACATATTATTTGATCCGTTAGGAAACGGCATATTGCTTTATTCTCCAGGACTTCCTGGGGGAGAGCTTTTAGAAGACCTTAAAAAAGTATTGAAAAACTCTAAGATTGGTTAATAGATGGTGTTTCTTAGAGTAATAACATTTTTTTCAGGCTGTTTGGGATTAATAGTTATTGGTCTTGGTGCCTGGACAAGACTGGCAGACGCAGGCTTAGGGTGTCCAGACTGGCCTGGTTGTTATGGATTTGTAACAATTCCTACCAGTCCCGAAGAAATTGATGTAGCTAATTCTAGGTTCCCAGGAAGCCCATATGAGTTAGCAAAAGCTATACCCGAAGTAGTACATAGGTACTTCGCAGCTACTTTAGGCTTTTTAATACTATGCATATCCCTGTTAGCTCATAGAGAAAAAAGCGTATCAAGCTCTATAAAAAAATTATCCTTATTTTTAGTTTTATGGGTTTTGCTTCAGGGGTTTTTTGGATATTTGACGGTAAGCCTAAAGCTGTGGCCACAAATAGTTACCGCACATTTATTGTTAGGCTTCTTAACTGCTTCAATAATATGGTTGCTTTATTTCAAGTTGCTAGATGAAGACAACAGGCCTGAGTGGAACTTTTCTTCGTATACAAAAAGAATAATCTCAATTTCCACCTTATTAGTAACAATCCAAATATTTCTTGGTGCTTGGATGAGCACAAATTATGCCTCTTTTGCTTGTTCAGACTTTCCCTTATGTCAGGGTCATATTTTTCCTGAAACAAACTTTTTGGGAGGGTTTAATTTATTCCAAGAAATTGGTCCTAATTATTTAGGAGGGCAAATGGATTTAGAAAGCAGAACCGCTATTCATTTATCTCACAGGTTTGGGGCAATTTTTGTCTCGGCTTTAATTATCTTTTTAAGTTGGACTTTATATAAAGAGGGGTATAGAAAAATTACTTTTTTATTGCTCATACTTTTATTACTACAGATACTTCTAGGTTTATCTAATATAATCTTTGCACTTCCTCTTGTTGTAGCAGTAGCTCACAACCTAGGAGGCTTTGTATTAGTTACTAGCTTAATTATTTTAAGGTTGAGATATTAAAAAAAACGACTGAAATGAACAGAAACTCTGTTTGGAGAAATTATCTTGAACTCACGAAACCCGGAGTGCAGGCCCTACTTTTTGTTTCATGTATTAGCGGCATGTTACTGGCTTCTAACTTCAGCCCTCCCCTGAATGTTTTTCTTTTTGGCCTCACAGGAGTAAGTTTATTAGCAGCTTCCTCTGCTGTTCTTAATCATATTTTTGATATCAAACTTGATTCTTTGATGGAAAGAACTTCCTCTAGGCCAATAGTTAAAGGCTATATTTCGACAAAGCAAGCATATTTCTTTTCGTTTGTTCTTTATACAACAGGCTCTTTTTTTCTTTTGTACTTTACCAATTTACTAACCTGGACACTAACCTCATTGACCTTTCTTTTTTATGCCTTTATTTACACAAAGTACTTAAAGTTTTTAACTAGCCAAAACATAGTTATAGGTGGGCTAGCCGGTGCTATGCCCCCTCTTTTGGGCTGGACTGCAATAACTAATTCTGTTGATCCAAACGCATTGCTCTTAGTTTTGATTATTTTAGTCTGGACTCCTCCTCATTTTTGGTCTCTGGCAATACACAGGATAGAAGACTATAAGCAAGCTGGAGTCCCAATGTTGCCAGTTCAAAAGGGCATTGATTTTACAAAACAACACATATTGCTTTATACGATTCTTTTGATTGTTTCCACCCTTCTTCCTTTTTCTACCGGAATGTTTGGAGTTATTTATTTGATTTGTGCTACTGCACTAGGTCTAGTTTTTCTCTTTTATTCTATAAATTTATATAACGACAAAGAAAATTCTAAGGCTATTTCTACTTTTGTCTTTTCTATTTGGTATTTAGGTTTGCTATTTTCTGCAATGTTAGTAGATAATTTTTTGGCTTTATGAAGACAAGATTTAGATGGACGATCGTAAGCTGTTTGGTAGTGATAGCCATCTCTCTATTTTTATATGTAAATAAAATGACAACGAGCCTACCCCTAAGTAATGAGGAATTGAAATCATTAGGACTTTATCTTATAGAACCAGGAAGAGAGTTAGGTGCATTTAAACTGCAAGACAATCAAAGCGAGATATTTACACCTCAAGATTTCAAAGGAAAGTGGAACTTAATATTTTTTGGATTTACATACTGTCCTGATATATGCCCGATTACCATGAGAATGTTGTCAAATATTGAGAAAGAGATAGAAGCTGATATGAAAAAGAATATTAGGTTTTTTATGGTTACGGTAGATCCAGATAGAGACACTCCTGATAAATTAAATGTATATTTAAAAAATTTTAGTAATAACTTTATAGGCCTAACTGGACCTTTAGATCAAATCTATAATTTTGCTACAAGAGTAAACGCCCCCTTTAACCCAGTAAGCAAAAGTTCTGAAGACTTTTATACGGTTGAGCACACTGGAAGTCTTGTTCTTGTTGATCCAGAAGGTAAATATTCAGGTTTTTTTAGGACACCACACAAAGAAGGAAACATTAAGGTTTCAATTAGAGAATTGCTATCAAGGGGAGGTTGATATGGAAAGGCAGTTGAATGTGCTAGGGGAAGAAATAGAGTCTTGCTGCGAAAATCCAATAACAGGCTTTTTCAGAGATGGTTTTTGTCACACTGATGAAAGGGATTTAGGCGTCCATACAGTTTGTGTAAAAATGACTGATGAGTTTTTGGAATTTTCTAAATTAAAAGGAAATGATTTAAGCACACCTAAGCCTGAATTTGGCTTTCCTGGACTCAAACCAGGAAACAGCTGGTGCTTGTGTGCTGAAAGATGGGCAGAAGCATATGCAGTTAATATGGCTCCTAAAATATTTATTAAAAAAACTAATATTAAAACTCTAGACATAATACCTTTGGAGATTTTAAAAAAGCATTCCATAGACCTGAACTAGGTCATAGGCAGAACCGTAGAGCTTAAGAAAATATTCTTATCAATCCATTGTTCTCATTACATTGTTACAACCACTTTGCCTAATACCTTTCTATCAGCCAAAGTTGTAATTGCATTGGCTGCTTCTTCAAGAGGAAAGGCTTTGCTTACAAAGGGTTTTATTTTCCCCTCTGAATGCATTTTAAAAAGCTCTCCAAAGTTCTTGGCATTTAAATCTGAATCTAGTCCAGCAAATTGGCCCCAAAATACACCTACAATTTGACACTCTTTGAGAAGAGCTAAATTAAGGGGCATCTTAGGAATACCTGCCGTAAAGCCTATAACTAGATATTTACCATGCCTTTTTATGGCTCTTAAAGCAGGTTCGGCATAGTCTCCCCCAACTATGTCATATACTATGTCGACCCCTCCTTCTGAGATTTCTTTTATACTTTCTGAAAATTTCTTTTGTTGTTCTCTGTCCATCTCTCTAGGATAGAGAATGGCATGATCAGCACCCTCTCTTTTACAAAGTTCTGTTTTTTCTTCAGATGAGGCACCCGCTATAACCTTAGCCCCCATAGCTTTTGCTATATGGATGGCACTTACACCCAAACCCCCTCCTGCTCCTAATATTAATATCGTTTCATTTGGTTTAAGCTGACCCCTTTGTTTTAGGGCATGAAAAGAAGTTCCATAGTTTAATGGAAAACCAGCTGCAGTTTGGAAGTCCATTGATTCAGGTAAAGGCATAAGTTGAGTTTCAAAAAAAGCTCCTCTCTCAACTAAACCACCAGAACCAACACTTCCCATAACCTTATCCCCGGGTTTAAATTTGTTAATACCCTTTCCTACTGAAGAAACAATTCCGGCTATTTCACTTCCGGGACTAAAAGGAAAGGGCGGTTTAAACTGGTAAAGCCCCTGAATGATTAATACATCAGGAAAACTTATTCCTGTAGCTTTAATGTCTACAATGACCTGCCCATCACCAGCCTCTGGTTCTGGCACATCTTCAACTTTATGAGAACTTATTGGTCCAAACTCTTTACAAACAAATGCTTTCATTTCTTTCTCCTGTGTCTAATTCTATAAAAAGTAACTAACACTTTAAATATGATTACGAAACCTGTCCCAGAAAGTTATCTAGATATTCCTCAAAAGACTTTTCTTGACTAGTTTCTAGTTTTTTTTGTTTTATGTTGGAGACAATAGCCTCTTCTTCTAATGTTTTTATAGATCTATCTTTGCAATTCTTAAAAAAACTTTTATTTTCTGAAGCTATAGTTACACCTAATTCAGTATATGAGATTTTATCTTTTTCTAACTTAGATATTAATTTATGACTTGGAGTTTTACCAAAGTCTTTTACTTTATTTTTTTGAAGCTTTATAGATTCTTGCCAGGAACTTGAATCATCTTTTTGTAGAATAAAGCTTTCTACTATTAAACAAACCTCCTTTATTTCATCTAGTAAGAGTTCAGCAGCTTTTTGAACCTGCAATTCCTTGCCCTCATAAAACAATGTTAATTTCGGATCTCTGCCTGAGTTTATAATTTTTTCATGGTTTGTCTTGAGATGGCTCATCTCGTCTTTTGTAAGAGGAGGGCTTGGTTTTAATAAACAGAAAATCAAGAAAATATCTAGAAAGTTTATTTGTTCTGCATTTATTCCTATAGGACAAAAGGGGTCTAAATCTACACATCTTAGTTCCAAATAGTCTATGCCGTCCTGCTTCAAGATATTAATGGGTCTTTTACCAGGGGGGCATATACGCTTAGGTCGTATCGTGTTGTAATATTCATTTTCTATCTGTATCACAGAGCTATTTAGTTGTATTCTCCTGTCAGAATCAAATTCACCAATCTTCTCATAAACATGGTGTTTTTTTGATAGAGCAATTCTTAAATCTCTGCAATACTCCTCTAGGGAGTTCATTGAAATATTTAAATCATCTTGCACTTCACTGATATATCCCAAGCTTCCCATGCGCAAAGAAGTCGCAAAAGTTTTATAAGACCCTCCGTAGTTTAAATTCTTGAAATTGTCCAATTTTTTGCCTGTAAAATTTTCTGGTATTACAGGCGAAGCACCAAAAAGAAGAAAATAAAGCCACTCCATTCTTTTAAAATTACGCGCTAAGCCAAGGTAAGATTGGTTTTTAATATCTTTCAAGCTTTCTCGCCTTTTTTTGTGCTGGATTATTTTCTTAAAAAAGCTATTTGGAAAAGAAAAGTTATAATGTATGCCGGCTATTGCTTGCATTTTTCTGCCATATCTTTGTGCAAGCCCTTCTCTATAGGCTCGTTTCATAAGACCAGAATTCGAAGTTCCATAATAGCCTATAGGAATTTCTTCTTCAGAATCTACAGGACAAGGCATACTCAAAGGCCAAAGCAACTCGTCTCCTATCGACCTGTGCACAAAGACATGAATTTGTTCTAAGAAATCTATGCACTCTTTGACCTCTATAAATGTGGGAGTTACTAGCTCTAATAAGGCCTCAGAGAAATCAGTTGTAACAAATGAATTTGTAAGTGCAGAGCCAAGAGCTTTAGGATGTTCTTGTGTAGATATTGACCCCAGAGAGTCTATCCTTAAACTTTCCTTTTCTATTCCTCTTCTAATAGATTTTAGATCTTCTAAGGCACCCGAGTCTTTGAGATCCTCAAAGTTAAAAGGCATGATTTTAGTTAAGATTATGTAAGAGCCGGTCCAGCCTTAACAATCTCTTCAGAAACGTCAAATTTGGACAAGTTTTCTACGAATTGTTTTATTAACCTGTTTTCATATTCAGCGTATGAAGAAGGATTTTTCCAGTTCTTAATAGGATTAAGTAATTTATCATCGATACCATTTATAGAGCTTGGTACGTCTAGATTCAAGCCTTCTATCCTCTCTGTCTTTGCTGATTTCAGAGATTCTGATTGAATCTTGGAGATGATTGCTCTCGTTACAGGTATATCAAAACGACTCCCAACTCCATATGGTCCGCCTGTCCATCCTGTATTTACTAGATAGACTGTGCTTTTAAAAGCCTCAATTCTTTTCATAAGCAATTCAGCATAAACCTTAGCTGGTCTGGGGAAAAAAGGAGCACCGTAGCAAGCTGAGAAGGTTGTTTTAAAAGCCTCTGTTGAACCAACTTCAGTGGACCCGACTGCCGCTGTATAGCCGCTAAGGAAATGATATGCGGCAGCCTCCTTACTTAGTATGGACACAGGAGGAATTACTCCAGAAAGGTCACAAGTGAGGAAAATAACAGATCTCGGCTCTCCTCCAGCATTTTCTTTTACCCTCTTTTTAATATGCTCTCTAGGATAAACAACTCTTGTATTTTCAGTAAGGGATGAGTCATTGTAATCTGGGCTTTTAGTATTTTTGTCAATTATGACATTCTCCATAACACTTCCATGTTTTATAGCTTCCCAGATTACTGGTTCATTTTTCTCACTTAAGTTAATGCATTTTGCGTAACATCCACCTTCAAAATTAAATACTGCTCCTTTGCCCCACCCATGTTCATCATCACCTATTAAATTTCTATCAGGATCAGCAGAGAGAGTAGTTTTCCCTGTGCCTGACAACCCAAAAAATAGGCAAACATCACCATCATCGTTGCTTGCATTGGCTGCACAATGCATAGGAAGAACATCTTTTTGGGGTAAAAGGAAGTTTTGCACTGAAAACATTGATTTTTTCATTTCACCAGCATATTGCATCCCTGCAAGAAGAACCTTCCTTTCTGAAAAATTAATAATTACCGCTCCATCACTATTAGTTCCGTCTCTTGCAGGATCACATAAGAATTCCGGAGCACTCATAATTGACCATAGCTCTTTATTTGAAGGATTAAATTTATCTGGTCTTATAAACATTTGGCGGCCAAACAAATTATGCCAGGCCCATTCAGTTTTAATCCTTACGGGAACATAATGCTCTTCATGTTGGCCTACATGAAGATTAGATATAAAAACCTCTTTGCCTGATAAATGTTCTTCTACTTTTTTCCAAAGGTTATTAAATTTATCTGTTTCAAAAGGTCTGTTTATATCACCCCAATCTACTTCTGTATCTGTAATAGCATCTTTTACAATAAACCTATCTAAAGGACTTCTTCCAGTCCTTTTTCCAGTTTTAACCAACAACGCACCATTTGCAGCGATTTCCCCTTCACCTCTTGCAAGGGATAGTTTAATTAATTCTTCTTGAGATAGGTCTTCTTGCCTTTTAGTTGTCATCTTGACTTTGTTTTCAAACAAGTATTATAGAACCTTATTTAATTTTTAAAATGTAATTTCTTAGAAAAGTAGAAAGAACACAAGATATATATTAAGAGAAAAGTAAGGGCTACCAGAACCCATCCAGGTATGCTAATTCCTAAAAAGGACCACGCGACCTCCGCGCACTTACCATCTCCTTGAATTATTTTTAATAAAACATCTAGCAAAGGAAGGCTTTCAAGGAGGTATTCTAGATCTGGACCACATGAAGGAAGTTGTTCTTTAGGCAAGCCCTGAAGGTATAGCTGTCTTAAAGAGAATGCTCCACCCATTATTGTTATAAAACTAAAGACACTCAAATAAATTCTAAAAAAGGTCAACGAATGATTGATGTGGGATAAAGCAATTAAAGAAGAAATTAATAATAGATATACACTATATCTTTGCGCGTAACAAAGCAGGCAAGGTTCTAGAAGAAGAATATATTCAAAAAAAAGAGCAATTATTATTAATGATAAGCTTACAGCGAATACAAGCCCATAGACTTTATTTGTAGAAGAAAAAAGAAACTTAATCATTAACTTAATTATCTTGCTAATGGGCTTGATCCCAGTTTTTTCCTGAACCAATATCTACCTCTAAAGGAACCAAAAGCTTGTGTGCTGAGGACATAGAATTTTTTAGAATATCTGAGACTGTTTTAACGTCTTCTTCTTTAGACTCTATAACCAGCTCATCGTGCACTTGCATTATTAACTTTGCCGTTACTTTGCTGTCCTTCAATGAACTGTCTACCATGAGCATAGCTTTCTTCATTATATCAGCTGCAGTACCCTGAACCGGTGCATTAATAGCCACTCTTTCAGCAGCTTGCCTTCTAATGGCATTTCCTGTTGATATACTTGGAAGGTAAACTCTCCTTCCATCTAATGTTTCTACATACCCCTTTTTTCTGGCATCACTTTTGATTATATCCATATATTCTCTCACTCCTGGGTACTTGGAAAAATACTTGTCCATATATTCTGCAGCTAGATGTCTGCCAATGCCCAATTGTTTGCTTAATCCAAATGCAGAAATCCCATAAATAAGACCAAAATTTATTGCTTTTGCACTTCTCCTTTCTTCTCGACCCACTTGTTTAGTATCAATGTCAAAAACTTCACTTGCAGTCGTTAAATGTATATCCTCTCCTTCATTAAAGGCTTTTATTAAATTTTTATCTTTAGATAGATGAGCCATTACTCTAAGTTCGATTTGAGAATAATCAGCTGAAATTAGCTTAAAACCTTTTGGAGCTTCGAAGGCTTGTCTAATTCTTCTGCCATCTTCATTCCTTATAGGAATATTTTGCAAGTTAGGATCTGAAGACGATAACCTCCCAGTAGCAGTTACTGCTTGATGAAAGGAAGTATGAATTCTCCCAGTGTTTTTTGAAATTTGTAAGGGTAGCTTATCTGTATAAGTAGACTTAAGTTTGCTGAGAGTTCTATGCTCAAGGATAATTTTAGGTAGTTCGTAGTCTTCAGAAAGTTGTTGTAAAACATTTTCTGCCGTAGAAGGTTGTCCCCCTGGAGTTTTTTGAAAAACTGGGTAATTAAATTTTTCGTAAAATAATTCTCTTAACTCTTTTGTAGAGCTGAGGTTGAACTCTTGATCAGCTAAGGCATATGCCTTCTCTTCTAGTTTAGAAATTCTTCTTTCGAAATCTCTAGACTGGGCTTGAAGAACTTTTTTGTTCACCAGAGTCCCGGTTTGCTCCATATCAGACAGGACGCCAATCAATGGTATTTCTATATCTTCTAATAACCCTTTTAATTTAGGTTCTTTAGCAAGCCTAGAGTTTAGTTTTTTGTAGAGTCTTAATGTTATGTCTGCATCTTCAGAAGCATAATATGAAGCTTTATCTAAAGGTATTTTATCGAAGGTTAATTGTTTTGTTCCCTTACCAGCAACTTCTTCGAAAGTAGTTGTTTTATAGTCTAAGTAAAATTGAGCAAGGGCATCTAAATTGTGTCTTGTTGCAGTACTGTTTAATACGTAACTCATGAGCATAGTATCATTTGCAATAGAATTTATATTAATCCCGAACCTTTTAAGGATATGTTTATCAAATTTTATGTTTTGACCTACTATTTTTGTTTTTTTTGATTCTAAAATAGGTTTTAATTTCGATATCGTTAGGTCTAAAGGCAATTGTTGTTCAACTTTGTGGTTCAAGGGAATATAACCAGCCTGTCCAGGTTTAACTGAAAAGGATATCCCTACTAAATCTACGTCCATGTAGTCAAGGCCATTTGTTTCAGTATCTAAGGATATGATAGAAGACTTCTTCAGCCTTTCAACCCATTTGTTTAAAGTCTTTTCATCAACAATTAAGTCGTATTTCTCTTCTTTTTTTATAGTATTTTTAACAGGGCTATCAGCTTCTAGCCAAGTTTTGAATTCTAGTTCTGTATAAATTTTTTCTAAGGAATTTTTGTCTTCTTTATTCACCTTCAGGTCATCTAAAGAAATTTTTAAGTTAACATCTTTCTTAATTGTGACCAGTTTTTTTGAAAGCTTTAACTGATCTAGCCCATTCCTTAGATTTTCCCCTACTTTTCCAGGAATATTCTCAGAATTTTTAATAATGTTATCAAGATTGCCGTGTTCTTGAAGCCACTTAACTGCAGTTTTAGGGCCAACTTTTTCTACCCCAGGTATATTGTCAGACGAGTCTCCAACTAAAGCCAGGTAGTCAATGATAAGATTAGGTTTAACCCCGAACTTCTTTTCCACTCCTTTTTCATCTAGTAGTTCATCGCTCATAGTGTTTACAACTTTTATATGTTTATTTACAAGTTGAGTTAAATCTTTGTCCCCAGTTGAAATTACAGTTTGATGACCTATTCTGTCTGCCATATTTGCCAGTGTGCCAATAACATCATCTGCTTCTACCCCCTCTACACTAATAACCTTTATTCCCAGGGCTTTTATTATTGAAAATATGGGTTCAATTTGCTGCACCAAATCATCAGGCATTGGAGGCCTGTTAGCTTTGTAGTCTTTGTACATTTCATTTCTAAATGTTTTACCCTTAGCATCAAAGATTATTCCTAGAAGGCTCTTTGGATGATCTTCTAAAATTTTTTTTATCATGCTAATAACACCCCTTATAGCGCCTGTGGGTTGGTTTTTAGATGTCATAAGCGGAGGTAGAGCATGATAGGCTCGATATAGATAAGAAGAGCCATCCACAAGAATTAGTGGGTTTCCAGCTCTGCTTTTGTCTGAGGGGTTCATTTTTGGTAAATGTAATTTAGGGTTAATTTAGCACCTGTCAATTGTACTTTACTCTTAAATTTAATTTGGAACTTTCCTATTACTAAAAGGTCATACTTATTGTAATTAGAAAAGTCTGATTACAACAATAGGTAAATTGTTGCCCCGAATGTCTTCCCCAGATGTTCGGGGCTTGCTAAATCTTAAGCCAGTTACAAATTGTTGTTTTAAGTTCATCTTGGCCTATAAATTTTTTTGCAGAAAACAACTGTATGTTTATTCTTCCAGGAAGGTTCTTGGAGATTCTAACAGCATTCTCTAACTCTAATTTAGATTTGTTTTTAGAAAGTTTATCTGACTTATTAAGAAGCGCTGTAATTGGAGTTTGTGTTTCAAAACACCACCTTATCAAGACCAAATCAGATTCTTTGAAAGAATGCCTAATATCCATAACAATAATCAAACCGCTTAGACTCTGTCTAGAATTAAGGTATTTCCTAATTGTGATTCCCCATTCTTTTTTCATTTCCTTAGATACTTTTGCATAACCATAGCCAGGAAGATCTACAATCCTTCTTGATTTATCAACAGAAAAGAAGTTTATTGTTTGCGTTCTTCCTGGGTCCTTGCTGACTCTTGAGAGTTTCTTATTGTTTGCTAAAGAATTTATAACACTTGATTTACCTGAGTTTGAAGTGCCACAAAACGCCACTTCTAATCCTGTATCTGAAGGAATTTGGTTATATGAAGAAACTCCTTCTACAAATTCTAATCTTCTGAATATATCTTTTTGATTCATAGTTTCCTTTATTAGCAGAACCAATTGTTAGGTTAGTATATAATCCTCGCCCGTTCAGCCAATTTGTACAAGTTTAAAGAATGTATTTAAGATTTTTAATTGTTCTTTTTAGCTGTTTCTTTAATCTAGAAGCTGCTGATATTAGCAATGGAAAACAAAAATCTTCTACTTGCATTGCTTGTCACGGAGAAGACGGAAATAGCCAGGTTGGTTTATGGCCTTCTTTAGCCGGACAAAATCAAAAGTACTTAACAAAACAATTAAAGCTTATGAAAAGCGGAGAGAGAGTGGTTCTAGAGATGACCGGAATGTTAGATGGATTAAGCGATTCCGACATTGAAGATATATCTGCTTTTTATGCGAGTAGTAAAATAAAAATGGGTCAAGCTTCTATAGATTTAGTTGATTTAGGTTCCAAACTTTATTATTCAGGGAATTTTGAAAAAGGAATACCCGCATGCACAGCATGTCATTCTCCTAGGGGTCTTGGCAATGCTCAAGCTGCGTATCCCCTTCTAAGCGGACAGCAACCTGAATATATTGCCAAAACATTAAAAGACTATCGCCTAGCAACCAGGATGGATACAGAGGCATCAAAAATAATGGTTTCTATCGCCTATAAGTTAGATGATAAAGAGATTGAAGCTTTAGCAAGCTTCATTCATGGGCTACATTAATATCAAATAGAAATAACAATAATATGATGTTTAATTATTTGAAATACATTCCATTAGTCTTTCTAACGATTTATGTAGGATTTATTAAGTCAGAAGAGGCCTTTAAAGCAGGAATCCATTATGAAATATTGGACAGCCCAACCCCAACTAGCGATATCAATAAAATAGAGGTAGTTGAGCTTTTCTGGCTAAGCTGTTCTCATTGCTACTCTTTAGAATTTTACATAAATGATTGGAAAAAGAACTTACCTGGAGACGTTAATTTCTTGAAGTCTCATGTTACTTGGAATGCTACAGCAAAGATACATGCTAGGGTTTATTATATTGCCCTGGCTCTCGGAATAGAAGAAGAGGCTGTGGCTGCAGCGTTCCACTCTATTCACCAAGAAAGAAAATTTTTAACAGGAGAGACTGAGTTGGAGTATTTTTTTAAAGGCTTTGGGGTAGAAAAAGAAAAGTATAGGTCAATCAGAAATTCTTTTGGCATAGAAAATTCTTTAAATCAGGCAAACAAACGCATGCGTCAATGGTCAGTTACAGCTGTCCCTAATTTGATAGTAAATGGAAAGTATAAAGTTAGTCCAACTAGAGAAACAGGAATAAACAAACTTTTGAAAATTGTAGATTTTCTTATTGAAAAAGAAAGAAGGGTCTTAATAAGATCTGATTAGGTGTAGGCTTGACTCTATTTCCTGTTTGCCCTCTTTTTGTTCCAGCCAATAAGCTGGATTGGATTTCAAAAGCGGAAACCTCAAAAGCAGATGGATTAGTAATCGACCTGGAAGACTCTGTACCATTATCAGATAAAAGAAAGAGCAGAGATGAATTGGCCAGGCATTTATCTTCTAGCCACATCAGTAAGCCATTCTTTATAAGAATTAACTCTCTTAAGTCTCAGGATGGGAAAGAAGACATATCTCTTTTTAACATAAAGAATAAAAATTTCTTAGGTTTGATAATACCCAAAATAGAAAATCCAATTGAGCTATCTGTATTACCTGAGAGTTTAAAATTAGTTTTACTAATAGAAACTGCTCTAGCATTAGAAAATCTTTCGTTATTAAGTGAAGACAAAAGAGTTATAGGGCTTGCCTTAGGAGGAGCTGATTTGTCAGCAGAACTAGGTTCTGACATGAGCTGGGATGCTATGTTGTTGGCTAGATCTATGATAATACTTCAGGCCAGTAAATATGGGCTAATTACAATTGATAGTCCTTTTATGCAAATAGAAGATATTAGCGAATTAGCTCAAGAGAGTAGAAAAGCTAGATCTATTGGATTTAATAGTAAATTTGCTATTCACCCCAAACAAGCAGAGGTGATTAAAGAAAGCTTCTTACCTACCAAAGAGGACTTAGAAGAAGCTCAAAAGATTCTTAAAGCCTTCTCTAAATCAAAGGGTGGGGCTATCTCAGTTGATGGTAAGATGATAGACGAACCAATAATAAAACTTATGAAAAAACGCCTGTTTCTAGCCGGTATTGATTTTAAAGATAATTTATAAGAGTTATAGGAGAGGGAATGGTTAAAAAAAATAAAGAAATAAAACCCGGGAGGTACAGGGAGGTTTTTGGGCGATATTATGAAGACTTTAAAATTGGAGATGTTTACGAACACAGACCAGGGAGAACAATCACTCAATCTGATAACACTTGGTTTACTTTGCTAACCATGAACCAGCACCCAATACACTTTGATGAGGAATTTGGTAAAGGCACTGAGTTCGGAAAAACATTAGTAGCCAGCCCCTTTACAATTGCCCTCATGGTAGGAATGAGCGTCAGTGACGTAAGTCAAAAAGCTATAGCTAACTTAGGTTGGACTGACATAGTTTTACCTCATCCTGTGTTTGTTGGTGATACCCTGTATGCAGAATCTGAGGTAATAGAAAAGCGAGAATCTAAATCTAGACCAGACGAAGGAATAGTTACTGTAAAGACAATTGGAAAAAATCAAGACGGAGTAGTTGTGGCTTCTTACTTCAGGTCCGCCTTAATCCCCAAGCAAGGAAAAGCAGTTGAAGACAAAATTGATTATTGATTTTTCAGGATATCTTCAGACATAATCTCTCTCAATAACTATAGAGGGAGAAAAAATGGAGGTTCAATTTGCAACACTTTGGGAAAAGACATCAGATCTGATTCCTGATCAAACAGCTTTAATTTGCGGAGATGTAACTAGGTCTTGGAAAGAGTATGAGGAGAGGGCCTCTAGACTTGCAACGCTTTTAACCGAACATGGTTTAGGAGACGATTCTAAAGTTGGCCTTTATCTTCATAATTCAAATGAATATTTAGAAGCTCAATTTAGTGTTTTTAAGATAAAGGGTGTGCCAATAAACGTGAACTATCGTTATAAAGAAGATGAATTAGTTTATCTTTTAGATAATTCAGATTCAGAGGCGATATTTTTCCAGGCCTGCTACTCTGATCAAATTAATGCAATTAGGGATAAACTTCCAAAGGTTAAGCTTTTCATAAAAGTTGATGATGGAACTGAAGTTTCTGATCAAAGCAAGGACATCCTTGACTACGAAGAATGCATTAAGTCAAAAGAGCCAATGGAAAGGATTAAGAGATCTGAAGACAATATATACATGCTCTATACTGGCGGGACCACGGGAATGCCAAAAGGAGTGATGTATCAGCATGGGTCATTTATTAGCTCTATGTTCAAAACTCTTTTAGGTATGGGTTTTCCTGTGCCTGAAGATTTTGAATCTCTGCCTGAAAACATAATCAAGCTCTCAAATGAGAATATGCTTCCTGTCAGCATGGTTGCTTGCCCTTTGATGCATGGCACGGGTATGTGGCTAGGAGCTTATTTACCATTATTAACTGGAGGGACTGTTGTAACAATCCCGCAACTCGGATTCGATCCAGATGTACTATGGAGAGAAGTTGAAAAAACAAAGTCTACTACTGTTGTTATAGTTGGGGATGCATTTGCCAAACCCTTAATGGATTCTTTAAATAATGCCAAGCTAAGTAATAAGCCTTATGATATTTCTAGCGTAAATTTGATGATCTCTAGTGGCGTAATGTGGAGCTCTGAAGTTAAAAAAGGACTGTTAGAACACAACGACATGGTTCTTATAGATGCCATGGGGTCAACAGAAGGAGGAATGGGAGCGTCTATATCTACTAAGGAAGCCCCGGCAGAAACAGCAAAGTTTTCTATTAATCCAGGGGTTATTGTCATTACTGATGATGGTAAGCACGTGGAGCCTGGTTCTGGAGAAATGGGAAAAATTGGAACCAGCGGATTAGTTCCCTTGGGTTATTTTAAAGATCCTGAGAAATCTGCTGAAACTTTCAAAGAAGTAGATGGAGTTAGGTATAGCTTTCCAGGCGATTATGCCTTAGTAGAGGCTGATGGAAGTATCACCTTGTTGGGAAGGGGAAGTAACTGCATTAACACCGCAGGAGAAAAAGTTTATCCCGAAGAAGTAGAAGAAGCCGTAAAGAGACATGACAACATTTATGACTGTCTCGTAGTTGGTGTACAAGACGAAAAGTTTGGACAAAGAGTAGTAGCATTAGCTTCTTTCAAAGAAAACTCCGAAGTTTCCGAACAGGATTTAATTTCTTTTACTAGAGAACATCTAGCAGGTTATAAACTTCCTAAACAAGTTCTTTTTGTTGAAGAGGTTATGCGCGCCCCTAACGGAAAGGCAAATTATAAATGGGCCAAAGAGAAAGCTGAAAAGGAGCTTGGACGTTAGTTTTTAAAATGAAAGTAACAGAAGCAGTTTTTTCAAGGAAAACAACTAGGGCTTTTCTAAAAAAACCTGTCACAGACAAATTAATAGAAACCTTATTAGAAAAATCTTCTAGAGCTCCTTCAGGAGGCAATCTTCAACCTTGGAGAATATTTGTTATCAACAATAAAGCCATGCAGTCTTTTTTAGATTTTCAAAAAAAATGGACCAACCCCGAAACCCCTTCTTATGATATTTATCCCCAAAACTTAAAAGAACCTTATCGCTCTTCTAGATTTAAAGTAGGAGAGGATATGTATGCTTTGTTGGGCATAGACAGAGATGACAAAGCAAGCAGGTTTAGACAACTAGCTAAAAATTATGAATTTTTTGGAGCACCTGCTGCTTTTTTTTGTTTTGTTGACAGGCAAATGGGTCCTCCTCAATGGTCTGACTTAGGGATGTTTCTTCAAACATTTATGTTGCTGGCTAGGGAAGAGGGTCTAGACACTTGCCCTCAAGAAGCCTGGGCAATGAAATCAGAAAGCGTTTCAACATTTCTAGATGTTGATGAAGACTTAATGCTTTTTTGCGGTGTGGCTATAGGCTATAAAGACGCAGATGCTAAAATAAATGAACTTAATACAACCAGAGAACCTCTTGATGTATGGGTTAAATTTATTGAAAAATAGGTCTTTAAAAATCTAAAGGAGAATTCGTTTCTATATTAAGCTGACCTGCAAGGCCAGCTATCCTGTGTTCAGCACTTTTTATATATTCTGAATTACTAATCATTTCTAGCATAGCCTTTCGACTTGGATACATTGCAATTGCTACTTGATCCCAAAGCTCTTCTACTTCCCCTACAGTAAGGCGAGACACTTTGCCTGCAAAAACTATCTTTCCCCCCACTTTCTCTAAATGTACCTGTACTTCTTTACCGTAAATGGTATAGGCCTCTTCACCCGTTAGGTCAGTTTCTCTCTTGTCCGCATATTCTGCTTTTTCTTTAAACTTTAAAAGATTGACCATAAATATAGGCTTTTCTTCACCTAACTCATTAAAGTCAGCCATCTGCTGACCGTTGGGCATAACTTTATTCTTAACCTCCATAACTAAAACCCCGCCTTCCTAAGCACTATGTCTTAAAACTTCGCCATTAGAAGCTCCAGTTAGCTCACCATCTATAAAATTAACCTTTCCATTAACTATGGTTGCCTTATACCCTTTTGAGCCTTGTATATATCTGGGTGCTCCTCCAGGAAAGTCGTGGACAATCTCGGGTTGAAGTTCAGCCACTGTATTGGCATCAAAAATATTTACATCAGCTTTTTTACCAACTGCTAACGTCCCTCTATCTTGGAGACCTATAATTCTTGCGGGGGCAGAGGAGATCCTTCTTACCCCTTCCTGTAAGCTATAAAGACCTGTTTCTCTTACCCAATATGAAAGAACAAAAGTAGCCCAACCAGCATCACAAATTTGAGATACATGTGCCCCTGCATCACCTAAACCAGGAAAAATCCTCTTGCTTAAAAACATCTCTCCCGCAGCCTCTAAGTTCTGATTAAACATTCTATAATTGAACAGAGTTTTTCCATTAGACTCATCAGACAAGTTTAGAAATAATTCTGACGGGTGAATGCCCCTATCATGAGACATTTTTGCTACACATTTCTCAGCTCCTGCAGAATAATCAGGGGTTTCTTCATTACCCAACCAGAAAACCAAATGATAAGGGAGTACTTCTGGAGTATTAGAGGCTTCTTTTATTAATTTTTTACGAGTTTCTAGGTCTCTAATAGATACAAGTCTTCTATTAAGGTCCATGTCTCTTAGCTTATCCCAAGTTTTTCCTTGGAATGGCAAACTAGACTGTAGTCCAAACATAAAACCAGAAGACCTTGGTTGAGATATAGCTGTAATGTCCTCTCCGTCTTTACAAAGCTCTTCTAGTAGTTGGCGAACTCTCTTTCCTGACTCCAGATCAGGTCCCGTTCCAAAACTAAAGAGTATTCTGTTTCTTGTAGTATTGGCTAGGTCTTTAAGGAGCTGAATTGAAAATTCTGGCTGTCCTCCAAAATCTAATACGTTTTGCATAAGACCTTTTTTCTTACCTACTATTTTAGCTATTTCTAAAAGTTCTTTGGCATCGGCATAAGTCCCTGGAATAGATCTTCCATCTGGACCAACATGAGGCGGGTATCTATTTGTTGAAAACCCAACAGCGCCTCCATCCATTGACTTTCCTACTATTTCTGCCATTTTTTTTATTTCTTCTTCTGATGCTAGTTCTTCTACCGACCTTTCTCCCATTACGTAATATCTAACAGCAGCGTGTCCTACCATTCCAGCTACGTTAATCCCAAGATTAAATTTTTCAACGGAATCGAGGTAACCACCGTAATCTTCCCAATCCCAAGGAAGGCCCCCTAGGATTGCATCTTTAGGTATATCTTCCACAGTTTGCATCATATGGGCTATAAGCTCTCTATCTTCAGGTTTACAAGGTGCAAAGGTAACACCACAATTACCCATAAGAACAGAAGTTACCCCATGCTGACTAACAGGCTTAAGCTCTTGATCCCATCCAATTTGTGCATCTAAGTGGGTATGAATATCTACAAATCCAGGACTTACAACGCGTCCATCTGCATTTAATTCTATTTTTCCACTTGAGGTGACTTCCCCCATTTCAGAAATCACATCCCCTTTAATGGCTATATCTCCAAAAAAAGGATCTGACCCTGTCCCATCAACAATTTTTGCATTTTTAATAACTATGTCATTTTTCATATTTAAAAATTTTTATTTCTATAAAGATAATATAGAAGGAATTATATCAATTCATTGGTGGGCTAGGCAGGATTTGAACCTGCGACCTTCTGCTCCGGAGGCAGACGTTCTATCCCAGCTGAACTACTAGCCCTTATAAATAAATTATATAGAATTTTAGTATCAACTAGTGTTAGTCTTTTCTCATGGGAAGAAAAATTTGTTTAGTAACTGGGGTTGGTCCAGGTACTGGAAGTTCTATGGTCAGGAGATTTGCTTCTGGTGGTTACAATGTGATTATGGTATCGAGATCTGAAGATAGGTTAAATAAATTAGAGAAACAAATTGAAAATACTTTTAGCTACCCCTGTGATGTTTCAAGCGAGACTTACTTTACAAAGACAATTGAAGAGATAAAACAAAAAGAAGGAATACCAGATGTGTTAATCCACAATGCAGTAAGAGGGGGAAGAGGTAATTTTATGGAAATAAAGCCCAAGGATTTATTAAAAAACTTTGAGATCAATGCTATGGGATTGCTCTATCTAGTAAGAGGATTTGCTAAGGATATGATTAACAGGGGTTCAGGGTCAGTAATAGTAACTGGTAATACTTCTGCTAAAAGAGGTAAGTCTTGGTTCGCTAATACAGCCCCCACGAAAGCAGCACAAAGAATATTAGCAGAGTCTATGGCAAGAGAACTTGGTCCTAAAGGGATTCATGTAGCTTATTTATTGATTGATGCTGTAATTGATCTAGATTGGACTAGAAAGATGTGGAAAGATAAGGAAGATGATTTTTTTATAAAACCTGACTCCATAGCAGATGAAGCTTGGCATTTATCTCATCAAGAAAAATCTGCATGGACTTTTGAAACAACAGTCAGGCCGTTTGGAGAGTCATGGTAGAAGAAAAGTTTATTAAAGAAGTAACAAGCGTGCTTGGAGAAAAGGGTATTCTTCTTGGGTCAGAAGTTACTGAGAGAAAAGCAGGTATTTGGATTGAAGAACCAATAAAATCTAAAGTAATTTTAAGGCCGAGAAATACAGAAGAATTATCTAAGATTCTTATAGTTTGTAATAAATTCAAACAGCCCATCGTTCCTCATGGCGGACTCACGGGTTTAGTTGAGTCAGCTATAACAAATGAAGAGGAGGTAATTATCTCTTCTGAAAGGATGATTAATATAGAGGAAGTAGATGTAACAGGAAGGACTCTTACTGCCCAGGCAGGAGTTAAGTTACAGACAATTCAAGAAGAGGCGGAATCCAAAGGAATGTTTTTCCCCCTTGACCTTGGAGCAAGGGGTTCTTGTACGATAGGAGGAAATGCTTCAACTAATGCAGGAGGGAATAGAGTTATAAGGTATGGAATGACAAGAGAGTTAATTCTGGGGTTAGAGGCAGTTTTGGCAGATGGCAAGATAATTTCTTCTATGAACAAGATGTTAAAAAATAACGCTGGATACGATTTAAAACAACTATTCATAGGCAGCGAGGGCACTTTAGGCATTATCAGTAAAGTTGTCCTCAGACTGCAAGAAAAACCACTGAGCCAAAATACAGCTTTGTTGGCAGCTGAATCCTTTCAACAAGTTTCAGAATTACTGAAACATATTGACTCTATGCTTGGAGGAAACCTTTCTGCATTTGAAGTAATGTGGAGAGATTTTTATTTACTAGTAACCTCTCCTCCAGCAATCAACAAACCTCCAATAGACCAAAAATACCCCTATTATATTTTGGTTGAATATTCTGGATCAGATCAGGCAAAAGATTCTGAACATTTTAATTTAATATTAGAAAAAGCATTAGAGAAGAATTTAATAACAGATGCTGTTATAGCTAAAAGCGAGAGCGATAGAAGAAAGCTGTGGGCTATACGAGACGATGTTGAGCAACAATATCAATATGGCCCCATTAAGATATTTGATGTAAGTTTGCCAATTAACTGTATGGAAGGATATATAAAAGATGTGCGAAAGAAAATGTCAGAACATTGGAAAGATTTTCATTGTACTGTCTTTGGTCACCTTGCAGATTGTAACCTTCATATTATTACTGCAGTTGGAGGAAATGATCCAAGCTCAATAAGCAAAATGGAAGAATGCGTTTACGAACCCCTAAGGTCTTTTAGAGGTTCAGTATCTGCTGAACATGGAATAGGTCTAGAGAAAAAAAACTATCTAGGGATATCCAGAACTGATGAAGAACTGGCTTTAATGAAGAGTCTTAAAAACAATCTTGATCCGAATAACATACTTAATCCAGGAAAAATATTTGGCTGAAGACTGTCTGGCTTTCTTATTCTATAATGGCGCCATTCAAAATAGGGTTATATGAATTTTTTTAAATTAGTTCTTACTTTTCTTTTTATTTCTTTTCTTTCTGCATCATATTCATCTGAAGCAGAGGAGGCTATTAAAAAGAGAATTTTGCCTGTTGGTCAAGTGTGTATAGAGGGACAAGATTGTGCTGAGAATACAGCTGCTCAATCTACAAATTTAGCAACAAATAGGACAGGAAAAGCAATCTATGAAAGCGCTTGTGCAACCTGTCATGGAATAGGTTTGGCTGGAGCTCCAAAATTTGGAGATAGATTTAGTTGGGGAGAGAGAGCAGACGAAGATCTAGACCATCTAGTTGAAACAGTAACAACCGGCTTAAATGGCATGCCTCCTATGGGCTTGTGTATGGACTGCTCTAGCGAAGAATTAACAGAAGCTGTTCAGTATATGCTTGATTCACTTAAGTAATAGAATTTAAAACTCTTTCTAATTCGTTCCATGAATTAATTTCTTGGTGCCCCTTTACACCACCCAAAGGCCAAGTAATTCTTTTTTCATTAAACCATATAGCCTTCATTCCCGCCTCTAAACTGCCCTGAACATCATTAATTGGATGATCTCCAACATGACAAATTTCATGTGGCTCAGCACCTGATATCTTTATAGCCTGTTTAAAAATCTTTTGATCAGGCTTACTGGCTTCTGCATCTGCTGCAGAAATATTGAAATCAAAAAAATGATCTAAACCAATGATTTTTAGATCTGCATTGCCATTAGTTATAACCCCTAGACTATAAATCTTCTTTATTTTTTTTAAACACTCTTGAACACCATCATAAAGATTAACTTCATTCCTTGCTTTAAAGAATATTTCAAAGGATTTTTCAGCAATTTGCTCGGATTCTCGTTCCTTGTAACCAGCTCTCTTTGCAATTTCAGAAAGTATTAAACTTCTTAACTTAGACAACTGGAAACTTAAAGAAGAATCTTTTGAAATTAGCTCGTCTCTGATTTGATAGATTTCTTCTCTTTTAAGTAATGGTTCTATGGCAGGATAATTTTCTATTAGCCACTTATTGCTAAGTTTTTCAGCCCTAAGTACAACTGGCAATATAGGCCAGAAGGTGTCGTCTAAATCAAATGATATAACTTTTAGAGTCACTGTTTCTTAATGTTTTTTAGCCCTTGGATGAGATTTATCATAGACTTTTGCTAGATGTTGAAAGTCTAGTTTTGTATATATTTGTGTAGTACTTATATCAGAATGGCCAAGCATCTCTTGAACAGCTCGGAGGTCTCCACTTGATTCTAAAAAGTGACTTGCAAAAGAGTGCCTAAGCATATGGGGGTGTATTAAAGGCACTCCCCTTAATTTACTAAGCTTTTCAAGTCTTAGTTGAACTGACCTAGGGGATATTCTTTTACCTCTATTATTTATGAAAAGGGCTTTCCCATTAGAATTACTAATTTCATTTCTATGTATAAGCCACTCTCTGATAGCAATTAAAGCTTTTTCTCCAACAGGAAGATCGCGCATTTTCATTCCTTTTCCAGTTACCCTGCAGATTTTTTCTTTAATTGAAATGTCTTGTAAATCTAGGTTACATAATTCAGACAGCCTAAGTCCTGAAGAGTAAAGCAATTCTGCTATTGCTTTATCTCTTATTTCAAAGAATCCTTGCGGAGTAAAATCAAGGAGCTTCTTTACTAGGTCCACATCTAATGCCTTAGGAAGTATGGATGGTGATTTTGGTGAAATAACATTATGGGCAGGGTTAATGGTTATCTCGCCTTCATCTACAAGAAAGCGGAAAAAACTTTTTATAGAAGAAAGTAAGCGTTGAAGGCTTCTCGGACTAAGCCCCCTTCTTCTTTCTTTATTTATTAGACCCCTTATATGATATTCTTTTATTGAAGAAAGTGAATTTACTTTATTTTCTTTTAAAAAAGTTTCTAATTTTTGTAAATCTCTATCGTAGTTATGAATAGTGTTGAAGGAGAAATTCCTTACGACTTTTAGGTTGGAAATAAACTGGTTTATGTAAACGTTAATCATTGAAGATGTTTATTAATAAGGATGCTTACTACTTCTGCTATAAAATCTAGGAAGAGACTGTCTTTAGATTCATCATATTTACCCATCTTATCAGAACCAAGCGCTAAATAACCTTTAACAACAGGACAGGAGAGGGGTGTAAGAATTACTTCAACAATCTTTTGGCTTTTATTAAAGATGAAATTAGATTGATCCTGTTGTAATGCTCCTTGGTATGTTTTATTTTCTTTAATCAAATCACCTAAAATATATTTAGATTTGTCAGGGTCTTTTACTCTTCTTTTGGGTAAAGATTTTTTATTTTCTTCCAAAAAAATAAACTTACAATCAGTTGCTTGAAAGTCTTTTTTAAATGCTTTCTCTGTTATTGAAACAACCTCTTCTATCCTTGAGGTGTTTATCAGGTCTAAAGTTAATCTCTTAGTTAATGCAAAAATCTTTTCATTATTTTTAGCTTCTTCTAGAAAATTTAGAAGACTGTTTGAGGTCGTATTGTAATTCTCTCTAAGAATTTCAACTTGTTTTTGTATAAGAGATACTGCAGCCCCAGAATCATGAACAACCTTTAAAGAACTTAAAACTTCAGGGTTATCTACTAAAAATTCAGGGTTTAAGATTAAATACTCTGCAACTTCTTTCTTTTTTAAATTATTTTGATATTTTTTGTTCATGTTTCTAGAGAGAGCTCTTCAATAAACTCCACTTCACCCCTAGCCAATAAGAACCCATCTTTTTTATGATACTCTATGTTTAAATTACCCCCACTAAAGACTACTTCAGTTTTTTCTTCAATTAAACCAAGGTGGTGTCCTATAAGCACTGCAGCGCAGGCCCCACTTCCACAGGCCTTTGTTTCTCCTACCCCTCTTTCAAAAACTCTTAGAAGAATCCTTTTATCTGAAAGTACTTCTGCGAGACCAAGGTTTACTCCTTCAGGGAAAAACGCACTCAATTGAAGTTTTTCTCCCCAAATTGCAAGGGGCTGGTTTTTTATATCTGTGATGAAACAAATTGCATGCGGGTTCCCTAAAGAAACTATACCCAGATCTAATGTCTTGCCTTCAATATCTATTTGAAAAAATCCTTGAGTATCTTGATCAGAAGGTGTTTTAGTTTTTGATTTATATTCGGGAGCATCAAATTTAACAGAATACTCTTTATTATTATGAGACCCCAATTTCCAAATACCTCCTTTTGTTTCAATTTTAGGCTCTTCTTTAAACACCAGGTCATTTCTAATTAAATAGTTAGCTAGACACCTTGCTCCATTAACACAGTTTTCAGCCTCCGAACCATCTCTATTATAGATATCTACCCAAAGATCATTTTCAGGTTTAGATGGTGGTCTGATAATTAAGAGTTGATCAAAATTTACTTGGTTAGTATCTTGAATTTGCTTTATCTTAGAGGGAGAAAACTTTTCTTCTTCAGTTATGAGATTAATAATCAGGATCTCATTTCCAAGTCCTGAAAACTTTTGAGCTCTCAATCCCATAGAATTACAAATTTGTTTGAGTTGAAATTAAATCTTGAAAAGACTCTCTTCTTCTAATTAATCTAACCTCACAATCATCAACAAGAATTTCTGGTGGTCTGGGTCTGCTGTTATAGTTTGATGACATAACGTGACCATAGGCACCAGCATCGAGTATAGCCAGGATAGAGTCCTTGGTTAAGGACAAGCCTCTTTTCTCTCCCATCACATCAGCGCTTTCACATATAGGGCCAACTATATTAAATTCTTCATTAGAATTTTCGCTTTTTTCAATTGTTCTAATATTATGCCAAGCATTGTACAAGGAAGGCCTAATAAGGTCGTTCATCCCCGCATCTATAATAGCAAAATTTGAAGTTTCAGTTCTTTTTAAGTATTCCAATTTGGTTAACAAAATGCCCGCTTTTCCTACAATACTTCTTCCTGGTTCAACGATTAAGTTGGTATTTGTTAATGCCAACTTATCTACAACTTCTTTAAGAACATCTGATGGAATAAGTTGATCTTCTCCTTTATAACTTATGCCCAACCCCCCTCCTATATTAATGTTGTTTAAAATAATTCCGGCCTCTTGAAAGTCTTTTTTAGTTTGCATTAAAAAATCTAAATTTTTTATAACTATTTCTTTCTTAGAAATTTGTGAACCGACATGAGAGGCTATTCCTTTTATTTTTATAACACCTGAATTCTCTGCTTTTTTTGCTGCCCCCAGAGCATTAGTCTTGGAAAGACCAAACTTTGAAGATTTCCCCCCTGTTTCTACAAAAGGATGTGATCCAGCAGATATATCGGGATTTAGCCTAAAAGAACATTGAGCAATAGCTCCATTCTTTTTAGCAATTTCAATAATTCTATCTAGCTCGGCCTCAGACTCTATATTAATTGAAAAGATTTCTTCTTTTAACGCCAATTCAATATCTTCTATAGACTTGCCTACACCTGAAAAAACAATGTTTTCAGGTTTGCCACCAGCTATTAGACATTTTCTTAATTCCCCTGATGAAACCACGTCAAACCCAGAACCTTTATTTGCAAGCAATTCAAGGATATGTATGTTGGAATTAGACTTTACGGAAAAACAAATTTTGTCATCCTTTCTTATTGACGAAAAATAATTATCAAAATTTTTTATTATTTGGGAAGAAGAATAAACATATGCAGGCGTTCCATAGTCTCTAGCAATATCTAGAAGAGGAACTCCTTCTACACACAGGCTATTATTTACTTCAAGAAAACTCATAACCCAAAAGTCTTGTAGCTATCAATTGGTTGAGGAAGTTTTAGTGGTCCCTTTTGACCACACCCCATGTTCACAGCAAGTATCAAAAAGAGAATTAACAGATAGTTCAACTTCATGATTTTTTTCTATTTTTAAGCATTTTCATTGCTTTTGTAGCCTGTTTTAAAACCTGTTTAGGAGCTGTTCCTCCTACTAGATTTCTAGATTTAATAGATTCAGACGGCAAAAGAAACGAGAATACATCTTTTTCAATTTTCTTGGAAAACTTTCTAAGTTCTTCAAGGCTAAGATCAAAGATCTGTAATTTAGTTTTGTCGGCATACATTACTATCTTTCCAACTACGGAGTGTGCTTGACGAAAAGGCACTCCTTTAAGAACAAGATAATCAGCTAATTCAGTTGCCGTTATTTGACCTAGATTACAATCTTCTTCCATCCTTTTTCGGTTGATTTTCAGACCTTCTACAAGAGAAGAGAAGATTTCTAGGCTAGACACACAATAATCAATGCTTTCAAAAACGAAACCTTTATCTTCTTGCATATCCCTGTTGTAAGCTAATGGTTGGTTTTTTAGAAGACTCACTATACCAATGAGATTTGCAATGGTCTTAGAAGAGCCTCCACGTAACAACTCCACTACATCTGGATTCTTTTTTTGTGGCATTATTGAGGAACCTGTACAAAATTCTTCTGGAATTTCTATATATCCAAATTGAGTAGAAGACCAAATAATTATTTCTTCACTCATTCTTGAAAGGTGCAAGCCCAGCATACAAGCACAAGATAAGAATTCGATAGCAAAGTCTCTGTCACTTACAGCATCAATAGAATTTTTGGTAACTTCTTTAAAACGCAATCTTTTGGCTAGTTTATTTCTATTTAGATTATATCTAATGCCTGAAAGTGCACCTGACCCTAAAGGAAGTGTACTAATTCTGTTTTTGCTATCAATCAGTCTACCGTAATCTCTTTCTAACATTTCATGCCAGGCTAACAGATGGTGTCCAAATGTAATTGGTTGTGCTAGTTGTAAATGAGTAAATCCAGGCATTAATTGGTTATGGAATTTAAGCGCTTTATTTACTAGAGATTTTTGTGTTTTTGTTATTAATGAATTTATTTCATTTATAGATTCAATTAAATAAAGTTTAAGATCAGTAACAACTTGATCATTTCTAGACCTTCCTGTGTGTAATTTTTGAGCAGCTCTTCCTATTTTCTTTTCTAATGCGAATTCAATATTCATATGAATATCTTCTAACTCTTCTTCCCAGTGAAATTTATTATTTTCAATCTCTTTTAAGATCTTATTTAATCCTTTAATAATTTGTGAATATTCTTTCCTGTTAATAAGGTTAGCTTCACGAAGAGCCAAGGCATGAGCTAAAGAACTTTTAATGTCCTGTTTGAATAACCTTTTGTCTTTATCTAGAGAGGAGGTATATTTTTTGGCTACATTATTTGATCCAAAATCAAATCTTCCTCCCCACATAGGATTAGGAGCTTTCTTTTTTTTATTTTTCACTTTCTAAAATTTAAATTGTTAATGATTGAGTCAGTTGGTTCTTCACGATTTACAGTATAAAAGTGGATACTAGGAATACCAAAATCTATCAACTTAGAACAAAGATCAGTTATTGCCTCTATACCAAATTTAATTAAATCTTGTTCTTTTGTATATTGGTTCAAACCTTTTTCAAGCCATTTAGGTATTTTGGCACCACAATTTTTTGACATCCTTATTAATGCTTTAGAGTTATGTATTGGCATGATTCCAGGCACTATAGGAACTTCTAGGCCTTTTTTTCTGCATTTTTCTATGAACTGGAAATATGGCTCAGGTTCAAAGAAAAACTGCGTTATTGCACCTGAAGCCCCAGCTTCTATTTTTTTTAAAAAATTTTTAAAATCACTATCCTCACTACTAGCTTCTGGGTGAATTTCTGGATAAGCCGCTACCTCGATTTTAAAATAGTCTTTGTAGATTTCTTTTATGAATTGAATTAGATTAATTGCATAAGGAAAATCTCCAGTTCCTCCTATACCCGAAGGCAAGTCACCCCTTAAGACCACCAGTCTCTTAAAGTTATAATTTTTATATTGGTCTAAAATTTCTTTAACTGTTTGCTTTGAAGAGCCAATTCCAGAAAGATGCGGACAAACTTCTATCTTGGTTTTCAAAAGAGATAAGCACGCTTCTAATGTTCCGTCTTTAGTTGATCCTCCAGCTCCAAATGTTACTGAAAAATATTCTGGGGAATACAACCTAAGTTTTGTTGCAAGTAGCTCTAACTTTTCTTTACCTAAAGGCGTCTTTGGAGGAAAAAACTCAAAGCTTAGGCTTTGGACTTTTTTTTTCATAGGAATAACAGGGATATTAATATTTATATATGTCCGACTTAAAAGGTCCTTCTTGCGTGACATTAATGTAGTCTGCTTGCTCCTTAGAAAGTTTTGTAACTATTCCTCCAAAACCTTCCACCATATAAGAAGCAACCTCTTCATCAAGTTTTTTTGGCAATATTTCTATCTTAATAAGTTCTTTTTTTGATTCTTCATCATTGACCAAAGCAAATTTCTTTTCATATAAATACATTTGCGCAAGCACTTGATTTGCAAAAGAACCATCCATAATCCTAGATGGATGCCCAGTTGCATTGCCCAAATTAACCAGCCTTCCTTCAGATAACAATATAATATAATTCTTACTTTCAAGCTCTGGACTCTCATCAGCTAGTGTGTCCCTATAGATTTTATGAACCTGAGGTTTTATTTCTTCCCAAGCCCAACTTTCTCTCATGTATAGAGTGTCAATTTCAGTATCAAAATGACCTATATTGCAAACAACTGCTCCATTTTTTAGAGCTTTCAGCATATTCCTATCGCAGACCTTATAGTTACCAGTAGCAGTAACTATTAAATCAGTGTCTTTTAGCAAATCTTTGTTTATGCATTCATCATTGTCTTTATTGTCTCCGTCTAAGTAAGGAGAAACAACTTCAAATCCATCCATGCAAGCTTGCATGGCACAAATAGGGTCTATTTCACTTACTCTTACAACCATACCTTCTTGCTTAAGGCTTTGAGCAGAACCTTTTCCTACATCTCCATAACCCAAAACAAGAGCTTTTCTTCCTGCCAAAAACATATCTGTAGCTCTTTTAATGCCGTCATTAAGGCTATGTCTTGTTCCATATTTGTTATCATTTTTAGATTTTGTTACTGAATCATTTACATTAATAGCTGGTACTTTTAATTTATTTTTCTTTATCATTTCATGAAGTCTTACAACACCTGTAGTTGTTTCCTCTGTTATTCCATGAACATTATCTAGAATAGAGGGGTGTTTTTGATGTGCCATGGCTGTAAGGTCTCCTCCGTCGTCTAGGATCATATTGGCATCCCAGGGTTTATCGTCCTTTAAGATAGTTTGCTCAATACACCATTCAAATTCTTCTTCAGTTTGGCCTTTCCATGCAAAAACTGGAATTCCAGCGGCAGCTATAGCTGCTGCTGCGTGGTCTTGAGTAGAAAAAATATTACAGCCTGACCACCTAACTTCTGCTCCTAATGATATAAGAGTTTCAATTAATACAGCTGTTTGTATAGTCATATGTATACAGCCTAATATCTTGGCTCCTTTAAGGGGTTTTTTTTCTGAATATATTGATCTTAGTTTCATTAAAGCAGGCATTTCAGATTGAGCAATTAATATTTCTTTTCTTCCCCATTCAGCCAAGGTGAGGTCTGCTACTTTGAAATCTTCTTTTTTATTGTTCATTTTTTGCTCAAGTTAGTAATTTTATAAGTATTTTTTAAGCTGTTCAGCTTTATCTGTTTTTTCCCAAGTAAATGAATCTTCATTTCTTCCAAAATGACCGTAGGCTGCAGTCATTTGATAAATTGGCCTTTTTAAGTCGAGCATTTCTATCAACCCTTTAGGTCTGAGATCAAAATTCTCTTGGATTATAGAAGAAATAGAATCTTCATTTATTTTTGAGGTTCCAAAAGTATTAACGCTTATAGAAGTAGGTTTAGCGACCCCAATGGCATAAGAAACCTGTATTTCGCACTTATCTGCTATTCCTGATGCCACTATGTTTTTAGCTACATATCTACCAGCATATGCAGCAGAGCGATCGACTTTTGAAGGGTCTTTACCGGAGAAAGCCCCGCCGCCATGTCGTGCCATGCCCCCATACGTATCTACAATAATTTTTCTACCGGTTAAGCCACAATCTCCCGCTGGTCCTCCAATTTCGAACCTACCTGTAGGATTTATGAAGAATTTTGTTTCTTTATTTATCCAATTTGAGGGCAATACAGGCTTAATAATTTCTTCCATAACTGCTTCCTTAATTTCATTTTGAGACACATCTGGACCATGCTGTGTAGAAAGCACAACAGCTGAAATATATTCAGGAAAACCACGAGAGTCATAGACAAAGCTTACTTGGCTTTTTGCATCTGGCCTTAGCCAATTAAGTTTTCCAGATTTTCTAATAAAAGCTTGTTGTTCAACTAATCTATGAGAATAAGTTATAGGTGCAGGCATTAGTACATCTGTTTCATTACTGGCATATCCAAACATTAAGCCCTGATCACCTGCTCCTTGTTCTTTATCTTCTCCTTCCCCTTCATTAACGCCTTGAGCTATATTTTGTGATTGTTGTCCTAACGAATTAATTACTTCACAGGTATTACCATCACATCCCACTTCAATATCATTGTATCCAATATCACATATCACCTTTCTAACCACTTCTTCTAGATCAGGATCAGATCTGCTAGTTATTTCTCCAGCAAGAACAACAAGGTTATCCTTGACAAGTGTTTCACATGCAACCCTAGAATTAGCGTCATCCACAAGCATAGCATCTAATACAGCGTCTGAGATTTGGTCTGCCATTTTATCAGGGTGACCTTCAGACACTGATTCCGAAGTAAAAACTTTATATTCCGACATAGTTAAAGCCAACGAAGTTTAAAAAGTCCGGCATTCTACCTCTACTTTGACTTTTTTTTCCACTTTTCATAAATAAAGAAGTGTACAGTGTTTTTATTATCATAGAGAATACCTTACTTATTATTAAGTGATGACTGATAATTCGGAATTAGCGAATGCACTAAGAGTCCTTTCCATGGATGCTGTTGAAAGGGCTAATTGTGGTCATCCAGGCATGCCCATGGGTATGGCTGACATAGCTGAGGTTCTTTGGCGCAAACACCTTAATCATAATCCTACAAATCCTGATTGGTTTAATAGAGATAGGTTTGTTCTTTCGAATGGCCATGGTTCTATGCTGCTTTACTCACTTCTTCATTTATCCGGATATGATCTTTCTATTGAAGATATTAAAGATTTTAGACAACTTGGGTCTAAAACACCCGGTCACCCAGAGTTTGGAATTACTCCTGGAGTAGAGACCACTACAGGTCCCTTAGGACAGGGGTTGGCTAATGCTGTAGGTATGGCTATTGCAGAAAACTTATTATCTTCGAGATTTAATACCGAAGATTTCTCACTTATAGACCATTTTACTTATGTTTTTTGTGGAGACGGTTGTCTCATGGAAGGGGTAACACATGAAGCCTGTTCTCTAGCGGGGACTTTGAAGCTCGGTAAGTTAATTGTTATTTATGATGATAATGATATTTCTATAGATGGTGAGGTTTCTTCATGGTTTACAGAAGACATACCGAAAAGATTTGATTCTTATGGTTGGCATGTTATTCCGAATATAGATGGTCACAATTCTGACCAAATAGACAAAGCCATTCATCAAGCTAAAGCAACCTTAGACCAACCAACCCTAATCTGTTGTAAGACTGAAATAGGTAAGGGTTCGCCAAATAAATCTGGCACAGCTAGCGCTCATGGTTCAGCTTTAGGAGAAGAAGAAATCGCACTGACAAGAAAGGAATTAAACTGGAAGCATCCACCCTTTTCAATTCCAAAAGAGATTTATTCAAATTGGAGTGCGAAAGAAACGGGAAGTGACAAAGAAGAGGCCTGGAAGGAACTATTTAAAAGATATTCACAAAAATATTCTGATCTTGCTAACGATTTCACTAGGTGTTGTTTAGAAAGAGAGATGCCTGAAAATTTTGAACAAGAAATTAATGGATTTATTAATAAGCTTCAAAATGAACAGGTTGATATAGCATCAAGAAAGTCTTCAGAAATAGTTTTAAATTTCCTAGGCCCGCTGTTGCCCGAACTCTTTGGAGGCTCAGCAGATCTAAGTGGTTCTAATAATACCAGATGGTCTGGATCCAAATCGATTAATGAATCAGTAGATGGTGCAAATTATTTATATTATGGAGTTAGAGAGTTTGCAATGAGTGCCATTATTAATGGAATGGTTTTACATGGTGGATATATACCTTATGGAGGAACCTTTTTAACTTTTTTAGATTATGCACGTAATGCTGTTAGGTTGTCAGCTTTAATGAAAATACCCTCTATATTTGTATATTCACATGATTCAATAGGAGTTGGAGAAGACGGTCCAACTCATCAACCCATTGAACATCTATCTAGTCTTAGGTCTACGCCAGGTATAGAGACTTGGAGACCTTGCGATACTGTCGAAACTGCTGTTTCTTGGAAAGCAGCGCTGTTTAACAAAAGATCTCCTACAGCTATTATTCTTTCCAGGCAGAGTTTAAAAGCTCAAGAAAGAAACAAAAATCAAATAAATTTAATTGAAAAGGGCGGGTACATTCTTTTAGATTCTGAGGGCGCACCAGACCTAGTCATTATCTCTACAGGGTCAGAGCTAGGAATGGTAGTAGAAGCTGTGCAAGAATTAGGTCCAGAAAAGAGTATCCGCGTAGTTTCTATGCCCTGTACTGAGAGGTTTGATAAACAGGAAGAATCATACAAACAAAAGGTCTTAGGTAAAGATGTTTTAAAGTTAGCAATAGAAGCCTCTCACAATGATTGGTGGAGAAAATATGTTGGATTAGAAGGAAAAATAATAGGTATGAAAGATTTTGGTGATTCAGCCCCAGGGCCAGTTCTTCAAAAACACTATGGATTTGATAAAGAAAATATTATAGAAGTTATTAAATCCATAATTTAATGCAACTAAGATATCTTACCGATTATCGCATTACTTCAAAAAGAGTCATGTTAAGAGCTGACATGAATGTTCCTATTAAGGATGGCAAGGTAGAGAACGAAGAAAGAATAGACAGGTCTCTAAAGACAATAAAATTCATCCTCGATCAAGGGGGAAAATTAACTCTGGTAACTCATCTTGGTAGGCCACAAGAGTCAAATAAAGTCCAAGAAGAATTTAGTTTAAGGCCAATAGCTGAATGTTTGGAAAAGAAACTCAATAGACCGATTGTTATAGAAGAATCTTTGCATGCTCTTAATAGTAGCAAAGCAGAACTGGCCATGTTAGAAAATATTCGTTTCTTTGATGGAGAAAAGAGAAATAGCCCACAGTTAGCAAAAGAGCTTACTAAGAATTGTGATCTTTTTGTTAATGATGCTTTTGCGACTTCCCATAGGGCTCACGCTTCAACAGTGGGAGTAGTAGATTTCGTGAATGAAGCTTGTGCGGGGTTTTTAATTAAAGAAGAGCTTGAAGCTTTAGAAAACTTTGATAAGGCAAAGAGACCAATAGTGGGAGTTCTTGGTGGAGCCAAAATCTCAACCAAGTTATCTTTAATCTCCTCTCTAGCTAAAAAGGTGGATTTTTTAATATTAGGTGGGGGTTTAGCCAATACCTGCTTGGGAGCGCAAGGAAAAGAAATAGGCTCCTCACTTACTGAGATAGGCATGTATCAGGATGTAAAAGCATTTGTTGATAATGAAAAAATTTTACTTCCTAGCAAAGTCTTAGTTAGTAAAGATAAAAGGTCTGAAGTAAGAGAAAAAGACGTAAATGATTTAACTGAAGAAGACTGTATATTTGATGTTTCTCCAGATTTCTTTATTTCTTTAGCAGATATATTTAATAAGGCCGGAACCATTGTTTGGAATGGTCCAATGGGTTTATTTGAAGAAGATAAATTCTCTTACGGCACTCTTGAAGTTGCAAAGCAAATCGCTAATTCAAATGCTTATTCAATAGTTGGAGGTGGAGATACAATCTCTGCGGCAACTAAAGCAGGAATCTTAGATTCAATAAACTACCTTTCTACAGCAGGCGGCGCTTTTTTAGAGTATCTAGAGGGAAAGTCTTTACCAGCGCTATTAGCATTGAAAAAAAAAGCCCTTGAATCACCTAAAGATGGGGCTTAGGATATTTAATAATTTTTTGGAGGAGACTAATGTCTTTAAATAGTTTAGAAGAAATAGCTCAATTTATAGTAGCTGAAGGGAAAGGAATTCTTGCTGCTGATGAAAGTAATCCGACTTGTGGTAAGAGGTTTGACTCTATAGGAGTTGAGTCAACGGAAGAAAACAGGAGAGATTATAGAGAAATGCTTTTCAGGTCTTTAGGCATGAAGAACAACATAGGAGGTGTTATTTTATTTGATGAGACAATCAGGCAGAGGGCTAAAGACGGAACACCTTTAATTGAATTAATCAATAATCAGGGTGCTTTGCCTGGTATAAAGGTAGATAAAGGCCTAGAGCCTTTACAAGAATCTCCAGAAGAAAGTTTAACTCAAGGTTTAGAGGGATTAGATGAGCGTTGTAGAGAATATGAAAAGATAGGCGCCCGATTTGCTAAGTGGAGAGCTGTAATAAGGATAGGAGAATCTATACCAAGCCAAAGCTGTATAGATAAAAATATGCAGGCTCTTGCAGATTACGCAAAAATAGTTCAAAAAAATAAAATGGTACCCATTGTTGAACCAGAAGTTCTTATGGATGGAGATCATTCTATTGAGAGATGTTTTGAAGTAAGTAGAAGCACTCTAAGCAGTCTTTTTAACTGTCTAGATAAAAATAGTATCAACATTAAAGGAACTTTACTTAAGCCTAGCATGGTAACTTCAGGATCAAAAGCTGGCATCAAAGCTGATATAGATGAAGTAGCTGAGCTAACTTTGAAATGTCTTAAAGAAAACGTCCCTAATAACCTTCCTGGAATAACCTTCTTATCGGGAGGGCAGTCAGATGTAGAGGCCACGGCTCATCTTGATGCTATGAACAAAATAGGTGGGTTTGAATGGAAACTCAGCTTTTCTTACGGTAGAGCTTTACAACAACCAGCTTTAAAGGCTTGGTTGGGTAAAGAAGAAAATATAAAAGATGCTCAAAGAGCCCTTTCACATAGGGCTTTAATGAACAGGAAAGCAGCCCAAGGACTTTGGGATTTGAGCTTAGAGTCTAATTAACTAATTGAAACTGCTAGCCCAAAGAGTATTAAACTCTTCTATAAAAATAAGTGAGAAGAAAATATCTTCGATAGATAAAGGCATCCTGGCCTTAGTTGGGTTTGAAAGGAACGATAATTTACTTAAATGTCAGCAAATGGCAAAAAAACTAGTCTCTTATAGGATGTTCCCTGATATAGAAGGAAAGATGGAAAAAAGCATTTTAGAGGCCTATGGAGAAATTTTGTTAGTTCCTCAAATTACTCTAGCAATGGAAACTGACAAAGGAAACCGACCCAGCTTTTCAGAGGCCGCTAATCCAGAAGAAGGAAAAAAATTATTTGATGTTTTGGCGCGAGAGATTAATAAATTTGGAGTGAGTAAGTTAGAGTTAGGAATCTTTGGTGCTGATATGGAAATTAGTTTAATTAATGACGGTCCAGTAACTTTCATATTTCAGAAGTGATAAAGAATTAGAGAAATCCCTAAATCTAATTCTTCTTTTTTAACAGGACTCTACTTAACACAAGTCCCACTTCAAATAGAAGCCAAGCCGGTATAGCAAGAAGAGTTTGAGAAATAATATCAGGAGGTGTAAGTAGCATGCCAAAGATAAAGCATACTAAGATTATGTAAGGCCTCTTGTTAGAAAGGCTCTCAGGAGAGGTTATGCCAGACCAGTTTAATAAAAAAATAAAAACTGGTATTTCAAAAGTTATGGCAAAAGCCAAAAACATAGTAACTATAAAATCAAGATAGCTTGATATATCAGTCATTATTTTTACCCCTTCTGGTGAGATAGAAGTAAAGAAGCTAAAGACTAGAGGAAAGACAATAAAATAAGCAAAAATAACACCAAGGTAAAAGAGGGCAATGCTTATAAATAAAAGTGCTACAGAGAATTTTCTTTCTTTCTTATACATTCCTGGAGCAATGAAACTCCACATTTCATAAAGAACATAAGGAGTAGAAAAAAACAATGAAACATAAAAAGTAAGCTTAAGGGGCGTTAAGAAAGGAGAGGCTACTTGAGTGGCTATCATTGAAGAATTACTGGGAATTAAAGATTGAAGGGGTCCTGCTAAAAATTCATATATATCGTTAGAAAAGTAAATAAGTGACAAGAAGAAAGTCAAGATTATTGCAGCTGATCTTAACAATCTTGATCTAAGCTCTGTTAAATGTTCTATATAGCTCTGTTTTTTTCTTTTTGAGGTTACTGACATTAGCTCTTTATGTCTTTTTTTTCTCTTTGTTAGCTATTTCTGATTTTAATACTTCTTCATTGTGGATATCTTGGCGTATCTCTTCTAACCCAATATGTTGTTCAATTTCATTCTTAGCATTTATAGTTAAATTTCGCATCCATCTTGAAAACTTCATAAAGTTTTTAACTATCTCTGGTATTCTTTTTGGGCCTAAAACAAAAAGACTTATAAGAGCTATGAGTAGTAACTCTGGTAAGCCAATATCGAACATATAATTTTAATTATTGGAAAATTTACTGCTTATCTTCTTTATCCTTTTCGTCGTCATTTACGGCCTTTTTAAAACCCTTTAAAGCTTCACCTAAGTCTTTGCCTATACTTCTTAGACGCTTTGTACCAAACAACAAAAGAATAATTATAAGAATTACTAATAGTTCCCACACTCCGAAGCTCATAAAGCCCTCCTATTAAATGTTTTCTTTTCTAGAGCTTTTTTCAACTATACCAGATATACCAAATCTATCTTCTAGTTCTTTTAAAATTTTTCTAGTATCTATGTTTTCATTTGCAAGAAGAACCATAGTGTGAAACCAAAGGTCAGCAGTCTCTTCTATCATCCTTTTTTCTCTGTCACTACCCACTTCTCTAGTTGCATTTATAAGCTCTAAAGTCTCTTCTTCTATTTTTTTAAGAATCTTATCTGTTCCATTTTTATAGAGTTCTTTAACGTATGACATGTTTGGGTCTGCTTTCTTTCTTTCTTCTAGAACTTTAGTTAATTTAGTTATGATATCCATTACAAAATAATTACTCCTTGTTATCTAAAAAACCAAAAAGACACGCCAAGCCCTATCATTATTGTTACTAGAGCAAGGTAGACTGTTCTTTGCTCTCTTAGGACTTTAGCCATTAATTCAGTATGTCTATCTTCACTGTCTCGATTATATTGCTCTAACTTGTTTAATTGATTTAAAGCAGATTCGGCTGTTTCAGGAAGTTTCCTTGCTTTTTCTATCCAATGTATTGCATTAGATTGAGCCCATTCAGTAATTTTTGAAGGATCATACCTTTCTGTTATCCAATTCTGTAAAAATGGATCTGCTATTGACCAAAAATCTAGTTTGGGAAAAAGTTGCTTTCCCAATCCTTCAATATTTATCAAAGTTTTTTGGAGAAGCATAAGAGAAGGTTGCATATTTAAGTCAAAGCTTCTCGCAGATTCAAAAATATCCAGTAGCAGTTCCCCAAATTTTATTTTTTCCATGGGCTGTTCAAATACTGGTTCGCAAGCAACCCTTATAGTCCTTTCCAGTTCTATTGGATTTGAACTAGGGTTTACCCATTTAACATCAATCATAATAGTAGCTATTTCTTTAAAGTTTCTTTGCACAACAGACATTAACATTCTTCCTATCTGAAATTGCTCCTCTTCTTTTAGAGTTCCGACGATTGCGTAATCCACAGCTACATAAGAAGGATTAGAGGGGTCTTCTATGTTGACAAATATATTACCAGGATGCATATCGGCATGGAAAAAATTATCTATGAATACTTGTTTAAGAAAGATCTCCACCCCTCTTTCTGCTAAGAGTTGAAGATTTACTCCTTTTTTTTCTAACATACTAATATTATCTATCGGTATGCCTGATATCCTCTCCATGGTTAGTACTTTTTTGGTAGTTAGCTCTAAATAAACTTTTGGAACATGAAGAAGGTCATTTTCTTCAAAGTGAATCTTTGTTTGTTTCATATTTGAAGACTCTATTCTCATGTCTAATTCAGAATTAATTACTGTTTCATATTCCATAACCAGATCTAGAAGTCTTAGTCTTTTGGCTTCAGAAAATCTATTTTCTATGAACCTGGCTATTCTTTTCATTAAAGAAATATCTCTAAATATAATCTTTTCAATACCAGGTCTAACTACCTTAACTACAACTTCTTCATTAGATTTCCTAAGTTTTGCTTTGTGAACCTGTGCAATAGAGGCTGCAGCTATTGGTTTATCTTCAAAAGAAGAAAAGATCTCTTGTATAGGTTTATTTAACTCATTGGTAATAATCTTTTTAGCTTCGTCACTTGAAAAAGGTTTTAAATTGTCTTGGAGCCTTGAAAGGCTTTTTGCTATATCTGCAGGAATAATATCTGGTCGAGTTGATAAAAGTTGGCCAAATTTTATAAATATTGGACCCGCTTCTTCTAAAGCAACAACAAGCCTTTCGCCTCTAGGCAAAGAACTAGAAAAAAATTGCCAAGGAGAAAAGAAAAAAACAAGATTCCAGTTAGAAGAAGAGTACTCTTTTATTAGCAAATCAATTCTTGCTTTAAAAAAAATGTTAGCAATTCTTAATAAACGAATAATATCTTTATGCATCTTTTATTTAGGTTTAATTCCTTTATGGATAGCCACTATTCCATTGCTTAAATTTTCATATTGACACGAAGTGTAGCCAGTATCTTGCATAAGTTTTAATAGTTCTTCTTGATTAGGATGCATTCTTATCGATTCTGCTAGGTATCTATAACTTTCTTCAGAATTTGCTACGATTTCTCCAACTTTAGGGAGAATCTCATATGAGTAAAGATCATATAGCTCTCTTATATAATCATTGGTTGGTTTAGAGAACTCTAAAATAACAAACTCTCCCCCTGGTTTTAAACAATGTAAAACTGATTCTAAAGATCTTTGTTTATTGCTGAGGTTTCTCAAACCAAAAGCAATTGAAATAACATCAAAACTATTTTCTTTAAAGGGCAATTCCTCTGCATCTAATAAAACAGAGATTACGTTGTTAATGCCCTTATCTATAATATTGTCCCTTCCAGTCTCGAGCATTTTCTTATTGATATCTGAGAGAATAATTAAACCTTTTTTCCCAACCTTTGAAGACATGAGTTTTACCATATCTCCTGTTCCACCTGCTAAATCTAGAACTTTATAATTTGGTCTTAATTTACAACTATTAACAGCAGCTCTTTTCCACAACCTATGAGCTCCCAATGACAATATATCATTCATTAGATCGTAATCTGATGAGACGGTATCAAAAATTTCTTCCACCATCTTCTTCTTGTTCTCTTCGTCCACCTGCTGAAAGCCAAAAAAGGACTGCTTTGATTCTGTTTTCTTAGTCATTGTGAAAGAATATTCTTAAGAATCTAAAATTTTTTCAATTAGATAAATATAATAGTCGATTCTTTTTTGATAATTTTTATTTTGATTTTTATCTAGAGAAGAAATTATGTCAGCGGTCATCTCAAAGAAGATTAAACGATTCTTCTCGTCCTTTGCTTTATAATCTCGACCACCCATTCTTTCAACACCACGTAGGTACTCTGTTAAGCTTTCATCAAATTCTTCATTTTTTCTATTTCTAAGAATTTCTACAAGTCCTTTATTCCAAAACCTTTGAGCTTCTATAGACTCCTTTCTAATATCTTGTATTGAATGTGAAAACTTCTCGATAATCCTCTTCTGATTGCTGTTTAATCTTATTCCAAGTCTTTTAAATCCTGAAGTAGAGTTTTTAATAATATCTTTTTTAAAAATCTCTTTATCGACTTCTTGAATAACCTTTTCTCTTTTTACTAAAATTTCTTCAAAGTGGTTTTCAATTTGATCAACTTGCTTCTCATTTAGCCTTTTAGACAAATCAATCATACGAGGAATAAAGAAATTATTACTAGATCTAAAAAGAACAGAGCCTCTTAAATAAAGATCTTGCAAATCCTTTGAAGAAATATTTTTGTTTAACTCCCTAATATCTTCCAACACTTTTATGTATTTTGGTAGTTCGTTTTCAAAATGCCAGATTTTATATTCTTTGGTAGTACTCCTAATAAAATCCTTTTGTTCGTTAGAGAAGTTAGCATATTCAAAGAAGTAATTGTTTAAATAAGAATCCAATCGGTTTATATACCACCACTCTCCAACAACAGAACAAGAGGTAATTAGCGTTAATCCCACCAATAGATAAATTTTTTTTAACATAGAAATTAATTTTTTTAACTATATTTACAGGGTATTATACTTTCCAGTTGGATTTCTCAAATGTCAGATGTTGATAACCACCCAAAATTAGTATGGCTAGACCTAGAAATGACAGGTTTAGATCCTGATTCAGAAAGGATAATAGAAATAGCAACAATTGTTACGAATTTCGAATTAAATGAAGTCGTAGAAGGACCAAATCTAGTAATACATCAACCCAATGAATTTATTGAAAATATGGATGATTGGAATCTAAGTCATCATTCTGAGTCAGGTCTGATAGAAGCAGTGAAGGCTACAAAAGTTTCAACAGAACAGGCTGAAGAAGAGACCTTAAGGTTTTTAGAACAACACACTTCAAAAGGTAAATCGCCTTTGTGTGGAAATTCTATACATCATGATAGAAGGTTTCTAACTAGATATATGCCAGATCTAGAAGCCTTCTTCCATTATAGAAATATAGATGTAAGCTCTATTAAGGAACTGGTTAAGAGGTGGTATCCAGAACTAGTCAAGCATATTAGAAAAGAGGTTTCGCATAGGGCGCTCTCAGATATAAAGGAATCTATAGAGGAACTGAAGTTTTATAAAGAGAATTTATTTAAATAAAAGAAACCGCTTTAATCCTTTGTAGGCGGATTCTCTTTATTCAAAATAGGAGTCGGAAGGGGCATTACATTATTTCCTTTATTTTTTTTAATTTTTGCACTACCTTTTTTATCAACTTCATCAATTCTGAGGATTGCATTAATAGGTATATAACTCCTATTAACTCCCTTAAATTCTGATTTAAGTTTATCTTCACTTGGATCCACCACAATTTGAGACCCTTGGTCAAACATATAACCCTCTATTTCTATAAATCCATACATGTCACTTTGGTATATACTTTCAGCATATAGCTCATAAACTTCACCCATTTGAATAAATACTATTTTGTAGATTCCTTTTTTTGGCATTACAATCCAGCCCCTTTTAAAATATGATTAAAGAATTATAAGTAATATATGGGCAAAAAGTTATACATCAAGACTCATGGTTGCCAAATGAACGAATATGATTCAAAGGCAGTTGGAGATTTATTGAACTCTACGCATGGTTTTGAAATAAGTAATAATCCAGAGGATGCTGATTTAATTCTTTTAAATACTTGCTCAATTAGAGAAAAGGCAGAAGAAAAAGTATTTCATGAGTTAGGAAGGTGGAAAAAATTAAAAGAAAAAAATCCAAATTTAAAAATAGGGGTTGGTGGATGTGTAGCTAGTCAAGAAGGAGAAAAGATAGCTAAGAGAGCTCCTTTTGTAGATCTTGTTTTTGGTCCACAAACAATTCACAAAGTCCCCCTTTTATTGGATTCTTCAAAGGAGAATTCTTTAGCTATAGATATTTCTTTTCCTAAAACAGAAAAGTTCGATGTAATTCCGAAAAAGAATGACTTTTCTCCTTCTTCTTTCGTTTCTATTATGGAAGGATGCAATAAATATTGTTCTTTCTGTGTTGTACCACACACCAGAGGTCATGAAATTAGTAGACCTTTAGATGACATACTTGAAGAGGTTAAGCATTTATCTAATAAAGGAACTAGGGAGATTGTATTTCTAGGACAAAATGTTAATGCTTATAAAGATTCTGAAACTCTAGAAAATAAGAAAAAGGGTCTAGGCTTAGCAAATCTAATTAGACAGTCAGCTGAGATAGAAAATATAGATAGAATTAGGTTCACAACCTCCCACCCATTTGAATTTGGTGAAGAATTAATAAATGTTTACAAAGATGTTCCTGAGCTGGTTAATCATGTGCACCTTCCCCTGCAAAGCGGTTCAAATAAAATTCTTAAATTAATGCGAAGGAGATATTCTATTAAAAGCTATATTGAAATTATAGAAAAACTAAAGAAAATTCGTCCTGCAATAAGTATATCTTCTGATTTTATAGTAGGCTTTCCAGGAGAGACCCAGAAAGATTTTAAAGCCACTCTTGATGTGGTAGACGAAGTGGGTTTTGATGAGTCATTTAGTTTTGTTTATAGCCCGAGACCTAATACAACTGCTAAAGAAATGGAAGACTTGGTTACTTACGAAGAAAAAAAATCTCGTTTGTATAAGCTGCAAGAAAAACTAACAAACAATGCTCAAAGAATTAGCAGGAGAATGGTTGGAAAGGTAGAAAGGTGTTTGGTTACGGGTGTTTCTAAAAAAGACCCTTCTGAACTCCAATCAAGAACAGAAAATAACAGAGTAGTAAATTTTGGTGATTCTGATGACTCTTTAATTGGGAAGTTTGTAGATCTAGAAATTGTAGACTCGCGATCTAACTCTCTTAGAGGAGTGCTGGTTCAGTAAGACAGAGTTTATGCAGAGGGAATTAAAATTTCAAATTCTACCAGCTGACAAAACAAGGTTAGGTCTGCTATGTGGCCCTATAAATTCAACTTTAAAACAGATTGAGGAAACTCTAAATATAAAGATAAGCAATAGGGGAAATAATTTTAAACTGAAAGGGTTAAAGCAAGATGTTAACACAGGAAAGTCTGTGTTAGAGAGCTTATACACAAAGGCTGTTGATGGTAAAGATATTTCTCCCAGTGAGGTCCAATTATTTTTAACCGAAGCTATTAATGGTAAAAATAATTCTCAAAGGACGTTTATGAAGAAAGAACCTGATAATGCCATTACAACTCCAAAGGTTTCTGTTTACCCTAAAGGTGATAATCAAAAATTATATTTGGAAACTATTAAACAAAGGGATTTAACCTTTGCAATAGGACCTGCTGGCACAGGTAAGACATATTTGGCTGTAGCATCAGCTGTTCAAAGGCTGGTAACTGGAAAGATAGAAAGGATTTTACTAGTTAGGCCAGCTGTTGAGGCAGGTGAAAAATTAGGCTTTTTACCTGGAGATTTAAACGAAAAGGTTAATCCCTACTTAAGGCCCCTTTATGATGCATTGTTTGAGATGCTTGGTTATAAAGAAGCCAGTAACCTTATAGATAAAAAGGCTATAGAGGTAGTTCCCCTAGCTTTTATGAGAGGCAGAACTCTTAATAATTCTTTTATTATCTTAGATGAAGGACAAAATACTACACAAAAACAGATGAAGATGTTTTTAACTAGATTTGGTTTTGGATCTACTGTTGTAGTTACAGGCGACATAACTCAAATTGATCTGCCAAAGGACACAACTTCGGGTCTAATGCATTCACTAGAAGTATTAAAAGGTCTTAAGAATGTTGGATTGGTTTATTTTGAAAACTCTGATGTAGTTAGGCATGGACTTGTAAAGCAAATAGTTGAAGCCTATGAAAAGTATGGAAAAAGTGAGTGAACAAAAAAAACTATTCCTAGACACCGAAAAAAAAACAATAACCTTAGTAGATGAATTGACTATGGTTTCCTGGCTTGTAGTCTTGGAAAAGTATATTGAATCTTTAAATGACACCTACTCTGTATCTGTTAAGTTTGTATCTTCAAGTACTATGGAGCAGCTAAATAATAAATTTTTAAATAAATCTGCACCTACTAATGTCTTGGCTTTTCCCATAAAAACAGACAATGATCCTCTACAATCTTTAGGGGATATAGCTATATGCTCAGAGTTGGTTATAGAAGAAGCTAAAGAGCAAGGCAAAAAAGTTGAAGATCATTTAGCTCATTTATTCGTTCATGGAGTACTGCATTTATTGGGCTATAGACACGCCTCTAGCCCAGACTCTAAAGAAATGGAATTAATGGAAATTAAGATATTAAGTGAATTAGGAATTGGTAATCCCTACTGAAATTATTTAATATTTGAATATGTTTATTAATAAAGGAGAATATGAATACTGAACCTCCAAGTAGTTCGGCCGAGCCAGGCAGGCTTGGCATTAGAAAAAAGATTAAAGAAGAAATTAGAAGAATCTATAGATACTTTTCTTATAAACCACAAAATAAGCAAGAAGTAGCTGGTACTATAAGAGAGTCTGAAGAGAGTGGTGTTTTAGAAAAAGGAACTGTGAGCATGATAGAGGGTGCCTTAAAAGTCTCTACAGCTCAAGTACGAGATATCATGATTCCCAAAACTCAAATGGTTTGTGTAGAAACCTCTGAAAGTCCAGAAGATTTTTTGCCCAGGGTTATTGATTCTCATCATTCTAGATTTCCAGTTATAAATACAGAAACCAACAAAGTAGATGGAATTCTTTTAGCTAAAGACCTACTTCCATTTAGTTCAAGAGAGGATTTTAAGCTATCTTCAATTATTAGACCCCCCGTTTTAGTTCCTGAAGGAAAAAAATTAAATATTCTTTTAGATGAATTAAGAATAAATCGTAATCATATGGCGATAGTATTAGATGAATACGGAAGTATAGCTGGCCTTATTACTATTGAAGATGTTTTGGAAGAAATAGTCGGTGAAATAGAAGATGAATACGATATTGACCAAGAAGAATATATTAAACAACTTAATGACAATGAATTCCTAGTTTCTGGTCTGACCCCAATAGAAAGGTTTAATGAAAGATTTGATACCTCTTTTAGTGAAGAAGAATTTGATACTTTGGGGGGAATAATGCTGCAAAATTTTTCCACATTTCCTAAGTTGAATGACTCAATAGTAATAGATGATTTAAGATTTGTAATTTTTGCTTTGGAAGAAAAAAGAATATCAAGTATAAAAGTTACAAGAACACCAAATTAACTTCATTCAGTCTGATATTGAAATTACAGTAAATAACAGTTGAAGACTTTATTCTTACCATTACTTGCAGGTGCGCTCTATCCTCTAGGATTTGCTCCCTTTGATTGGTGGCCTGTAACAGTTTTTTCATTAATTTTACTTCTAAAACTATTAAATAACTCTGACAGAAAGAAATCTATTTATATAGGCATAAGTTACGGCTTAGGATTAGGTGTGGTTGGATTATCTTGGTTGTATGTAAGTATTTACTACTATGGAGATATAAATATATTAGGCTCTATTCTCTTAACATTTTTACTTATTTTTATAATTTCTTTATTTTATGGATTAATATCATATTTATATAAATTACTTAAAGTTGATACCAATATAGACTCTTTTTTAATTTTTCCTTTAGTTTGGGTTTTTGTAGAAATAATAAGAAGTCATATCTTTACTGGCTTCCCTTGGTTAATCCTTGGTACATCCTTAGGAACTTCTTTTCTGGACGGATGGACTCCTATCTTAGGGGTATATGGAAACTCATTTATATTAGTAGTGATATCTTCATCAGTATATTTGTTTATTAATAGAATAAATGCACAGAGATCCCCAAAATTACCTTTGATAATTTTCCTAATAATATCAATTTCAAGTGTAGGGTTTAAGCAGATAAATTGGACTGAACAAATGGGAGAAATCTTAGTTTCTATACACCAACCCAATCTAGAATTATCTGAAAAGTGGAGCTTTAAAGGTATCAATAAAACTAAGAAATTAATAGAACAAACAATTTCCGACTCAGAGGAATCAGAATTTATCTTTTTTCCTGAAACGGCAATAATTCAGACTGAAGACAGTATCTCTGATTGGTTAGAACAGCTAGAAATTCAAGCAAAGAAAAAGAACGTTTCCCTAATAACTGGCATTACTGGAAGAAATGAGAAGAATAAATTAACTAATAGGATTCAGGCATTTGGTTCATCAACTGGCTTTTATGATAAGGAAAGGTTAGTTCCTTTTGGTGAATATATTCCTTTAATTAAACACTTAGGTGAGTTTCTTAATATTTTGGGTTTACAACATTTAAATAGGGTTGGAACTGCCCCCGGAAATGGTATTAATTCCATTAATACTGGGAATATAGTTATTTCTCCTTCAATTTGTTATGAGATAGCATTTAGTGGCTTGATAAAAGACCTTACAGTTAATGCCAATATACTTCTTACTATAAGCAATGATACATGGTTTGGAAGATCAATTGGTCCTGCACAACATTTAGAAATTGCCCAAAACAGGGCCATAGAGCATCAAATGTCTCTAATAAGATCTACAAATAGCGGTATAAGTGCATTAATTGATAAAAGAGGCAGAATTTTAAGCAGTTTAGGTTACTTTGAAAGGGGTCAAATAAAGCAAAATATAGAGATATATAGAGGATCAACCCCATATAATTTATATGGAAATTTCTTCATATACCTTATAATGGTAATGATTTTTACTGTTATATTATATATAAAAAGAACATATGTCAGATAATATTTTATATAATTATAAAAAAAAGACAAATGTTACATTTAGTATTTTTAAAGATCTATTATTAACAATTTTCTGTATAATAATATTATCATCTTGTGTTTCTATGTCTCAAATAAACCCTGACTTAGAAGGTATAATTAATAAAAAAGACCTCTCATTTAAATTTAGAGAATACAACTCCTTTATTTTTGTAGATGTAGACAGCCAAGCTCTATTTCTTCTAAAAAAAGGTACAGTACATAAATACTATAAGATATCAACTTCTGTGTATGGTACAGGAAATAAAGAGAATAGTTTAATGACACCCTTGGGAATACATAAAGTATCAGAAAAAATAGGAGACAACCTACCCTTAGGAGCAATATTAAAGGGAAGAGTATGGACTGGCGGTATAGCAAATATTATTACAAAATATATTGATACGGATGAAGATCTTGTAACTTCGAGAATATTGTGGCTAGAAGGAACCGAAGAAGGTTTAAATAAAGGTCCCGGAATAGACTCTAAATCTAGGTATATCTATATACATGGAACTGCAGAAGAAGGATTAATAGGACAACCTGCTTCTGATGGTTGTATTAGAATGTATAATGATGATGTTATAGAATTATTTACTCTTGTACCTCTGGATACAGAGGTTTGGATTTATTAATTAAAAATTACAAACCATGAAAACTTTTAGTTTTTTTTTCTTGCTTTTCTTTACTTCTTTCTTATCAGCAACTTGTCTAAAAATACTTGATCATGACATCAGATTGTTAGACTCAAAAGAAACAGTGAATCTTTGTGAATTCGATAATAAAGTTATTTTAGCTGTTAATGTTGCGAGTAGGTGTGGTTACACATATCAATATGAATCTTTACAAACTTTATATGAAGAATATAAAAATAAAGGTTTGGTAGTCTTAGGTTTCCCCTCTTCTGACTTCTTTCAAGAATTCTCTAAAGAAGAAGAAGTAAAAGAATTCTGCAAAACTACTTTCGGTGTTAACTTTCCTATGTTTAAAAGATCGCATGTTACAAATGGAGGAAAGTTTGGCCTGAGAGGTTACAAGCCCAATTCCTTCTTTCAGTCTTTAATAGAAGTAACAGACCAGGAGCCTTCTTGGAATTTTAATAAGTATTTAATTTCAAGATCGGGCGAGGTTTTATACTTTAACCAGAATATAGAACCTGATAGCAGTATTTTAAAAGAAGCTATTGAGAAGTTTGTAAAAGTAGATAAATAAATTTAAACTCTATAAGTAAGTGCTTACTATACTTAAAACACTTAAATTAGTTATATTTACAGTTCTAGCACTTCCACTTTTTTATTATCAGCTTTTAAAAGGATATCAGCTTTTCTGTTTGAAAAAATTCCGTTTTCTAATACACCCGGGATAAAGTTTAATTGCATCTCCATTTCAAAAGGAACATTAATATTAAGATTGTGCACATCTATTATTTGATTACCATTGTCTGAAACAAAGCCTTTTCTAAAAACAGGTTTTCCTCCCATTTTTAGAACTTCTCTAGATATAGCACTTCTAGCCAGATCTATTACTTCTAATGGAAGAGGAAAGCTACCTAGTTTCTTAGAATATTTTGAATCATCTACAATACAGATAAATTTGTCTGATGAATTGGAAAGAATTTTTTCTCTTGTTAGAGCACCTCCGCCTCCCTTTATAAGCTCTAATCTTTCATTAAATTCATCAGCCCCATCTATATAAAAATCTAATCCATAAACATCGTTCAATTCTAGAATTTGAAAATTTGAATCATCAAATAATTTTTTAGATGCATTTGAGCTACAAACAAGTCCTTTAATGTTAATTTTTTCTTTTTTTAATAACTCGATGAAATAATTAGTAGTTGAACCAGTACCAATTCCTAATACCGTATCTTCGTTTAAGTCAGAAACTATAATTTCTAAAGCCTTTTTTGCAGCCTCTTTTTTCTTTTCTTCTTTATCCACTTAAATTTTATAATTTCTGTGCCAATAACTTTTAGCCCAGTATAATAGCGCGCTTCAGTTTTTGGGACATTTATAAATAATAGATGGAATTAATAAAAAGTAAACCATACTTAAAGGAAATAGAGAACAGTGCTGTCTATGATGTAGCACAGGTTACTCCTTTATCAAAAGCAGAAACTCTATCAAAAAGACTTAAAAATATAGTTCTGTTAAAAAGAGAAGATCTACAGCCTATTTTTTCATTTAAATTAAGAGGAGCTTACAACAAGCTATCAAAGCTGAAAGCAAGGGGTGAGTTGGGGCCTGTTATAGCAGCATCTGCAGGAAATCATGCTCAAGGAGTTGCTTACTCATCAAACAAAATGAAAATAGCTGCCACCATTGTTATGCCTGTTACTACGCCTTCAATTAAAGTAGATTCTGTTAAGAAATACGGAGCAGAAGTTATTCTCAAGGGTGATAATTTTGATGAGTGTTTTGAATTTGCAAAAAAATTTGGTAATAAAAATAACATGCTATTTATTCATCCATATGATGACCAAGAAGTAATAGCTGGCCAAGGAACAATAGGAAAAGAAATATTAGATGATTTTGAAGATGAGATAGAAGCCATTTTCGTTCCAGTTGGTGGCGGAGGCCTTCTTGCCGGAATAGGATCATATGTAAAGTGCACAAGACCTGAGATTAAGGTTATTGGGGTGGAGCCAGATGATGCAGCTTGTCTAAAAGCAGCCATCACAGCCAAGAAAAGAATATCTCTAGCAGAAGTAGGTTTGTTTGTAGATGGAGTGGCCGTAAAAAAAATAGGAAAAGTTACTTTTCCTATAATTAGAGAATGGCTTGATTCTATTATTACTGTCAGTATAGATGAGATATGTGCTGCAGTTCAGGATACCTACCAAGAAACAAGGACTATAGCAGAACCGGCAGGTGCTTTGGCCTTAGCGGGGTTAAAGAAATACTGCAAAGAAAAAAAGATCGAAGGAAAAACACTTATTGCAATTAATTCTGGCTCAAATATAAATTTTGACAGACTTTCTCATATAGTTGAAAGAGTGCAGATAGGTGAAAAAAAGGAAATATTACTAAGTGTAGTTATACCTGAAAAAAAAGGAAGTTTTAGAAAATTTTGCAAAGATATAGGCAAGAAGATGATAACCGAATTCAACTATAGAGCTAACGACAGCGAAGAAGCCAATATATTTGTAGCTTGTAGATTTAATAATGGTCAAGATGAGAGGGATATCTTTATAGAACGCTTAAAAGCCAAAGGTTATTCTACTATTGATTTATCAGATAATGAGCTGGCTAAGCTTCATATAAAACACATGGTAGGAGGCAGGGGCCCAAAAAACATCATTTCTCATGGAGAAATAATCTTTAGAGTAGAGTTTCCTGAAAGGCCCGGGGCTTTAATGGATTTTTTAACTTCTTTAGGTGATAAATGGAATATTACTTTGTTTCATTATCGTAACCAGGGAGCAGCTTTTGGAAGAGTTTTGGTAGGTTTTCAAGCAAAGCCATCAGAAAATAACCTTTTGAAGGAACACCTGGAATCTACTGGGTTTAGATTTTGGGAAGAAACAGACAATTTAGCTTATTCTTCTTTTTTAGAATAAAGACTAGAAAAGTAAAAAATTATTTGGACAAATTATCCCATCTAGCTTTAGATCATGAGCTTCAGGAAAACAGGAATCAACTTCTTGGAATTCGTAAGCCAGACCTAATAGTTTAGACTGCTTTTTTTCACTTTCAGTTTTAAAAGTAGCATCATAGAAACCTCCTCCCATTCCTATTCTGTACCCCTTACTATCAAATGCTACTAAAGGAACAAATACCACATCTAATTCATTAGCCAATATTTCAGTTCCTTCAGAAGGTTCCTGAATTTTATATCTATTTAGTTTCATTTGAGAAGAATCTTTATACTGTCTGAAGGACATAATCTTAGAGCTTATATCTTGAGAAATTACAGGTAAATAGCATTCAACTTTTTTAAAAAGCAATTCTTGTATTATTAGAAGAGGTGAGATCTCATTTTTTGTAGGCCAATAAAAACCTACCTTCTCTATGTTCATAGAATCTCTTTTAGTTTTCCAGCAAGAAAAAATTTTATTTTGAGATTCAACTGTAGTTTCTGTAGATAAAGAATTCCTTATTTTAATAATAGATCTTCTTATAGATTCCTTTTTCATCTTAAAAATGCTTCCCGGTCTACCGTTATTGATGTGCCCTGAACCAAAAGAAGTTCAAGGCGGTGGTTTCGAAGATCTATCAGGTCTCCCTAAATAAAACAAGGGCCCACTCAACAAGACCAAACAAAACCTCCTAGTATTAATTATCGGCTCGAGGGTACCACCAACTAGCGAATAAACTAGGAAGCGTTAGAAAGTATAACTCATTAAAGATTAATTTTAGATAGACTGTCTATTTGCTTTTGCAACATTTCAGAAAGTTCTTTTATCTTTAATGTTGAATCAGGTTCATCAGTTTTAATAGATAAACTTTTTAGATGTTCATTTGTAATATTTAAGGCTGCTATTATAGAGGCCCTTCCTTCATCTATTTTTGAGTTATTTCTTACCTCTTGTAGTTTATTGTTAAGATAGACCGCAGCTTCTTCAACTTGAGAAGCTTCTTCAGGCAAACATGATATTTTGTATTCCATGCCCAATATTTTTACGCTAGTTATATTTTTTTCCATACTCCAAAAACTTATTTTTTTCCCTCTAAGTGACTAACCAACCTTTTTATTTTATCTTTAGTTTTTTTGACAGCATTAAAGATGTTGGTATTTTCTTTTTTGAGGAGAGTATTCTTTTTAAGAAGATGTTGATTGGCTTCTTGAAGCTGAGAACTCAACTTAACTAACTTATGAATTTGGTTTTCTAGTTTTTGTAGTTCTTTGTTCGCCATAGAGTCTGAAGAAATTCTACCAAACAGTTCTGCTTGATAGTACGATCTTACTTGGTAGGATGAAAAAAAGGAACATTAAATGTCAGAAGAAAAAGTTAATTATCTAAAAAGAAGAGAAGATCTTTGTAAAAGAATTGAGGAAGATTCTGTAATAATTGTTGCTTCTTCTTCAGTTAAAAAAAGAAATTCTGATTCTAATTACCCCTTCAGGCAAGACAGTAACTTTTTTTATCTCTCTGGTTATGACGAACCTGAATCCTTAATAGTTCTAAGACCAGAAGAAAAAGAAAAATATATACTTTTTTGTAGAGACAGGGAACCTGCTTTAGAACAATGGGAAGGTTTTAGATCAGGTCAAGAGGGAGCCATAGAAAAATTTAAGGCCGATGGAGCATACAGCATTACCAAGTTAGATGAATTGATGCCTTCTTTAATTGAAGGCAAGAAGAATATTTATTATTCAATGAGCTCACCTAACGGCCTTAATAATAAAATAAAAAAATGGGTAAACGAAATAAGAAGAAATATTAGAGGAGGATCTGAGTGCCCACTAAACCTTATATCTCTTGACTCGATAATAGATGAAATGAGGTTAATAAAATCAACCGAAGAGCTAGATTTAATGAGAAGGGCATGTGAAATAACCTCTGTAGCGCATAAAAACGCTATGCAAAAGGTTTCTCCTGGAATGTTTGAATATCAGCTAGAAGCCGAATATCTATATTCTTTTATGCAAGGAGGGTCTAGATCTCCAGCTTATAACTCCATTGTCGGTGGAGGAAACAATGCATGTATTCTGCACTACTCAGAAAACAGCTCTATTTTACAAGATGGCTCCTTAGTGCTTGTAGATGCAGGGTGTGAATATGAACATTATGCTTCTGATGTCACAAGAACTTTTCCGGTGAATGGCAAGTTCTCAGTTGAACAAAAAGAAATTTATAAAATAGTTCTAGAAGCTCATACTGAAGCTTTGAAAGAAGTAAAACCTGGGAATCCTTATATAAATGTTCATAACCGTTCTATTGAAGTAATAACTGAAGGTTTAATCTCACTTGGATTACTAGAAGGCAAGGTTGTTGATCTTATTAATAAGGGTGCATTTTCAAAATATTATATGCACAGGGTTGGTCATTGGCTTGGCATGGACGTTCATGATGTGGGGAATTATAAAGTAGATGGTGAATGGAGAAGATTAGAAGAGGGGATGGTTTTAACTATAGAACCAGGGATATATATACTTGATAACATGGAGCAAGTAGACAAAAAATGGCTTGGTATTGGGGTACGAATTGAAGATGATGTTTTAGTTACCTCAGAGGGCAATGAGATACTAACTTCTATGGCACCTAGAGAACCTGAAGACATAGAAAGTTTGATGAGTTCTTGAAAACTAATTTTGAAATAATAATCGTGGGAGCTGGGGCGGTAGGGACAACCCTAGCTCTTTTGCTCGCAAAAGAGGGTTTAAGCATATGCCTAGTAGATAAAGGATCTCCAGACAAGATAACGGATAAAGATTATTTTGCAGGTAGAACTTCTTCTTTAAATTTAACTTCTATTGGCATGTTAAAGGATATCGGCATTTGGGAAGAGCTTAGTAAATTTTCTACCCCAGTTAAGAAAATGTTTATTTGGGATGGTGAAGGAGATTCTAATATAGAGTTTCAGTCAAAGGATATAAAAGAAACCAGTTTAGCCTACATAGTCTCCAACAATGCCATAGTCGCAGAATTATTTAAGAAATTTTCTGAATTAAATAATTTGACGATCTTAACTAATGAGACTGTGAAAAATATAATACAACAAAGAGGTAATGCTCAATGCAGAATGAGTTCAAAAAAGGTTATCTCTGGCAAATTAATTATTGGAGCAGATGGAATATCTTCAACTGTTAGAAGCATTGCAAAAATACCCATTAGAACTTGGGGCTATAATCATACTGCAATAGTTGGATCAGTAGCTGCTTCTAAGCCCAATGAAAAGACTGCTTGGCAGGTTTTCACTTCTTCCGGTCCCCTAGCCTTCTTACCTTTTGATCAAGCCAATGGAGCAAATTTTTCATTAGTTTGGTCAGTCAATAAAGAGAGATTGAATTCTATATTAGATGAAAAGAAGGCTTTAATAGCTACTCTAGAAGCAAGATCTGAATTGAGATTGGGTAATCTAAATATCTTAGGTAAAACATTAACCTTCCCCCTTAACCAATTACATGCAAAAGAATACTACAAAGAAAGAGTTGTATTAGTGGGTGATGCCGCTCACACTTTTCACCCCTTAGCAGGACAAGGAATGAATCTTGGATTATCAGATGTCTTTTCTTTATACAAAGTGATTTGTTATTCAAGAAGGAAAGGATTGGACATAGGAATAGACACAGTGTTGACTGAATATGAACAACAAAGGAAGAAATATAATTTAAGAATGATGGCTTTAATGGAGGTTTTTAAATACGGCTTTGCCAGCGAAAATTCATGGATTAAACTGGGAAGAAATTTTGCTTTTGACTTTACAAAGAAAAATAAAGAGATAAGAAAATTATTTATTAAGGCAGCCTCGGGAGTTATTTAATCTTTTCTTCCTTGTAAATGACATGTTTTCTCACAACAGGATCGAATTTTTTTATTTCAAACTTGTCTGGCATACTAGACTTATTCTTGTCAGTTGTATAAAAATGACCTGTTCCCGCAGAAGAAACTAACCTAATCTTTTCTCTCATAGTTTAATACCTTTTTTCTTAATATCAGAAAGAACTTGGTCGATTCCCTTTTTATCAATAATTCTCATTCCCTTAGCAGAAACGTTTAAGCTGATATGCCGTTTCTCAGATTCAATCCAAAATCTATGTTTATGAACATTTGGCTGAAAAGTTCTTTTTGTTCTATTTTTTGCATGAGAAACATTATTGCCTCTCAAAGGCTTTTTTCCTGTTACTTGACAAATTTTAGTCATTTTAATCAAAACTCTTTTGAAGTCGCGCTTTATACCAGAACGTCTATCTGCAAGCAAGAATATGAAGTTATAATGAAATCCCTTTTTTTAAAGAAATTGAATTACTTAACAAATAAAAACATTCTTTTAGCTGTTACAGGTGGCATTGCAGCCTATAAATCAGCAGAAATTGTAAGGAAATTAAAAAAAGAGGGGTCTAATGTTAGGGTTGTCATGACAAAATCATCTCAAGAATTTATAACCCCCCTTACTTTACAAGCTCTTTCAGGAAACCCTGTAAAAATTGAGCTATTAGATCCAAAATCTGAAGAAGCTATGGGCCACATAGAATTGTCTAGATGGGCAGATGTTATGTTGATAGCTCCCTGCACAGCTAATACTGTTGCAAAGTTAGCTTCAGGAGAGGGTGATGATTTATTATCAACAGTTACTTTAGCCTATGAGGGAACCCTAATATTAGCTCCAGCAATGAATCAGGTAATGTGGAGGGATGCAAGAACCCAAAAGAATATTAAAAAACTTAAAAAAGAGGGAACCATCATCTGTGGGCCTGCATCAGGAGAACAAGCTTGCGGAGAGGTAGGTCCTGGGAGAATGGTTGAACCTGAAGAAATACTAAAGAATCTTTCTTTGATTTTTGATACTGAGAAATTGTCTGGTAAAAAGGTTTTAATTACTGCAGGTCCAACCCAAGAACCCATAGATCCAGTTCGTTACATTTCTAACAGAAGCTCAGGAAAGATGGGCTTTTCTCTTGCAGAAGCAGCTTTAGAAGCCGGTGCAAAAGTAGTTTTAATAAGCGGTCCAGTAAGCTTAGATTGTCCCAAAAATGTTCATCTAGTTAAGATAAAAACAGCAGAAGAGATGCTCAAATCAGTTATGCATCATGTGAAAGATTCTGATATTTTTATAAGTACAGCAGCGGTAGCGGATTATCGTCCAAAATTTCCCAAGGAAAGTAAAATAAAGAAATTGAGAACAAAAAAATCTATCTCTCTAGAAATGAATGAAACAACAGACATTCTTAGAGAGGTGAGTAATTTAAAAGAAAAACCCTTTGTGGTAGGTTTCGCAGCTGAGACAGATAATCTTTTAAAGAATTCTCAAGAAAAATTAAGAAAAAAGAAACTTGATTTGGTTGTAGGAAATGATGTTTCTTCAGAAGAAATAGGGTTCGATTCCGATTACAACGAAGTCTTACTTATAACAAATGAAGAAGAAATTTTTGTTAAAAAGTGCAGCAAAACTATCCTCTCAAGAAAAATAATAAAATTTATATCTAATAAATTAAAGTAAGTTCTTTATAAAAAAATAACTTTTATTTCTTTTTAGGACTGGTTTTTTTCTTAGGCTTTTCTTCTTTCTTAGCTTCTACTTCTTCTTTCTTAGGCTTTTCTTCTTTCTTAGCTTCTACTTCTTCTTTCTTAGGCTTTTCT